>CAUZEG010000119.1:0-13057 GCA_963578775.1 Myxococcales bacterium
TAATTCCGCAAAAAACAACGCCAAAATGTATTGCACGGCTTGGGGCCGATACCAAAGGGTGATCGAGCCTTCTTATTGCTGTTTTGCCCCATTCTGTAGTAGACAGCGCGCCTTCATTGGGCAAAAGGGAGGCACCATGCGGCGCTTCGGACTGATCTATTGTTTTGTATTTGTTTTTGTGTTGGCTTGTACGCCTGGAAACGGCAGCGATCCCTATGGCGACGGTCTTACACCGGTCGGGGATTACGGCATCGAGCCCACCCCTGGCGGTAAAACAGACACCGGCTACCTTTCTGATCTCGCCACCGAGATCGAGGGCCTGTTCTACGCGACGGTCATCGTCGACGGACGCGAGATGAGCGAAGAGGCGCGAGCCTATTACACCGAAGGGCTTATGAAAGAGAATAGCCGTGCCCTGCAGGCGCTGGCGGATCCGCAGATCAAATACGCCAAGAACCAGCTGAATTCCTTCAAACTGCATTTGAACCTCACATCCAGCAGTGTGACAGGACTCAAATCCGAGATTACCGAAGACGGCTATATTCATGTGGACTACCAAGCCTCTGTGGAGAGCATCATCACCAAGATCGATCTCGACGAATTGGGCATCAGCATGGCTGAGTTGCTACAAAAGTCCTTCCAGGCCATCGTTCCCGACGACACCTCGCGAATGAGCACAGATGTGGGTGTCGCCTGTCTGCAGCAAGGGCATCCATCCCACGACTACTATTATTTCTACTATTTCGATCCCAACCAGGAAGGGTGCGCCGAAGCCATGGAAAAGGCGGGCATTGGCCGAATCACCGCTGAGCTGAAGATCCACGATCTCGCCCCCACCAAAACGGTCTACCCAGAATACGATCTGCTAAAAGCAGACGGACGCATCGATATCGTCGTCTTTTTCGGCGCCGCCGATCACGATTGGGTACCGGGTAAATGGGACTGGGGCATCCACAGCTATAATGGGTTCGCACGAGACATTCGAAGTCTGGGGTTCGAGGAAAAAGAACATGCGCCCGGCCAACGCTTCGAACGAACCGTTGGTGATCGGGTCGAATCCATCATCATGATCGGCCCGGAAACCCTGAAGCTTCTCAATGAAGATTCCAACGGCATCTTCAAGGAGCTGGTGAAGAAGAGTGAAATCATCTTTTACAACGGGCACTCCTTCTATGGCAGCCTCGACGTTCTTCGCGATGAGAGCATCTACCCTGGGTCCTATCAGATCTTCTTTATGAACTCCTGTTGGAGCTATGAGTACTATACGAAGCAAGTGTTCAGAGCCAACGAGCGGCCCGACGATCCCAAGGGATGGTTGCTGGCCGACGTCCTCAACGACACCGAATCCGGCTGGTTCCATAATATGACGCGTGAAAGCACGATCCTATTGAACAATCTGCTGTTGGGGATCGAACACGACGGCATTGATGGCGACAAGTTCTACACCTGGGATCGTATCATCGCTGCTATGAACAAGTATGCCATTGAAGCGCAGATTGACCACCGTAGCGAAACACACGAGATCTACGGCGTGAGTGGTGTGCGAACCAATCGCTTCGACCCGGAAGCCGTAGAGTCGGACGACACCGCATTGGGTGCGCCTTTCTAGATAGTAGATCGGCCCCCCGGACTCATTCGCGACGATCGGTGTCGGGAACTAGTCGATTTCCAGCGGGTTCCCGATGGCGTGAGCCGTGCATTTGGCCCATACGTCGCAAGACGCACTCGTATCGCATTTATTAAAGCGTGCTACCCAGCCTGCGTCGGTGCGAAGACTCAAATTGTGAAAAACGAATTCATTCGTACAAAGGCTTTCGCCCTTGGAGGAGATCATTCCAAATGCAAAGTTCATACTCTTTGTCTTCGCCGCAAGGGTATCACCATTAGCTCGCACACCTGTTTTGGTGGTGACATATTCGGCGATAAAAGCATCGGAACATTCCGCGATCTTTTTATCGAAGGTAGCGCAATCCACAACAGCCCCATTTCCGGCTTGTTCTCCTCCACCAGCGGCAGTCTTCTTCTTTGATCCACAGGAAAAGAGTAAGGCCGTAGAGAGTAAGACTAGTAGAATCTGACCTGATGTACGCATACGAGGGACTCCGTAATATTTGGTTCGGTCTATTAACTGGAGGTCTTTGACCGCCTAGAGTTTGCCCGTTCGAAAACGGCCTTGTCCAGCCAAAATACCGCCAATCGGCGTAGTATAAGGGCCTTTCCATTGACGACCAATCCGGCTTCGGATAGGTGAAAGCTCATAAAACACGCCCCTGGTATGCGATTCATATGAACCTTTTCAGCAAATTTGTCTTTGTCTTTGTGGCCGTACTTCTTGTGCTCTCCAGCGCTTGTCGCGAGCCGACCCGATTCCCCAGTTTGAGCCGACGCCAGATCCGCGACATCGATAATAATAAGTGTAACGTTGAGCCATCACCGCAGTTCAAGATAGGGGCGAAATTCGACGACAAGATCGAGCTTATTGGTGTGGATCTGAGTTGTACGACCGCCAGCCCGAAGAGCAAGGTAAAGGTTACCTGGTATTGGCGCGTACTAAAGGAAACCGCTGGCGATTGGCTAATATTTGTCCATCTCGACAGCGCCCACGGACGTGCCACTGGAGACCACCACGCCGTTGGTGGCCTCTATCCAATCCGCAAATGGAAGGCCGGCGAGATCATTCGAGATGAGCAGGAAATCCAGCTTAAAGAATCTTTGCTTCCGCCAAAGAAAAAGACCGATGCGTCACCTCGAAAAGCCAACGCCAACCTCTATGTGGGGATCTACGATCACGGCGCATATCAACGAAACCAGTCCAACATCCGTATGAAGCCCACAGGAGAAAAGGCGAAGACGGATAAGGACCAGCGTTTGCGAGCCGCCACTCTTTCGGTCTCGAGTACGGCACCGATCCATTGCGCAAGCTGTCAGCTCGAACAGGGCTGCTATCAAGCAAAGAAGGTCTCCGAAGCTCCCAGAATCGATGGAAAGCTGAATGATCCGGCCTGGAGCCTCGCGACCTGGACACAGCCCTTCCGAAACCCCAACGGCGAAGCTATCGCAGAAAACAAATCAACCCGAGCCAAAATCCTATACGACAAAGAGGCCCTCTATCTCGGCGTGACGTCCCAGGATTCCAATCTCGTGAGCCGCTTCAACAGCCGTGATCAGGAGCTCTGGAAAGCCGACGTCGTAGAGCTGTTTATCGACCCTGGTTTCCAGCAGGAAAACTATATTGAGATTCAATTCTCGCCGGCCCAGCAGATTTTCGACGCCCTCTTTACCTCGCATCGAAAACCGGATTGGCCCAAAGCCAGCAAAGCCTTCAACCATGACGGTATAACCGTGCGGGTCTCCGCCAAAGGCACGGTAAACCAGCCCGGCGATACCGATACAAGCTGGACCGTGGAAGCGAGAATTCCGTTCAAGGGGCTTGGGCCCATCCAACGCGCTCCACGCATGAATAGCACCTGGGCGTTCAATTTGTATCGACTGGATACGGAAAACACCCGTGGCACATTTGTTCCGGTTGGGAATGACTACCACAAGCTAACGGGTGCCGGCGTACTCAAGTTTGGTCCAAACGCGCGTGTCCAGCCCACCGCAAGAACCCAGACAACGCCAACTCCTTTGAAGAGAAATCTCAAGGGCCTGATCCCAGTAAAGAGAGCACAGCCCACGGTGAGCGGTCCCGGCTCTGGTCAGAAGAAGTCTCCGTCAAAGACCCCAACCCGACCCAAGAGGACAAACTGAGTTGGGAGACGGAATCGACAAACTGGTCGACGTCATGGCTCGCTTGCGTGACCCGGAATCGGGATGCCCCTGGGACCAGGAACAAGACCATCGCAGCTTACGCCCCTACGTGATCGAAGAGGCTTTTGAGGTCGTCGAAGCCATCGACTCCAACGATCCCAGACTTCTCAAAGAAGAGCTCGGAGACCTGCTGCTACAGGTCGTCTTTCATGCCCGCCTGAAAGAAGAAGAAGGGGTGTTTTCCTTTGACGATGTCGCCGATCAAATCGCAGAGAAGATGATTCGACGACACCCACATGTCTTCGGAGACGAAACCGTCGACGGTGCAGACGAGGTAGTGCAGAACTGGGAGGTCATCAAGGCGAAAGAAAGAGGTGAGAGGGGAACACTCTCGGGTGTACCGAACGCCTTGCCAGGGTTGCTAAAAGCGTTGCGTATCGGTGAAAAGGCCGCCGGAGTTGGCTTTGATTGGCAAAACCACGAGGGCATCTACGAGAAGATCTCCGAAGAGTGGCAAGAGCTTCGGGAAGCAATTGAGGCCCAGGATGGTTTGGCTATTGAACACGAATTCGGGGACATACTTTTTGCTTTGACGAGCCTTGCACGTCATCTTCGAATTGATCCGGAAGCGTCGTTACAAGGAACCCTTCGACGTTTTCAAGCGCGTTTCGAATGGATGGAACAAGCCCTGAAGAAACAAAATAAAAAGATTAGCGAAGTCGATATGGTGAACCTCAACAAGCTCTGGGGTGAGGCCAAAGCAGCCCTGAAACATAACGAACGGAAGCCGTGACCGAGGACGAGACCAGGGAAGAACAACCCGAGATTTCCCGAAAACGCTTTTTGAGGAGCGTGTCGGGCCAGGGGATTCTCACCCTGATTTCTCGGATGTTGGGGCTGGTTCGTGAGCAGATGCGCGCCTTTTTCCTAGGCGCTACGAATGAAAGCGACGCCTTTGGTCTGGCCGTCATGATCCCCAATCTGTTCCGCAGATTACTCGGCGAAGGGCAGATGACGGCCGCCTTTCTACCAACCCTGGTGGAAAAGATACGCGCCAAAGACAGGCAGGCGCTTCGAAAGTTCTACTCCGACTTTCTAGGGGTGTTCACCTTTATCGTAACCATAGTGGTGATTCTGGGGTACCTGATCGCCCCGTGGATCATTGACACCTGCTTCTCCCGCGCCAACGCCGATACCGACCTCACAATCCGGCTAACCCGCGTAATGTTCCCGTATCTGGGTCTTGTGACGACGGCCGCCATATTACAGGCGACACTGCAGGCCCACCATCTGTTCTGGCCCGGGGCCGCGACACCCATCTTCCTGAATCTATCCATCATCGGCTGCGCCTACTTCTTTGCGGACTCCTTCGAATACAAATCCTACGCCTTCGCTATGGGTTTTCTGGTTGGGGGCTGTATTCAGCTTCTCTTCCAGGTGCCCTTTGTCCTGAAGAAAAAGTTCTCGCTACGCCCCCGTTTCGGCTGGCGAAATCCAGGTGTTCGACGGGTGTTAAGGATTTTCCTTCCCGGAATTCTTGCCGGCGGGATCTACCAACTCCAGGTGCTGGTTTCTCAGGGGATTGCCTATAGTCTGGGCACCGGGCGTGTCTCCGCATTGCAGTATTCGATCCGGCTTCAGGAGCTCGTTCTTGGGGTGTTCGTCATAAGTGTAACAACGGTGGTTCTACCCACCCTTAGCGCACAGATCGCCGACGAGGGTGAAAACTCCACGGCCGCCGAAAAGACCTTCGCCTTTTCCACCAGCCTCATGGCGATGATTACCATTCCGGCCACCATCGGCCTGCTCGTACTCGGACCATCGGTTATCCGTCTGTTGTTCCAGTACGGCGCCTTTACCCAACACGATAACGACCTGGTCTATAAGGCTCTTATTTTCCACTCCATTGGGCTTCTTCCCATCGCGTTGAGCCGAAACGTCATGCAGGTGTATTACGCCAAGAAAGACCTGCGTACACCGATGCTGGTGAGCGCCTATATCCTGATCCAACATGTGATCCTCTGCCTGGTTCTGTCACGCACCAGCCTCGACCACGGCGGTATCGCCCTGTCCACAGCTATTGGTGCCACCATCAATGTCAGCATCTTGAGTTATCTGTTGAACCGAAGCGGCTTCTGCGTCATCAACAAGGCCTTGGGAAAGCGGCTACTCTTATGTTTGTTGGCCGCCGGGATCATGTTGGTCGGCGTATGGGGTATCGCCTGGGGCTTTGGTCTTTTTGACCCACAAACCGGCCGTTTGAACCTTGGTATCGGACTGGGCTGTGCTGTATTCGGCGGCGCGATCATCTATGGGGTCGCCCTTCTCAAGATACGACATCCGGACGCTCTGCAGGCCTATTCCAGCCTGAAAGCCCGTCTTTCCAGCGACGCCTAAAGGCGATTACTCACCCGGCTGGTGCCACCAACAGCAACCGCCATCCCAGTCTGGACTACAACATCCGAGTTGTTGGCCGTTGTTTGAACATAGGTTGCCGATAGGCCCTATCGACCCACAGTTAACCGGCGTACAGGTCGCCCCATTGTCGTAGTCGCAGAAGAACGCCTTTTCATGGGCACCGGTGGTATGCCAGCTAAGCCCACAGGTGGATTCGCCAAGACAGTGAAAGGTACCCTCATTGCAGGAGCCACTGGTAGAGAAGCAGCTGAGCTGACAATCCGCAATATTGTCGCAATAGATATCACCCTCGCAGGTATTGTTCTTGGGACAATTGATGTTACAGACGGGGCTATTATTGCACTGGATATACTTGTTACAGCTGTTCATCCCATTACAGGTGATATGGCAGCCCTCCCCCTGGGATTGACATGTGATGGAGCTGCCCGGACCATTACATGCCCCCTGCTGTTGACAAAGGACCTCGCATCGTTCTTCTGCTGAACAGGCGATGGCCTTCTTACAGGTATTATCGCCATCACATCGGACCGTGCAGCGCCTGGAGGCGCAGCTGATGGGGCCATCACATGTGCCGTTTTTGTTACAGAACACATCGCAAGCGGCCCCACCGGAGCATTGCAATGAAAAGCCGCCCTTGCAGCCCTTTGAGTCGTTGCAGTTCACAGCCGTCAGATTATTGGCCAGACTGATGATTGCGTTCTTACAGGTATCGTCATTGTCACAAAATACCAGGAGATTAGGCACACAAGCACCGGCCGTGATGACACCATTACAGGTGTTTTTCTTATTACAATGGATTTCGCAGACCAGCGAGTCCGGACATATGATCGGCTCGTTACAACTGTCATCCTGGTCACATGCGATCAGGCAAAGGCCATCGGCACATCCATTGGCGCAAAATGCGGGGCAGTTTGCGGTTGCTGCTTCTACAGTCGGACATTCTGGCGGATTAATCACATCCGAGCCCCCGCTATCGCTACCAGTCGTGTCGGTCGTATCCCCCGAACTATCCCCCGAACTATCCCCCGAACTATCCGAAGAACTATCCGAAGAACTATCCGCAGCACTATCCTGCGCGACGGCATCTCCCACATCCGTCGCGTCGGAGACCACGTCGGAACTTGTCTCACCCTGATCGGCTGCGTCCACAACTACGTCGCCCGGTCCACCGTCCACACTCGCGTCCGAGACCACCTCCGTGGAGACCGTGTCGCCGGCAAATAAATGGGCCACATCTTCATCCGGTTCCACACAGATTTTGTGTTCGGGAAGGCATACCTGGCCGTTGATGCAATCCACCGTGGATTCACAGTGGAAGTACTTGCCGGACAAATCGGTATGCACCGTACAGGCGCCGCCCAGAACGACGAATACCCAAACGATGCTCCAAATCCGTGTCTTGATCTGGAAATCAACCATGAAAAGAGGGTGCCAACAAGACAGCCCTGGGTCAAGATGTCTAATCCGTCGGGCAGCTCACAACCGGCAGGTTGATGAAGGCCGAAGGCCCACCCTGGCCCGTAAGGCCTTCTGGGCTGACTTCACCCGTTGCCGGGTTTCCAACCAGACCACCGACACCACCAGCACCAATATTTATATCATTATGGGTGCAGTTCGGTGCGGACAAGCCCGAAACAAAGATCGCAAAGGAAGGACCCCCGGCCCCTCCACCCCCGTGGCCACCACGACCACCATCGCCGCCAACACCACCCAGGCCACCGGCACCCGTATTGCTATGTCCGGCTCCACCGACTCCACCGAGGCGGCCCTCTCCGGACAGTCCACCAATTCCACCCATGCCACCGTTTCCACCATCCGAGGCAATCAAGAGACAATCCTGAATCGTCGGAGATGAATCCACGATAAACACCACAAAAGACCCGCCGCCACCATGTCCGGCGGTTCCACCACTTCCACCACAACCACCCGAGCCACCGCCACCACCAGAGGCACCCCAGGTTTCGGAAAAGAAACTACATAGGGTATTGTCGCCGCCGCCACCGCCGCCGCCGCCACCGCCGGAGCCCGGTGCGCCATCGGTTCCAGCTTCACCGTCGCCAGGGTGCCAGTACCCGTATTGGTCCACTTCGTTATTGAATGCGCCTCCCGCGCCATCAAGACCGCTGATCCCCACAAGACCAGGAACACCGTTGTCGCCGGAAGAACCCGAGTCTCCTCCATCGCCACCACCTACAGAGTTGCATATGGTGCTGGTGACAGGAGTAAAGCAGCCGGGACCGCCATCACCTGCGTCCTCGCCACAACCACCGAAAATGTTGTCAGCATAGTTTCCACCACTGCCACCGTCTCCGCCGCTCACACGTGTATCACCACACTCATATTGGCCTCCTGGACCACCGAGAGGCATATCCTGATCACCAAATAGCCACGGTAACTCCTCACTGTCCGAAATTGAGACGCCGTTTTGGCCCATATTGCCGTCCGCACCCTTCAACCCAACCGAACCGTTCGTACCGCCGCCGGCGGATCCCGCCGAGGCCGCCAGCTGGCGCATCAAAAGGTGGTCTGCGCTGTTGAGCACGTGGATCGCAACGACCGACCCAGCGGAAGTGGCGTTCGTGTCGGCCTCGATAATCAGAGACTGAAGCTCCGTAGGCTCGGACAAATCATACGCTCGTATGACCACGATATTTCCAAAGGGATCGGGCGACTCCCACTCTATGCGGGTGAAATATTTGGTCGGATCACGAATCCATCCTGGACCGTATCCACCATACAGAGAAATCGCCGATCGCAAGGATATCTGCTCTTTGTAGGAACCCGATGCTATCATGATCTGATCGCGGTCCGGTATCAGTTCCGCGAAATCAAGAGCCGCTCCAATCGTCTGGAACGGGTTTTCCCGATCGCCCAGAACATTGCCTGCATCATAGCCGGATTCCGACACGAAGATGGCGCGGCTCAATTCCCCATCTACACCATCACAATCGGCGTCGATCCCCTCTGGGTCGGGGGCATCCGATTCGGATATGAATTCGCATGGATACTCACACCCCGTGGCTTCCAGGCCATCGAGATCGATGAAACCCGGTTCACAGCCCACCATGCCACATATGCCTTCGCTGCAGGTCGACACCCCATTGGGGTAGCTACAGACGTTCCCACATTCCCCACAGTTCAGCGCATCCGACGATGTGTCCATCTCTGGCCCACAGGCACAGGAACCCGTCTGCGGGATGCATTGCTTGATGATGTGGGTCTCATCGTTGATGGGGTCGTATAGATCTGTATCGATGCAATCAAAGTCGTCAGGACAGGGGTTGAAGCCCGAACATAGCCGACCACAGAACTTGCCGCCCGGCATATCCATACATAGCGAGCCCGCCATATTACAGTCGATGTTTTGACCGCATGGCTTACATAACGTCTCGAAGATGGGAGCACATAGAAAGATGATGTCTTGACCGATACCTGCGACCGACTTGCATCCCCAATCCTCGGGACAATCATCAAGACATTCGATGGTGCAGGCATATCCGGTCGGTCCATCACTGGTCGGAACACACCAACCCGTGCTGCAGTCATCGTTGAAAATACAGGGCTCACCAAAATCAGGGGGTAACTCGATAGGGTTCGGATCGACCGTGTCTTCGCTATCGTCTTCGTCTGTCGTCGCCAGGTCGGTCTGTGCGTCGCTCGCGTCACCATCGCCATCCGCAACCTCGGGAAATTCACCAAGAGGCACATCGGCACCAATGGACCCGTCCGTGCTACTTCCACAGTGCACAAACAACATCGCAAGAAGAAGTACGACGAAGGAGGGCTTGTTTCGGAGAGGCTTGAGTGCGAGTCTCATTAGCATGAATTTGCGAAGAGTGAAGCCGTATCTGATATCGATTGGCTTCCCTTAAAGTCTATACAAAATGCCTTTCGACTACATATTACTACAGATCCCCGTGCCAACTATGGTTAGGGCTAAACCGATGTGCCGCTCTTGAAAACTACTCTCAAAAAAACGTGTCACTGCGTTGTCCTTCTTTCTTTCCTGGCCCTGGCTTGTAGCCGGACCGCTCCTCCGAAGCTTGCCCCCTCGGCGACCAGCCTACGTACCGAGCCTACGCGGATGGATGTGGTGGAACCGTCCCTACAGAACCCCAACGCGGCCACCGACAATGGATCCGAAGACCAGAAAAAGCACATGCTCCCGATCGCATCCCTCGAATCATTATTACTGCAATGCAAAGACGGGGTGGCAGAGGCCTGCCGAGCTTTATCCAACCGATATGCCACCGGTGAGGGCGTCAAAAAAGACGAGGGCAAAGTCCTTTCCTTTGCCCAACAAGCGCGAAGATTGCAGAACACGGAGCCGAAAACCAAGCCACCAACCCACAAACGGAACGTCCTGCAGGTCTATGATTACTCACAAGCCATTCGAGAGATCGGTCCGCTCCAATTCGAGGCCGGCAAGCGCGACCTGCAGGTTGCCTTTTCCGACCTTGGCCACCTGCAATCAGGGGCACGTATTCTACCCAATATGCCAAGCCCAGCTTTCCTCGCAGGCTTTCGGCTTCGCAACGTGCAAGAGAACAGTTTCTTCGCAGCCATCGGACTGCGCCATGACGATATAATTCGAGCTGTGAATGACAAGGAGATCGATGACACACGTAAGATCTCCCTGCTGTTTCGGGCCTTTGTCGAGGAAGACGATGTTCGGTTGACCGTAAACCGCGGTGGTCAATTGCAAACCCATCATATTCGTATCGTCGAGCGACCGATTTCTCTAGTGCAACAGGAGACTATAGACCCGGATGCAGCGCCCCGGGGTACATCCTTCGGACATTCCCGACTTGGCTTCTCACGCTGGGTTGTCTCCCGATCGAACAACCATTTCGAGGTAACCGTGCCCCTAAGCGCTCGAAAGACCGTTATGGAGCTGCCCATCAACGAGCATGGTTGGCTTATCGAGGTTCGGGACGGAACAGGCATGTCGGGGATCCGCCTGGCTGGAATCCTTCGCGGCGGTATCTTCGATGGGCTCGGCCTTCAACCCGGTGACATCATACGGGGATTGAATGGTGCCCGTCTTAGCTCCAAATCCGATCTGGATCCCTTCCCCGCTCGTCTTCTGGAAGTGGGCCCCCTCCAAATCACCATTTCACGGAACGCCGCATCCCTGTCGCTGAGCTATGATGTGCGGAGCTATGCACCCTCCGCCAGAGATACTATTCACCATTACGGACTTTCAGCCCCTCGAATCCAGGATGTTCTACCAGAGCTGGCCGACGACACGTTCCGCCCCTCCTTTCGCGACGGACTGCTGGTCGGTATGCGAATTATCAAACCAGGTGCCTGGCTTTCGGACGTATTTCTTCAAGCAGCTGACGTTCTTGTGTCTATGAATGACAAACCCATAGAAAATGCCGAGCAGGCCCGCGCTGCACTCAAGCGGTTGACCCAACCCGGGGTGGTACAGTTGGACATTGAGAGGCGGGATACGAAACTGAAAATCGAATACGACATCCAGCCGGTGGAGTCCGAAAAATAATCAGGGGCCATCAACCGGATAAAATACGATCGTTGGGATGACGTCGTCGTGAAACCCTGGAACAAGACGATAGTCCAGGTACTGTTTCATCCTGTGGGTCATCGCCAGCTGCTTCTCCAGAACAGGGGCATAGCCTGGGCTCGTTATAATCGGTGAACGCGGGTTCTGGGCAATCAGGCCCATGAGTTCCGCGGTTTGCATCGTTTCGATGGCCTGGCTCGGCGCCATTCTATCGGCCGATGTCTGTAGCCTATAGAATTGCTCATTATCAGTCCGCATCGGCGTGGCCACATCACAATACCAGTTCGCCGCCACATTATAGGTATTCACGGTCAATACCGGCGCGTTATGTTTCTGCCCAAACGCACAAGCATCTTTGGTGCCCGAACTATAATTTGGTCGGACAACATCCGGCAGTACGGAGACCATAAAGGATAAAAGGAGCAGGATGGCCAGACCGATCCAGGCAAACCTTTTGCGTTCCATAAGCTGATCCCAACCAGCCGCTGTACCCAGAGCCAGAAATGGAACGACCGACAGAAGATAATGGGGCATTTTTGTGCCCGACAACTGCAAGGGCGCAATCACCAGAAACGCCATCAACCAGGGGGCAGCTATGCGACGAAGGGTTTCGTCACGTACCAGAAAAATCGCCGCAAAGCCGGGCATGGCAGCGGCCATAAAAAATGGATCCGTCTGTCCGAAAAGCCGCGCATATAGGAACGCATTGGAGGTCCCACTCAGGCCTTGAGCCGCCCCCTCGGCTACTTGAATACCAGCGTACGCCTCCCAGAATTCGGCCCCATGACGGAGTGTTTGTATCATATGCCATGGCAGACAGATTAGGAGCATCGCCCCGATTGCCCATAGAAAATGGGACGCCCTGGGCCGTCGCATGGACGACATATGCCAGGCCAGCGCAGCCAATAGGGGCAGCACGAATAAAACCCATTGCATAAGGACCGCCATACCCAGACAGAGCCCCGCAATACACGCCAGGCGCTTGCTGTTTTCCTGTTGTACACAGCGGACCCATGCCCATAGGAATCCTAACATTGCGGCTACAAAGAGAGGATCCACCATCACCCGTCGGCTGTGAAACATAAATGTGAACGATGAGCCCAGCAGTAGTATCGACACACGCTGCACACGCCGGTTGAAGCCCAACTCCCGGGCCAGCCCCCATAAGAGATAGAGACTCAGAAGGCCGAAGAGTGCTCCGGGAATACGAACAATAAAGTCGGAGAACCCAAAGACCCCCCCCAACCCGCCGACCAGGAGAAACAGGACCGGCGGTTTGTCATACAGCACAACCCCATGCCAACGAAAATCGAGAAAGTCGCCACTGCGCCATGCTGTACGCGCCATGTCCGCATACAGGGC
>CAUZEG010000120.1:0-13053 GCA_963578775.1 Myxococcales bacterium
CCCACCAAACGATCCGAACGGCAGAACCAGCTCCTCATCCAGATTGAGGCTATCAATCGCAAGACAAAAGAGGGGCTTTCCCAATTCATGAACTCCACCACACATCCAGACTGGATGAAGTGGATCGTTGGGACCATCAAAGCCGGGACGTACCAGGGCCCACCACCCGCCATGACGGGTCCTGTGGATCTGCTGATGGTGGCATACACCCTGAAGATCTATGATGGGCCTCTCGCAAGTTGGATCTCGACCGGGGTCACCAGAGCGAACGAGATCCTGAAAGAAACGAAAGACCTGGCCGCGCAAGACCGCAAGTCTTCCACCGCGTATGATGCAGAGGAAATTGCCGACCTCATCGCTCTCCTAGAAGCGATGCGACCCATGGAGCCTGCCACGCTGAAGTCGGGAGAAAACACCCCATGAAACGAGTCATGATTTCTATGGGATGTGTCTTCGGTCTGCTGGCGGGTCTTGTCCAGACCAGTTCGGCTCTGGACGTGCCAAAACATGAACAGATTATTCGGGAAAGCGGTCTTCGGGTTCTGGTGATTCCGGACGCCTCGCTACCCTATCTGCGTGTGACCCTCGCTCTGCCCGTCGGCTCCCTCGAAGACCATATGGGACAAAGCCGACCCGTCGTCGGTCGGGCTGGTTTTGCGGCCGCTCTGATGGAGTATGGGACCGGAGATCTGGACGACCGAACGGTGGCCGAACAACTGGATGGATTGGCCGCCAATTTCACGGCCTCGGCATCACGGGAGACGGTCGAAGCCAGCGGTGATGTGGTCACCATTGAACGGTCCACCCGGGATGACTTCCTGGACCTCTTCTTCCGGCTTGTTCTCGCTCCAAGCTATACCCAGAGGAGTCTGGATACGTATCGACGCATTCACCTCGGCCGATTACAGGGTATTCTCGATAGCAATACGGCTCTGGCCGACCGGGCTATGGGCATGTGGGCTCTTCGTGGGCAACCACATGCCATGCCGGTTTCGGGTACACCCGAGACTGTAAAGACGATCACCCCCCGCGACGTACGGGAATTTCACGACCGATATATCATCCCGAAACATACGACACTGATCGTGGGTGGCGATATTACAAGTGCCGAGGTCCACCATCTGCTGGATACCCACCCGGTGGTAAGAGCCTGGGAACAATCGCATAGGGGCCGCTGCCAGGGCCGCGACAAAACGACGGGATGGTGCCTCGCCTTCTGTATCGACAACGACTGTCTGCCCAACCAACGGCTGGCGCTCCAGGCGGCCCGGCTACCAGGAGCGGCGCTCCTCTTGCTCACAAAAGACGATCCCGGCTTGAATCAGGAGCAGTTCCGAATCGTATTCCCCATGGTGAGAAATCTGACGCATACGGGATGGTTCGAATATCGGCTTGGAGTACATATCCTGGGTGGCGGTTATACGGCACGCATGAACCGAGTGCTACGCATCAAAAATGGGCTGACCTATGGGGCCCGGATCGCAAGTTCCTACAGCAATCCCTTCCCAGGGTTCACACATCTCCGAACCTACACTCGCCCGGAGGACGTCACCCGCGCTCTCGATCTCGCGTTGGAGCAAATCGAGCTCTTTGTAAACGAAGGCCCAGGTCCGGATGAAATGTCGCGCTTCCGGGATATGATCATCAATAAGAGAGCCTTTCTATTCGAGAAAATCGATGGGCTGATGGACCAGCTTCTTTTCGTACAGATGTACGCGATTGGTCTCGATTTCCTGCGCAACTATGAAGATAATATCCGAGCCGTGAAACGAGATGGGCTCGTAAAAGCGGTTGCAGAGGTCTTTTCCACGCAGGCCATGCGCATCGTAGTCGTGGGTAGAGAGACCGACGCACCGGTCCTGAAAAAGTGGATCGAGGCTCGCGGTGGAATGTTTGAAATGCTGCCATCTACTGCAGTTCTGGACGCCACCCTTACACAAAAACCGGCGCCATCGGGAAAACCATGAGCCGCCCCTCGACCATCGTCTACCGTTGGTTGGGCCGAACGCCCTACACCGAGGGACTTGCTGTGCAAGAAGCGACCCATCAGCAGGTTCGGGACGGAGGACCGCCAACTATCCTGGCCTGCGAGCACGACCCTGTTTTTACCATGGGTCGTCGAAGCAGCTCGGCAGAAATTCTCGACCCGGGACCGATCCCGATTGTCGAAGTCAAACGAGGTGGACGCGTGACGTATCATGGCCCAGGCCAGGCGGTGGTGTATCCTATTCTTCCACTGCGGGAGCTGGAGCTTGGCGTACAGGCGTACATCCGGATACTCGAAGAGGCTTCTATACGATCTCTGGCAGACCATTCGATTATGGCAGACCGGGACCAGGTGAATGCGGGGGTCTGGGTCGGCGATGAAAAGATCACGGCGATTGGGGTCCATGTGGGCCGGGGGATCACGACCCACGGTCTGGCCCTGAATGTTCAGACCGATCTATCGGCCTACCAGCGCTTTGTTCCATGTGGGCTGGCCTTTCACGGCGTCACATCCATGGCCCAGCTCATCGACGAGCCGCCCTCCGTTGTGGACATGGCTAGCCATGTGGCCAATCAGCTGGCCACATTACTGGAATGCGAACTCGTGGTAGCGTCGAACCCATGACCGATACGATCAGCCGAAAAGACTTCCTTCGCGGAGGCTGGAGACAGTTCCTCAAGCCGTCCAAAGGCGGCCCGGAACAAAAGGTACCACCACCTCCCGTCTTTCTTCGTCCGCCCGGTGCGCTCCCTGAAAGCCAGTTTCTCGAAACCTGCGAACGCTGCGGTAAATGCGTAGAAGCCTGCCACCAGGACAGCATCCACGTATTGCCGGAGGCCCTGGGTACACCTCTGGCGGGAACACCTGTCATATTCCCCCAGATCCGTCCCTGCTTTCTTTGTACGGATGTACCCTGTGTGCCGGTTTGTCCCAGCGGGGCGTTGCAGCCTATTCAAGTGGCCGATATTCGCCTGGGTACGGCGGTGGTCGACCTGAATCTATGTATTGCTGCGAAAGGTGATCCCTGCGACGCCTGTGTTCCCGCTTGTCCCTTTCCGGGAACGGCCATCCACATCGATGCCACTTTAGCCATCCCTCTGGTGGATCCGGTTCATTGTACGGGCTGTGGAATGTGCGTTACAGCCTGTGTAGCCAGGCCTGGTGCCATCACCATCTTCCCCTTTGAGCAGGTTCAAGTGTAACGTATGCTCCCAGAAACCAGCTGAAGCGGCGATTCTTATGCGTGTACTGGCCCTCGAATCATCATGCGACGAAACCTCGGCAGCCGTAGTCCAGGTAAGCCCCGGACCGGTGGGGTCGAGTTGGCGTCCCGTTGTGGAGGGCCACTTTGTGGCCTCACAGGTGGACCTCCATAAGCGTTACGGTGGGGTTGTACCCGAACTGGCCTCACGCGCCCATCTGGAAGCCGTCGTACCTGCGGTTGGCTACGCCATGGACGAGGCGAAGGTAAACCCCACCGATCTGGATTTTATCGCTGTAACGCGAGGGCCCGGCCTGGTGGGCGCCCTCCTTATGGGCGTAGAGACGGCGAAGAGCCTGGCCTTCTGTTGGGGCGTTCCGCTTCTGGGAGTCCATCACCTGGCAGGTCATATCATGGCCGTCTATCTCCACGAGGATCCGCCCGAACTCCCCTTCTTATGCCTTCTCGTCTCCGGCGGGCATTCCGCCATCTACCAGGTGCACAGTCCAACACACTTCGAATTGCTGGGGCAGACCCGAGACGACGCGGCCGGAGAAGCCTTTGATAAGGGTGCCAGAATGTTGGGCCTACCGTATCCCGGTGGCGCAGAAATCGACCAGTTGAGTTCAAATGGAGATCCCAATGCCTTCGCATTCCCCATCGGAATGAAACATAGCGGCGATCTCGACATGTCATTCAGCGGTCTGAAGACAAGCCTACGCCAGAGGGTACAGAAAATGGAGCAACCCTTCTCCGAACCAACCCTGGCCAACATCTGCGCATCCTACCAGGAGGCCATAGCCCAGGCCCTCACTCGAAAAACATGTCTTGCGCTGGAACAATCGGGGCTGTCACGGCTGGTGGTTTGTGGCGGAGTGGCTCGAAATCGTAGAATCCGAAGCCTGGTCACCGAGAAGGCCGAAGACATGGGCGTGACGGTTCACCTGGTCCCATTCGAGTATTGTACAGACAACGCGGCCATGATCGGGGTGGCGGCTCTGACGGCTCCGACCAGCTCCTGGTTGGCAACTGGGAGTCCAGAGGCCATGAGCCTGGATGCCGATCCTGCCTTTCGTATCGACACCCCGTTCGGAGCAGATTGTTCGGTTTGAGTACTCCCCGTCCCAGAAAATCACTGGGCCAGCATTGGCTCCAGGATCAAACGACCAGCGATAAAATCGCTGCCCTCGCCGGGACCGATCCGGCCCAGTCCATCTTCGAGATTGGCCCGGGGGCTGGAGCACTTACCCGGCCACTGCTGAATCGATTCCAACGGGTTGTGGCTCTGGAGACCGATCGTCAAGTTCTGGGTTATCTGAACGAACATTTCGAAGCCGAAATCGACGACGGTCGACTCGAATTATTAGAAGGCGATGGGCGCACCTTTACACTTCCCACCGCCCCAGCTGGCTCGTGGACCGTGGTCTCGAATCTCCCCTATAATGTGGGAGCTATCGTCCTGTTGAATCTTCTGGCCCAGAAATCACAAATCCAACGTATGGTCCTTATGTTTCAAGCCGAAGTGGCTACACGGATCCTGGCCGGACCGGGATCCAAGCAGCACGGTTTTCTGTCGGTTTTGAGCGCGTCGGAATGGAGCCGATCACGAGCGCTTCGCGTTAAGCCTGGGGCCTTCTTTCCACCTCCGAAGGTGCAATCTAGCGTGATTGTCCTTGATAGAAACGCAGACGGGCCCGGTTGCCCCGCCCCTAGAGAGGTATTCGTACGCTTCGTGGATGCCTGTTTTCGCCAGCGACGAAAGATGTTGCGAAACTGCCTGCTCCACGCCGGTTATTCCTCCGAGCGAATCCAGCAGATGTATGATTCGGAGGAGTTGGTTCCTACGATTCGCGCCGAACAGCTGGATGCACCTCGTTTTCGGGAGCTGTTTCTGGCCTTACCCACCTCGGTGCACCAACAGAGTATGGGACTCGCCGTTGCGTCGGAATGAGATGACGTCCGGCCCGAGGAATGATATTCGAGATCCAATTCCTGGAGAGCCCCGATGTCGAAAGAAGTTCCATTTCTGGTGGTACCAAAACGTAACCGACCCGCGGTCTTCCCAGAACGGCTCTCAGAGCAACTAGCGCCGCTCAAGATATACGATCCGCAGCGGTTACAGAACGCCGAGTTCGTTACCCTTATCCAACGGCTCGACGACCTCTCCTTTGGTCCTCGCGGACTCCATATGCCCGGCTGGGTCTTCTACGACTGCGGTGTTATGCCAGGAATCGTATTCGGCTTCGGACGCCCACGAGACGAGGTGCGTCCATGGATTCTGCGGGTCCTTGGCGTACCCGACGATTACGATGGGCTTGTTCCCCTCACTTTATTCATTGCCATCGCGATGCTTCCGCCACGATCCTGGCTTGTATACACCCTCACAAGTCTGAACGAGGTCGCCCCCGGGGCCACCTCTGAACGTCTGATTCGTGATACCCTGGCTTCGGGGCTGAGCCTGCTGAACGTAGAGACCCTGTACGGTACAATCCAGTGGCGCAGCCGTTCCTTGCCACACTATACGGCCATCGGCCCACTGGAAGTGATAAGCGCCTGGACACCAGCCCATGATATTCCATCTACCTTGACGTTCCAGGTCAAGATCCCTCCCACCGGAACCTCACGTTTATTGCATAGCTCGCACGTAATCACGTCCGATGCACCGGCCCCCAACGCCCTGGTCAATGTGGATGACCCAACGGATCTCCAGGATCTGCAACGCTCTGTGGAACAAGGACAACGAATCCAGGTTGTAGCTCCACCGCAGACGGTGGGACGCTACACTCTGGGAATGGTGCATACGGGAGATCTGAACCAATGACAGGGCAACTACAAGGAACCCGCGTACCACCCCTGCTTGAGAGCCTGACCCCCTTTCTTGTGGTAACGCCCTATAATCTACCCTATATGGACACCTCCCCATTCGGGGTCTCCGTGCCGGAAGAGAATATTATCACTCCCACACGGGTCGACTCGGAGATCTTTCTGGATCTACTCCAGACGATGGATGCGCTGACTTTTGGACCCGAGGGTATGCCCATGGCCCGCTGGGTCTTCTACGACGCCAGTGAGCTCCCGGGCGGTATCTTTGGGTTTGGAATGAATGCCGGCCAGATCCCCAAAGCCGTGCGATCCGAATACGAGATACCGGCCGATTATACCGGGCTGGTCCCCTTCTCTATGTACATCGCGATCCCGACCCCGGAGCGTGGAACCTGGTTTGGCCATAACCTGGCTTCCCTGAACCCGGTATTCCCGAGCCTCGGATTCAAGAGCCTCGGAACGGTTACCAAAGCCATCGCGTTGCGAACGTTTCAAGCCGAAGTGCAAGTCGGAGCTACCCAATGGGATAGCGAAGCCCTGTTCATCCACACACGATTCGGTCCACTCGATCTGGAAACCGCCTACACCCCCGCGCATTCCGAGGCCATCACATTGACCTACGTGGTGCCCTGCTCCGAAAGCTCCTTACGAGGCGCACTCGGGCATTCAGAACACCAGATAAAACGCCCTGAAACCCATTGGTGGATGCGAGCGGATGATTACGACCGGATGCGTGGATTACAGCGGCGGATCGAAGCAGGTGAACGATTCGCCATCCCCGACCGGCCGCGCGTTGTGGACGGCGACACGGGCCCGGTCCTTGAAGTCCCGGTCCACGAATACGGACCCTAACCAGATAGTCGATAGCAGCCCGGCTGGTTCCTTATTCCGGTTCTATTTCGGGCTCTGGTGTTAGCTCCGGCTCTAGCGTCGGCGTCGGCTCTGGCTCTGGCACCGGCTCCACGGTTGCTGGCTCCTTGCGAGCCTGACGAAGTGCCCAGGCTTGCCGACGATCCCGACGTACACGTCGCGTCAGCCACCAGGCCGATCCAAGTCCACTAAGAAAACCAAAGACGTGGCTTTCCCAGGACGAATCCACCGGCCCGGATACCAGGATAAGGAGCAGACCCCCGTAGAAAACGGTAACCAGGCTGGACATCACGATACCCAACGGCCGACGCTCCAGGATCCCAACCACGATCAGGCATCCCAACAAGCCAAAGACAACACCGCTAACCCCTAGATGAATTCCCCGTGCCCCGACCAGCCAGACCACGCCTCCCCCGGCCAGGATAGATACCAGCACGGTAAATAAGAAGTCCCGTATGCCACGGATCATCATCAAACAACCGAGCACAAGAAACGGCACTGCATTCATGGCGAGATGATTCACTCCCGCATGCAGGAACGGCGCAAATAGAATCCCCGGTAGACCATCGACCTGGCGCGGACGGATCCCATACGCTCGAAGCCCGGCCTCGTCGGCCCCGAACACCGCCCAATCCACCAATAGCACCAGCCATAGGAAGCCAAGCAGGAAGCCTACGAGGGCGAAGCGCCCCCACATTGTCTCCCATAACACCTCAATACCACTAGGTTTTTCAGACTTTTTACGTCCCATATCTACCCTTCAACCTGGCCTTTTCAGCCTGAAAGTTCTCCCCAATGGTGAGGGCAGGTCCCACGCTCGGCAAATCTTTTTGTCCAAATAGGACTCGTCAGAGACCCGGAATTCGACAATATCTGGATCCAAAACGAGTTAAGATAACCCTAAAAAAAGACACAGTTTTTTTGACCTGACCCCCGGTCGATGTTACCGCCAAATTGTGGTCCTTTTTCCCTGGTATCGCTCGAATGGGTACAGTTCGTACGCAAGAAAGAAGTCTTCCGGGTGCCTCAAGTCGCGCTGGACGTGGGCATTCTGGTAATGAACTCCGTGCTGTTTTGCTCCTGGGATCATCGGTATTATTGTTCTTGAGTCTGCTGTCCTATGAGTCTGCACCACCCGGTGTAGAGACCGGAAATTTGATCGGACCGGTAGGACAACGCGCAGCCGAAATTCTGTTGGCTCTGACGGGCGTGGTTTCCTACGTATGGCTTGCTGGGTTCGCTTTGATGGCGATCGGGCTCTTCTCTGGAAACATCGTTCGGCTACCCGCACGGAGACTTTTCGCCGGCTGCGGTTGTCTCCTTGTGCTTGGAGTTCTCATTCATCTCTTTGTATCGCCAACCCGAATCCACGGGTTCCCTCCAGCTGGTACTCTAGCCGCCTGGAGCGGCGAGATCAGCCGGGCCCTCTTCGATGATGTTGGCAGCATCATCATCTACTTGACCCTGTTCGTCTCTCTTTTTGCCATGGCCATCAACCGGTCCATCTCCGTCATGGCGCGTCTTGTTATCATGTCTGTTCGAAATTTCTTTTCCGAATCAAAGGGCGGCGATGGTCATGAGGACAAGGGCAAGGACAAGGACATCGCCACCGCACCTACCGAATTACGGCAAGTCCTCAATTCCGACCCTGTCATTGAGGCCTATCGTGTCGTCGAAACTACGGATGCAGCGCCTGGGGAAACCGAAGTTTCCAGACCACATTACTCAAGTCCTGAAAAATCATCCGATACCACTCGGGGGGTCAATAAGCTGAAGGGCTTGTGGAAACGCCTCCGGAAAAAATCAGAACCGGCGCCCCAGGAAGCCGCGCCGATGCCCCGCGGGGCCGATCCAGCTGGGAAACTGGCTGGATCGGTTTCCCCGGCGGGGGACGCCTTCTTTGATATGTTTGATAGTCTCCACACGGATACGGAGCTTGAAGCTCTTGTCTCGCTCGACGAAGATCTGGTCGATCTTGAACCGGAAGTACTTACAACCGACACCACACCCAACCAGGTCGTAAGTTCTTTCGAAGAATGGGAAAAAGAAGTAGCAGAAGCGCCTGGAGAAACATCGAACGAAACCGTACCCCCGTTGCCGAAAGTGGTGGCCTCCGACGCCATGAACAAGCAACCGGATGAGGTCATGTCCGCGCAAGATCAGGAGCTTCCCCTGGCACGGACCCCATACAATCTACCGGCCGTAAGCCTTCTCGACTACGACGCTCCGAAAGGGCGGGACATCGACGAAGAGGTGCTTCAAAAGAACGCCGCCGTTCTGGTCGAAAAGCTCAAGGACTTCGGGGTCGATTGCGAAGTCGTGAAGATCCGGCCCGGACCGGTGGTCACCATGTACGAGATCCGGCCCGCACGAGGAGTAAAGATCGCCAAGATCACCACTCTCACGGATGATCTGGCCATGGCGGTACGGGCCGAACAGATTCGTATTGTGGCTCCGATCCCCGGTCGTGATGTGGTCGGGATCGAGATACCAAACCGGTCTCGTGAAATCGTATATTTGAAGGAGATTATCGCGTCGGAAGAATTCCAGAAGCATAAGGGGAAACTTCCCCTCGCAATCGGGAAGGATATCTTTGGGCAGCCGTGCGTCGCCGATCTGGCAAAAATGCCTCATCTTCTGGTAGCCGGAGCAACCGGTGCTGGGAAATCGGTGGGCATCAACACATTTATTGTAAGCCTTCTATACCGTCATACCCCCGCCGAGTTACGCTTGTTGATGGTGGATCCCAAGATGCTCGAGCTCAGCGTATATGACGGGATCCCACATCTTCTAATGCCGGTACTGACCAACGCGAAACGAGCCACGATTGCTTTGCGTTGGGCCGTAAAGGAGATGGAACGTCGGTATACCCTCCTCAAGCCGGTCGGAGTCCGCAGTATTTCCGGCTATAATAAGCATATTGAGAAGATCCGGAAGAAGGCCTCGCGGAAGACAGATACAAGTCAACTCCCGGTGCCCCTGCCCCACCTGGTAGTGGTCATTGACGAACTGGCCGATCTGATGATGGTGGCTGGTAAGGATGTGGAATCGAGCATCGCACGACTTGCACAGATGGCACGAGCCGCCGGTATTCATCTGATCGTCGCCACACAACGCCCCAGCGTCGATGTAATCACCGGCCTCATCAAGGCGAACTTCCCGACACGAATGTCCTTCCGTGTTTCCAGCAAGGTCGACTCACGGACCATACTTGACGCGATGGGAGCAGAGCGATTGCTCGGAATGGGCGATATGCTGTTCCTTCCACCTGGCTCCACACACCTCAATCGAATTCACGGCGGATACGTATCGGACGAAGAAGTCCAACGGGTTGTAGCCTATGCCAAGTCCCAGGGAACCCCAAAGTACGACCAACGCATCATCGATGCCATTGAGGCCGCCGAGGAAACCGACACATCCGAGGTCGGAACGGACAACCTCGATCCCCTATACGACCAGGCCGTCGCAATCGTCGCCCAGAGCGGTCGGGCCAGCATCTCCTACCTTCAGCGACAACTGGAGATCGGCTACAACCGGGCCTCTCGTATTATGGAGCAAATGGAAGCGCAGGGAGTGGTGGGTCCACAGGTGGGTAGCAAGCCCCGCGAAATTCTTGTACAACCGTAGCCGTAATGGCGAGGTGACATGAAAACCGAGGGATTACCAGTCGGTGTCGTCGGTGCCGGCTCGTTCGGCACTACTCTGGCGGTCTTGCTTGCGAAAGCAGGTTGCGACGTCACGTTATGGGGCCGTTCCGAAGATATTGTCGGGACCATCAATCAACAGCGTGAAAACCCCGTTTATCTTCCGGGCGTCGCTCTCCCAGACAATATCACCGCCACAACGGACTTAGAGCAAAGCGTAAAGGAAAAATCGATCATACTCGGGGTTACCCCCAGCCATGTAATCCGTGAGATCTTTGGAGCCGCGGCGGCCTACATTGATCCCCAGAGTATCGTCGTATGCGCCTCCAAAGGCATCGAACAATCGAGCCTGGCAACCGTTGACCAGATGTTGATCGAAACCCTGCCAGAGATACCGGCGGAGCATATCCTGGTCTTGTCGGGGCCCTCCTTCGCGGTCGAATTGGCCCAGAATGTGCCGACGGCTGTTACCCTTGCTGGGCCGGATGAACAGACTGCGAAACGGGTCCAGACCGTCCTGATGCAACCGCATTTTCGGGTCTACACCTCTCCCGATGTGGTCGGTGTAGCCGTCGGAGGTGCCATCAAGAATGTAATCGCCATCGCCGTGGGCATCGCGGACGGATTGGGTCTGGGTCATAATACCCGCGCAGGCCTCATCACCCGCGGGATTCGTGAACTTACCCGCCTGGCGGTTGCACGAGGCGCCCATCCCATCACATTGAGTGGTCTGTCCGGGCTGGGCGATCTTGTGCTTACATGTACCGGCGACCTCAGTCGAAACCGACAACTGGGACTGGAACTCGGACGTGGGCGTACTGTGCAGGAGATCGTCGGTGGTATGCGCATGGTTGCTGAAGGCGTAAAGACATCTCGTAGCGTCATGCAGATGGCCGATGAATACAATGTGGATGCGCCCATCTGTCAGGAAGTCTACAACGTCATCTATCGGGACAAACCTGTGAACGAAGGGGCGAAGGACCTGATGCATCGTCCACCACGGTCCGAACACGAGTTTGATGACGACAAATCGGATCGCTGACCAAAAGTCCCAATTGCGACCTCGCTGTGGTTTCGTTAAGGTTCGGCCAATTGGCTTGACCATCATGTTCCTGGAACCGCCCTCGGGGGAGAACCCATGCGAATATCCGTAATCGGCACTGGTTATGTCGGACTGGTGACCGGAGCATGTCTGGCAGATTCCGGACATTCGGTCTGTTGCGCGGACATCGACCAGGCAAAAATCGCCCAACTAAATAGCGGTGTAGTGCCGATTTACGAACCGGGTCTGGAAGACCTTGTGGAACGTAACACGCGCGAAGACCGACTTGTCTTCTCAGGGGACGTGGCCAAATCAATCGAATTCGGGGACATTCTGTTTATCGCCGTCGGTACCCCACCGGGCGCAGACGGAGCGGCCGATCTCAGCCATGTCTTCGAAGTGGTGAAATCCATTGCTTCGATTGCCACCACACCGAAGATTGTCGTCACCAAGTCTACCGTACCTATTGGAACCGGGGCGGAGATCCAACGCCTTCTGGATAGCACCGGAACCTGCTCTCATGAAGTGGTCAGTAATCCCGAGTTTCTGAAAGAGGGAGCCGCGATCTCCGACTTCACCAACCCGGACCGAATCGTAATAGGAAGCAACAGTTCCAAGGCCCTCCAGGTCATGAAACGGCTCTACCAGCCGATCGTAGATGCAGCGCCCTCTCGCCGCGCCTCGATCGTAGAAATGGATATCGCCTCGTCGGAGATGACCAAGTATGCGGCCAACGCTATGCTCGCAACACGGATCTCGTTCATGAATGAACTGGCCCGTCTCTGCGGCAAAGTAGGCGCGGATGTAAAGCAGGTGCAAACCGGAATCGGCCTCGATCCACGTATCGGCCAACGATTTCTCAATCCGGGTATCGGCTATGGCGGATCCTGCTTCCCCAAAGATGTGCAAGCCATGATCGCAACGGGACGCGAACACGAAAGCCCGTTTCAGATCCTTGAGGCCGTCCATGCGGTCAACGAGCACCAGAAGAGCGTCCTGGTAGATTTGATAATCGCGCACTTTGGCGAGGATCTCTCCAACCATACCTTCGCTGTCTGGGGCTTGGCCTTCAAGCCCAATACCGACGATATGCGTGAAGCGCCTTCGATCGTCATAATCGAGGCCCTCCTGTCCCGCGGCGCCCGAATTGTGGCCTTTGACCCGGTCGCGCAGAAAAATGCCGAGGCCATCTGGGGGGACCAGATCAGCTATACCAAATTCAATAACGATGCCCTGGAAAACGCGGACGCGTTATTGGTACTCACCGAATGGAAAGAATTTCGTGTACCGGATCTGGCTCGTATGAAAGAAGCACTCGGATCCCCGGTGGTTTTTGATGGCCGAAATATCTACGACCCTGAAGTCATGCGCAGAGCAGGCTTCACATACTTCAGCATCGGACGCCCACCCGTATTTCAAGATTCCGACCGCTGACCACGGATTCGGCCGCTGCAACAAGGTCCCCTGGTGGAAATCCAAGAGCAAA
>CAUZEG010000121.1:0-12974 GCA_963578775.1 Myxococcales bacterium
TCGAATTTTGGTGGCAAACGGACTGTCGCCATCATTGGAGTTTCGATTGAAGGTGATCGGATACCGGTCAATCCAACGTACCTGAAACGCGTCAACGTCATGTTTCTTCAGTCTGGTTCGATTCAAACCCTGTCTCCATCCGATGTGACGACAAAACTCCGGAAATCGAATCTGAATATCGCTCGGTTTGAGACCAATGAACGAATACAAAGTGTTCTATCGGCGGTAAAAAAGGCGGAAGTACAGCTCAGTCGCTCCCAGGCGCAGACCGCAGTAAGTACTTTGAAAACGGCCCGACGTAAGCTCGAGCAATCGGTGGACGAGCTGGCCCATAGCACGACCATGTGGCAACTCCTGCGGCGAACCTATCTGAAGTTGGCCCGAGCCCATCTTGATTTGAGACAAAAACGCTCGGCGGAAGCCGTATTATCGGATGCAATACGCCTTATGGGGGTTGATTCGACGGTAGCCAATGACCCAGATTTCCATCCGAAGGTTGTCGAGCTCTACGGCAAGACCGTTCGAAAGGAGCGTATTCAACGAAACGCCCAGCTCAAAATCACGTCCAATCCACAGAACGCCACGATCTATATAAACGGTAAAAACATCGGTCAGGTAACCCCCCACGAAATCGCGAACATCGCGCCGGGCCGGTATTACGTACAAGTGCGGTCCACAGGAATGACCAGCGGGACTCACGCGGTAGACATCAAGGCAGACCAGACTGGAACGGTATGGTTCGACCTCCCATTCGAGCGACATCTTACAACCGAAGGGGCCGGTACAGTTCTCCAATTCCGAAAACGTTCCAGTGTCTTTTCCAAGTCGAAGAAACTGGTGCCCCAACTCGCGGCCCTCTTGAACGTCGAGCAGATTGTCCTGGTGGGTCTGGTGCGAAAGGGGACCGGCGTTCGACTCTTTGGCCAGATCTTTGATGGACGAACCGGGAACCGAATCCGAAAAACCACAGTCGCTGCCAATGAGAACATTCTAGATCCCATCGCCGTAAACAAGCTTGTCGCCGTACTGAAGGGCCAAGTCCCCCCCGAGAGCGCCGCCTGGCACGATAGCAGAATGGGATGGGGGCTGACCGCCGTGGGTGTGGTCGGGTTCGCGGTAATGGCCTACTACCTGGGTGTGCGGTCCGATGCCCTGCCCCTGGCCACCGATTGTAACTATCCCAATGAATGTGGCGCGGCTCTCACAACTGACAGCAACGGACAACTTACATGTGAACCCAACGTGACGTGTAAAGCCGGTGCACCCTCAGCACCCTCCACAGTGCGATACAAGGAAAACGAAACGGCACGCATTCAGAAGGCAAATGAAGCGGCCGATGCTGGCAACACGGCAAGTGTCGCTGGTGTTGTCGGTGGCATCGCGTTGGCGGCCGGTATAACCGCATTTATTTTGCATGGATCGAGTACGAGTGGCGCCGCCGGTTCCACCGCCCTGACCTTGCCTGGGGGCCTGACGCTCCAACCACAATTGGGACCGGGTATTACCCATCTGAATCTGGGCTTCCAGTTCTAGGTTGTCCCATTCACACGGACGTGCGAAATTCGGAACATGTCGGATTCTCCTGGAACTGAGTTTGGTCGTTATGTTCTGCTGGACCGTGTTGGTGCAGGCGGTATGGCCGAGGTGTTCCGTGCGGTGACCAAGTCGCTGGGCGGTTTCGAAAAAACACTGGCCATCAAACGGCTATTCGCTCACTACAGCGAAGACCAGAACTTTGTTCATATGCTTCTGGACGAAGCCCGAATCGCCGCACTCTTTCATCATGCGGCAATCGCCCAGGTTTACGATGTGGGGGTCGTTGGCTCCAACTACTACATCGCAATGGAATTCGTGGAGGGCCATAGCGCGTATAATGTCTTAAAAACCGTCTACTCACGGAAGACTCATGTGCCCATCGCCCTGGCCTGTCATATCACCGTCGAGGTCTGCTCTGCGTTACATCACGCCCATCGCTTTGAAGATTCCCAGGGGCGACCCCTCGGGATCGTTCATCGTGATGTTTCCCCTCAAAACGTGCTCGTCTCGTATGATGGAGACGTTAAAGTTGTGGATTTCGGGATTGCCAAAGGGCTCTTGCGATCCACCAAAACCCAGTCGGGGGTCATCAAGGGAAAGTTCTATTATATGGCACCCGAGCAGGCCCGCGGTGAGAACGTTGACCATCGAGCCGACATCTTCTCCGCTGGGATCCTGTTATACGAATTACTGACAACCCACCCCTGTTACGACCAGGATGACAACGCCATCCTATTCGAAAAAGTAAAGAACGCCCGCATCATCCCGCCACGCCGGTTCCGTCCAACTCTACCCGAGGAACTGGAGAAGATTCTGTCCAAGGCTTTGGCCTTGAATCCCGACGAACGCTACCAGACAGCGGATGAATTCGCCTGGGCTGTATGTCGATTCCTGAAGGAAGCTCGGTTACATCCCACACGCCTGCACCTACGCAAGTATATGTTGCGCCTATTCGGTGAGCCCCCCAAGTCCACCGTATCCCCCCTGGAGCTCCAGGACACGTCCGCTTCGGCCGCCCTGATCGATACCCGAGCCGCCGCCACGGACGACGTCGACGCACAGGATAAAGCAACCCAGATCGTCGTCATGGAAGACGGGCCGGAACCAGAATTACATCCGGCAGCCAATACGGGCGACTTTGGGATGAGCGGGGGCCCCACCCAACCACCACTGCCGCCTGCCCTACCACGAAGGTCCAAGGCCTTTTCCTTTGTGCTTGGGATGGCGATCGTACTCGCTATAGCGAATCTTGTGGTGCTGGTCGCGTCCTGGGTCTAGGGCGCCAGCCGAAAGAACACTGGATTTTGCCCAATCTCCAGGGGCCCTTCTTCCGATGGCGGGACAAGGTCGCCGATCATGGAGCGCTGTTCTACAACGGCCACAGGTAACTGGACCATAACCGGCTCCGGATGCGACCAGATGGCCCACCAGACGTCTCCTTCCGGGCCCGCTAGTGCATAGCCGTACACGCCTTCGGGCAGCTGCGGTCGTAGATCATCGGTCAGATGATATTTCGCAAATCGATTGCCAAGTTGCGCCAGGGCCCAATAGGCCGTTTTGGGCTGCGGATCATCCGGATCGTTGCTGAGCAGACCAAAGGCATCTTCTGGTGGAAATTCGTCTGGATTATCTCCGTCGATGATATTGTACCAACAGACCATTGGAGAGTCCTTCCAGATCAGGTGAAGAAAGGCGCGGACCAGATAGGCGGCCTGTCGCTCCTGATCCACATCGCCGAATACCGGCCAGCCCACCTCGGTCGTCCAGATAGGCTTGTCCTGGGCCCCCTGGATTGCCATTACATCTTTTACCTCATCGAACATCCGGGTGAAGGCCCATTCGGCATCACCCGGTGGGCCTTCCGGGGCGGCTTGCGGCGGATAGATGGCGTAGGGATGAAAGCCCATCGCATCATAGTATTGCGATAAATCAGGATGGGCCTCCTGGGCCGCCGTCAGATACGGGATATGGCCATCGACGAACAGGGAATGAAAAAACGGCCCACCAAAGGCAAAAGTACATTCCGGACAGACCGATCGACCCGCCTGTACGGCTTCGATGAGCAGGGTGCCGTAGGCCACCGGATCACCCTTGATTTCGGGCTTCCAAAAGCGCAGACCCACGTTCGGTTCATTCCAGACCTCATATTCCTGAATGTCGGTCCCAAAATATTCGACCACTGCGGCAACGTAATTGGCATAGTCCGTAGGGTCGTCCGGTGGATACGTCGTATCATATTCGGTCTGGCTGCTCGCCCACGGGTTGCCGTATACCAATAAGCCCAGAACGGAGATACCTGCATCCAGATAGTGGCGCACTTCGGATTCCAGACGATCAAAATGGAAAACCCCTTTTTCGGGTTCGACCACATGCCAGCGCAGATCGATCCGCACCCGCCGGATCCCCAACGCGAGCAGATGGTCCACAATGACGTCGTTCAAGGCCTCGGGCTGATGAAGCCCAGACATACATAGGCGATCGCCCAGGGATGGGATGTGCGGCTCGGGCTCGGGCAGGGGCCCGGAACCTCCGCTACAACCTACCAGAAAAAACGCCAGCAGCAGACTCGTATAGCCTGTGCGAATAATAGCTTGCGGTCGAAACATCCTAGAGTCGATATCCGGTCTACTGGCACATAGCAAAGCAGAAGTCTGGATTCGCACCACGCAAGCAGCTCTCACCGACGGTGGCGGTGTACAACCGCAGCCATTCATCTCGGGTTACGTCGAACACCCAGACATCATCAATGATGCCACAGTCTGTTTTTCCGCCAAAGACCACCCATTCGCCACGGGTGGGATCCAGAGCCGCCAGATGCGCCGAACGGCGATCCGGTGCTTCCATATTCGGTAAGGTGAAGTCGGCTGGGAAATCACAGAATCCATTGGGCTGCTTGTTGACGGTCTCCGGATCTACAATAGCTGACCACTGTTGGGTCTCCGTATCGAACTGCCAGGTGTCGTTGTTGTTGCCCACAGAGCCGTCATCATGGCCACCGAATAAGAGAACCCGTTGGTTGAACGAATCATATGTGATGGTGGACCAGATCCGGCCCGCCGGACCACCGGCTCCGCCGCCATGTAGTTGTTGCCAGACACCAGTATTCAAATCGAAGCGCCATAGATCCGCCAGGAAGGGACCCTGCCAGGCGTTGGCATCCCCACCCCCAAACACATAGAGGCGGTCGTTTTCCACATCTACGGCTGCGGAATGAAAGAGTCGCGCTACCGGTCGAGAACCCGTAGCGGGGATCTCACGCCAGGTCTGCGTCGCTATATGAAAAGCCCAGACATCATCATGAGGACTGAAGCTGAGACCACTGGAGCTGCTATTTCCTCCAAAGACGAGCATCTCCTGGGTCACATGGTTATAGGCACCCGCCGGATTACTTCGAGCCACCGGTTTGGGGCCATCGGACACCAGCTCCGTCCATACGAATGTCTCCAGATTCAAAGCCCAGACGTCATTATATACGGTATATGGGCCAGAGCTTGTCGGGCGAGCGCGTCCACCAAACAGAATCATCTGATCGCGATCCGAATCGTAGACTGCCATCCCGCGCGCACGGGGGGGTGGCTTCAAAGCCAGGCCATCTTTCTTCTCGAACGTGGCACAGATAGCGTCATAGACCCATAGCCCGTCGACTCCCACAACATGTCCGGAGTTAGTGCAATCGACGGGTATACCATCGTCTCCGCTGTAGAAGACCAGGCGACGGCGCACCGGATCGAAGACCCCCATGGTCTCGGCAACAACCGGAGGAGCCTCTCCCTCGGATTCACAGGTCGTATTGGTATCTTCAGCCGACCCTTCGTCCTGGACTTCGGATACACTATCGTCGGCATCATTTGCATCCAGCCCTATATCCGAACCGCTGCTATCGGTGGAAGGATCTCCCGTCCCGCATCCAACAAAGGTACATAGCGCAAGAAGAACAATAGCTATTTTCATCGAGACCTCGCCTCAGTACTTGGCGCCGGCCTTTATCCATCCCCGGATCATATCGATCTGACATTCTTCGAGGGCCGACGCTTCGAGCGGCATACGTTCCCCAACCATGATCCCGTTGTCAATAAGCTTTTGGATAAGATAACTCCCAGCCGGATTACCGGGGATCACAAGGGTTGCGCCTGGTCTGGCATTGGAGGGCAGACCTACCAGGAAGAGGTAGGAGTTCTCCGCCGTAAGATCGAGGTTTTCCTTGGCGGTCGTAGAGTCATGGCATTTAGAAAGGGCACAGCTGGGCGTGAAGATTGTATCTTGAATCACGGCATACGGCACCGCTACATCGCCGGGAACCGGGCAGGAGAGATCCGGTACCTCCACGGCCTGCATCCGTTCAATGATCTCCTGGGTCAATGGATGGGAGGTCTCGGGCTGATTATGGCCGACCAGCACCGTCGGTTCATAGTCCGGCGTCAATAACTGATCGAGACGGTACTCGTTTCCATCCCCATCCTCGGTGATGTATCGATCCGTACCAAAGCCCACCGTCAGATTGAACTGCTCCTGGTTGGAATGGGTCCCTTCCACCAGATGGCAGCGATCGCAACGCATCCAGGGCGACCAACGGCGAATCGTATGGGGGTTGAATGCCCGTTGACCAAATCCAACTTCACCATTTGGCCCCCGCCGCACCTGGTTATCTATAACCACATTGCCGGCCCCATCAATGGCCGTGAAGAACATCCGCTCCGATGGCATCGACGGAGAGATCATTCCCTGGTGGTCCACCATAAGAACAAGATCATCCGTGGCGACCCATTGACGGGCACCGGACAGTCGACCGGGAGTACTGACACCCGAAATGAGGCTCCGCTGGACTTCACGCATATCGGCGGTCACATGACAGCCGTAGCAGCTGGGCATCCAGGCGCTATGGCAGGTGTGACAGGTCATCGAATCCAGATGGGAGAAGCCATTCTCATCGCGTCCCATGGACTTGAATAAATGGGAGGAATGAGACGCCTTACCGATGGCAGCCTTGACCTGCGGTACCTTTAATCGTTTGCCGGACACCTTGGTTGTCAGCCAGAAATCACCGTTCTCATCCTTTTCAAGAGCCTCAACCTTATTACCGAGCCGGGTAATCATGGTCGTAACTTCATCATTGGTTCCGTGGCAATCCTTACAACGGACCTCCACCGCGACCTGGGTGGATGTGTAGATATGGCCATCGCCGTGGACATCGTGTGAGAAGTGGCAATCTATGCAATCCATGCCAGCTTCAAAGTGCACATCCGGCGGCGTCTCATCGATATCGTTGGTGACATCTTCATCGTCGATATAGAAGTTGGCGTCGTGCCCATGAAGGGGTTCGCCGAGGAAGCCCACTTTTTCGTCGTCGTAACCGGGCCCAGCCCCCTCTCTATAGCCCTGGAAAGACAGTCCAATACGACCACCTCGATAATGACAATGGAGGCATTGCTCGCTGGGAATGGCCGACGTGATTATATGCTTCTGGGGGTGTGGCGGAACCGACTTTTCGATCACCGGATCCAGAGACTGACTCGTTCCGTCATTCCGATACAGGACATGACAGGCGGAACAGCCACTCGACCGGAAATCGCCCGTGAATTTATTGTCTCCAAAGGTCCACAGATGGCAGCGCATACAGGCTTTGGTCAGATAAATGTCCTGGTAGGGGCCAATCTCGGTGGTTCCAGCCGGAACCTGGGGTTCCTCCATCTTTTCCAAAGAGCCCACGGTTCCCGGAACCTCGCCCAGTACAAAGCTATCATCCCGAACATCATATACGGCCTTTACCCCGGCTGGGCTGTTCTGTATGCCCGCGCGATAACGGGCGATCCCAAGTTCACCCGAAAAGGTCGCCATCTGGTTGGTCTTCAAGGTCTCGACCATACTTCCATGACAATTGGCTCCGATGCCGGTTCCGCAGGACTGCTGCGCCACCCGTAAATCACCGGGGTTGATAAATTGGAGATAGGCGGGATCCAGGTCGTCCAGCTCCCCCAATGTGAGGTTCTTGATAAAGGGATCGCCATCTATACCTGGTGACACATGGGCTTCCCATTGCTTCCTCGCCTCTGGATCGCCGCCGTGGCAGCCTTCGCAGGTGAAGGTGTGGCCCTCGACAGGAGGATGTGCCTCTTCGATTCCATGCGCTTCACCCGTCTCATCAACCGGACGATGACAGGCAAGGCAGCCAGAGCGTTCCACATAGATAACCTTTTCGACATCACAGCCGACCAGGATCATAGCGGTAATCATAAGAAAACCGACTGCGGCCCAAAATCTATCCATCAGCCTTTTTCCATCACTACAAGCAATTCGGAGCTGACGGTTTGCTCCTCGGACGTATAGAACACCGAGAGAGTCGCATCCTGTCCAAACAGTTGTTCGAGGTCTTCGCCCTCAAGAGGAATCGGGATCGGAATATCATAGGCCTCCAGATAGCCCTCCGCCGACCGTACAAGCTTGACGTCGAACTCAACGTCTCCAACATCGCCGAGGCTAACAGCAATCGAACCGATCGTCGGCATGCCGACCACGCGGATAGAGATATGCACCCAGGTTCCGCCCTGAAGACCATTGATAATATGTACCGGGTCGCCGGTAGAAAGGTCGTTGAACAGCTGCTCGTGATACACCCCGATAATCAGTTCACTCGAACCACTGAAGTCGAACGAAAAGCTACTGTCTTCGAACTCCACATCGAAATCACGGTACACCACAATCTCGTTGCAACTCGAAGCAACCAAACAGACCATCAGCCCGAGTACAAATGCCAATCGATGAATCATCATACCAACGATAAACCAAATCCTTCCGCTTCGGCGTCTTGAACACTACATTACTATACTGCACGATAGCTCAATATTGTGCCAAAACCTGGCCAAATCTTCACGCGGAACGCCAAACCAGGTCGATATGACGATGGGCTGGTTCCGCTGGAACATCGCGGATTGTCACCGTAAGTCTGGGTATGCCCAGAAAATCATCCGCCCGCTCAAACCATTCAACGGCCACCACGTAATCGGGTAATTCGTCGAGAAGTCCCAACGACTCCACCTCCTCCGGATCACCAATACGGTAGAGGTCGATATGAAGGAAGGGCTTCGGGGACTGGTACTGGTGAAACAGGGTATACGTGGGTGAACAAACGACTGTATCGTCTGGCACTCCAAGTCCGTGGGCCAGGCCCTGGGCAAAGACCGTTTTTCCGGCTCCCAGATCTCCGATCAAGGCTATCAGATCGCCTGCCTGTACCTGGTCTGCGATCTTCGCGCCCAGTTGATAGGTCTCCGTGGCACTCTCCGTACGGACCATAATGTCTGCGGCATAATCGCTCACACGAATTCGACCTCGAGGATCTCCAATGTCCGCTTCCCACTCGGTAGCTTTACGGTCACCTCATCACCTAGTTCCTTGCCGATAAGAGCCCGGGCAATAGGAGCCTGATAGGAGATATGGCCCAGCTCCGTACTGCTCACACAGGTGTTTACGATCTTATAGGTCATTTCCGTATCTCGATCCGGATCAAAAACCGTCACCGTCGCACCGAATACCACGCGATCGCCCGACAGCTTTCGAGGATCGATCACCTGGGCGCGCCCGGTAATACCCTCCAACTGGCGGATCTCAGCCTCAATGAATCCCTGCAGGTCCTTTGCTGCATGGTACTCGGCGTTCTCGCTCAGATCTCCGTGGGCCCTCGCCTCCTCGATAGCCTTTACTACATTCGGCCGTTCAACTTCACGAAGTTGCTTCAATCGGGCTTTGGCCTGGACCAGACCTGCGGGTGTAAACGGTTCACGGTGCATGTTTTTTCTCTACACGAACTAGCTTCTTAATCCAACGTAGCCGTCGAATGAAGCTCCTGAAGGGAAGGTGGTTTTTGGAAAGGCTCTTCTCGCATCGCCCGAATGGCTCCGATCATGGCCCGAGCTCCAGACATCGTAGTCACGTACGGTACGTTCTGACGCAGCGCCGCTTCACGTAGACTCTTGGAATCCCGGATTGACTGCGCCCCGACCGTCGTATTGATCAGGAGCTGTACATCGGCACTCAAGATTCGGTCCACGATATGCGGACGTCCCTCGATCACCTTGTTGACCGGATCCACGGCAATGCCCCGCGTAGATAGATAGTCTGCCGTCCCCCTCGTCGCAAGGAGACCAAAGCCAAGAGACGAGAGCGACTGCGCCAGACTCATCGCCTCGCTCTTATCCTTGTCGCGCACGCTGATGAACACAGTGCCGCTGGTGGGAGGAGTCATTCCCGCGGCAATCTGGGCCTTGGCATAGGCCAACTCAAATTTCGGATCCAAAGCCATCACCTCACCGGTCGACTTCATCTCTGGTCCGAGAAGAACATCGGTCCCCGGGAACCGGTCGAAGGGAAAGACTACTTCTTTTATGGCCAACATCTTGGGCTCCAGGTCTGCCGTCATACCCAACTCAGCCAGCTTCTTGCCGGTCATTAATTTCGCCGCCATTCGTGCAAGAGGCACACCGACTACTTTGGATACAAAGGGAACCGTACGACTGGCGCGCGGGTTTACCTCCAATACGAAGATCTGGTTTTCGCGTACAGCCAACTGCACATTCATCAATCCGACAATATTCAGTTCGTTGGCCAGAGACCGACAAATGTCCCGGATACGCTGCTCAATGTCCGAACTAAGGCTAAAGGGAGGGAGGGCACAGGCGGAATCACCACTATGCACGCCCGCTTCTTCCACATGTTCCATGACCCCGGCAATAATGAATGTGTCCCCATCTCCAAGCACATCAACGTCCACTTCTATGGCGTCTGCCAGGAACTCCTCTACAAGCAGGGGATGGTCTTCCGAGGCCGCAAAGGCTTCATCGAGGGAGGCATCGAGATCTTCGGCCTCATGCACAATCACCATCGCACGCCCGCCAAGCACAAAGGATGGGCGTACGATTAATGGAAAGCCGATCTCCACCGCAGTGGCACGCGCGGCTTCACGGGTTCGAACATTACGCCCGCGGATATTGGAAACGCCCAGGCGTTCCAGAAGGCCCGAGAAGGCCTCACGATCCTCGGCTCGTTGGATCTGGCTCGCGGGGGTTCCCAGGATCGGTACACCCAGTCGTTCCAGATCGGCCGCTAATTTCAATGGGGTCTGTCCACCAAATTGCAGCATGACTCCCACAGGATCTTCACGCTGAATTACCGCCCACACATCTTCGAGGGTGATGGGCTCGAAATAGAGACGGTCGGATACATCCCAATCCGTGCTCACGGTCTCGGGATTGCAGTTTATCATCACGGGGGCATAGCCCACGTCTCGCAGACCAAAGCAGGCCTGGACGCAACAACAATCGAACTCGATTCCCTGACCGATGCGGTTGGGACCACCTCCCAGAATGATCACCCGCGGCTTGGTGCTGAGGAGCATCTCGTCTTCGACTTCGTAGGTGCTGTAATGATAGGGCGTTGAAGCCTCAAATTCTGCGGCACAGGTGTCCACCAGCTTGAATACCGGGTTCACCCCCTGTGCACTCCGCCACTGTCGGACAGCATCCTCTTCGAGACCGATAAGTTGTCCAATACGGATGTCTGAGAAGCCGTCCCGTTTCAGTTCCAGAAAGGAATCGTGGCCCAGTTCGTCCAGAACCTTCATACCGGCCTCGGCGCTTTCACCCGCCCGCGCGCGCAAGAAACGAAGTCGCTGCTCGGACTTTATGATGACCTCGATCTGCTCCAGGAACCAGGGATCGATCCCCGTAAGCCGGGTAATATCTTCCACATCCATCCCCACGCGGAACGCATCACCTACGGCCCAGATCCGATCCGCGTTCGGTTTCGCCAATGCGCCTTCAATACGCGCCACATCGCGTGCTGACACCTCATAGCCAATGTTCGCGCCGTCTTCTTGCACCAGTATCGGATCAAGACCAACGCGCCCAATTTCCAGGGAGCGAAGGGCCTTCTGGAAACTTTCCCGAAATGTCCGACCAATGGCCATGGCCTCGCCAACCGACTTCATCTGCGTTCCCAGGATATCATCGGCCTCGGGAAACTTCTCAAAGGTGAAACGAGGGATCTTCGTCACAACATAGTCGATGGTGGGCTCAAAACTGGCAGGGGTCTTGCCGGTAATGTCGTTGGGAATCTCGTCCAGCGTCATCCCCATCGCAACCAGAGCCGCAATCTTGGCAATCGGATACCCGGTGGCCTTGCTCGCGAGCGCGCTGGAACGCGATACCCGCGGATTCATCTCAATGACGATCTGGTCACCCGTCTTCGGATTGACGGCGAACTGCACATTGGCACCACCCGTCTCGACACCAATGCCTCGAATGATCTCGATGGCCGCGTCGCGCATACGTTGGTATTCCTGATCGGACAGAGTCTGCTGGGGTGCAACCGTGATCGAGTCCCCGGTATGGACGCCCATAGGATCCACATTCTCAATCGAGCAGATGATCACCACATTGTCGGCGCTGTCGCGCATCACCTCGAGTTCGAACTCCTTCCATCCCAGAACGCTCTCTTCCACGAGCACCTGTGTTGTCGGACTTTGCGCCAACGCCCACAGTACCAGCTGATCATACTCTTCCTGATTATAGGCAATATTCCCGCCTTTACCGCCCAGAGTGAAGGAGGGGCGAAGAATCAGTGGAAAACCGCCCAGCTCTTTCACCGCTTCTCGAGCGGCGTCCAGGGAACGCACACAGATCGATTTGGGCACCTGAAGGCCCAGAGACTCGACAACTTCTTTGAATGCGGCCCGGTCCTCGGCTCGATGGATCACCTCTGGAGTCGCCCCGAGCATGCGAACCCCGAATTCCTCCAGGACCCCCGCCTCATGCAGTTCCATGGCAAGGTTTAGTGCCGTTTGCCCTCCCAGGGTGGGCAATAAGACATCGGGACGCTCGTATTCAATGATGGTGCGAACGAAATCCACAGTCAGAGGCTCGACATAGGTTTTGTCGGCCATATCCGGCTCGGTCATGATCGTTGCAGGATTACTGTTAACCAGAATGGTCTCGATCCCCAGAGAGCGAAGCGCCTTGATCGCCTGAACACCCGAATAGTCGAATTCACAGGCCTGACCGATAACAATCGGTCCTGCACCAATAATAAGTGCTTTCTTGATGTCGGATTGAAACTCCATGCCTTGCCACCTAATTTCGAACGATCTTCCCGTCGGGACCAATGTCATACGCCGGAATCATATTTCCCATAAGACCTGCACGATACTTCATAAGGCTCCAGCCAGTATCCGCCAGAACTTCCATAATGACAGTTCGGATACGAGCGCTTTCGTCCTGCTTCACAAGCCGCTCGATAAGCGGAGGAAGCGCGCGATTCGGTCCGTAGGTGACCAATCCTTCGACGACCATAACACGCACATCGTCGTTACTGTCTCCCAGTGCGTCCACCAGGATCTGAAATATCCGATCACTTTTGAATTCGCGGAGATTCGATATCAGCTCTTCCTT
>CAUZEG010000122.1:0-12959 GCA_963578775.1 Myxococcales bacterium
CTCCGATCCGCCTTGGCACGGGCCAGGCAACGCCCTGTGAAGTTCTGGAACAAATCGCACAGACACCCGGACTCGTACAAGTGGTCGATGACGACGGTCTTATCACCCCGCAGATTGAGATCGCCCGACTGCTGGAGGGCTTTGATGAGGTGGTGGAAGACGTCGATGGCGGCGAGCTGACCCTCGACAACCTCGCCGACGCGGCCGGCCAATTCTATCTGGCGTCTGGTGGTGACTTTACGGCCTTGCATTGCGTCACGGCCGTACACGCCTTGCGATATGTTCTACCCTTTGTGGACGATCCCGGTACGGCCGTCCAATGGGTATGGCCCGCGTTCTGTGGTGCATTCATAAGCCGAGGCTCTCCCCGGCTGGACTGGACACTTCCCGAAGCAAGTCCGTCCTGGGACACGATCTGCCAGGATGCCTTGTCCTCACAGGATAACCACCTTATTAAAATGGTCTATAGCTGTCGGGAAGAGACCACAATCTACGGCCGAGACGACCGCTATCGGGCCATGGCCAATCTGCGCATCGCACGAGAGAAAGCCTGAGCCAGCGCCGGCTTCAGTTCTGATGGGAACCCGGCTGCAGTACCTTGTCGATGATCTCCAGGGGGACGGGTCCACTCCCCTCGTGCGGGAATTCCGACAGAGGGACACCGCTGTCATCGAGCATCCGGGTCAGGTCGTAGATATTGCCCTGATCATCCGTCTCGGTGAACCCAAGCCAGGCGGCCCCGAAGCCGTAGGTAGCACGAACCGCCTCCGCGTTCGAGCTGCTGGCGTCCATATGGCAGCGCGTGCAGGGCTGGGCTTCCCGTCGGATGGTGTGGGCGTTATTGGGCATCCAACCAAAGCCGACTTTTCCGGTTGCCGTCTCACGGCAGCGTTTGGTAACCAGATCGTCGCCGTTTTCGTCTTTGTAGTGGAGAAACATCTGCATAGAGGCGCACATGGTATCGATCATGCCCCGGCCGTTTTGTCCCAGCACCAGGAGATCGATGGTCCAGAAACTCCGGTCGGCCCGCACCAATCCAGTGGTAAGCTCGCCGGTCTGCAGATCGCGGCCAGGAAGACGATCGTCCTGGCGGACATGGCAACCAAAACAACTCAAACGCCACGAGGTATGACAGGTCCAACACTCCATGGTGTCGGTGTGGCTGAAATTCGTGACCGGGTCACGGCCCATTGCCAGCTTCATATAGGTGTTTTCCGGTGCATTGATGGACTCGCTGATCTGCACCATCGGATGAATGGCCTCGTCGACCCGACCACGTAGATATAGCTTGTCATCGGTCCCGCGAAAGACCTGGGTCAACTCTGTACCGTTGGACGTTCGGAAGGTGCCGTCGGCCGATTCTTCGATCGGGGCGTCGACGGTCCCATGGCAGTCCCGGCAATGGATATCCAACTGGCCCTTGGCGGTGCTGTATATATGTCCGTCACCATGAACTTCACGGCTGGTATGGCAGTCGGCACAATGCATTCCACGCTCAAAATGGATGTCTGGCGGGGTCTCATCCACCGAATTGGTGGTGTCTTCGTCGACAAAATAGAAGTCGGCTCCGTGGCTATGGATGCTGCGCCCGAGGGGCTGGGCGAACTCGGGCTTGTCGTCAAAGCCACCTTCCCGGATCCCTTGATAGGCCAGGCCGATCCGTGCCCCCTGGTAGTGACAATGCTCACATTGGCCGGTAGGTATCGCGAGAGTCAGTTCGTGTTTTATCGGATGGGATGGCAGGTTTTTGGTGATCTGCGGGTCGCCAGACTGGGACGTCCCGTCTTCCGCATAGACCATATGGCAGGCCGTGCAACCGGAGCTTCGATAATCACCGGGAGTGTTGTTTTTCCCCCACGAGGCCGTATGACACGATGGGCATTTCTGGGGCAGATACTGGTCGATAATTGTCGCGGTCGCGCCCGCGGGAGCGGATGGATCCGGTGTTCGAAGAGGCGTAAGAGATGGTACGCTCAAGGGAATACTGGGGTCGTAATCGGGGTCCTCAACTTCCACGACCCCATACACAGCGGCCCGCTCCTGCATGCCGGCCAGGAATCGGGGCATATTATAATGGCCCGTAAAGGTCTGCATAACCGACCGACTGGCCGTCTCCACGATGGTTTGATGGCAACCACCACCGCCCGCAGCCGGGTTGGATGCACCACAACCGCGGCTGGCCACACGTAAATCGCCCGGATTGATAAAAAGCAGAGCACTGGGATGGGTTTCTGCGAGAACGTCGAGCTGATCGGTCGCCAGCTTTTTGAGGTCAACCGATGGTTCGGGCAACGCCGTATGGGCCGCTTCCTTCGTTGTAGCCTCGGGGTCACCTCCATGGCAGTTGGTACAACTCAATGCCAACTTCGGATGGGCGTCCTCGATACCCAGGTGGCAGCTAAGGCATTTCTCGGCAACGGGGCTGATTCCGTCGGAGGTGTCCGGGATATCCCCACCATGGTCCAAAGGTTCCGGTGATGGTCCAGGGCAAGCCAGCCCCGAAAGGGCAAAGGCCAACGCCAGAACAACAATCGGAGCTGAACGTGTCTTCATTCGAAGGATAACTCCAGCGGTCCCGTATGAACCGCTTGCAGGGACTCGCCTGAATTAAGACGCAGTTGCACTTGAAGGGTAAGGGCAGCATCCAGATGATCGACCATATCCACGCTGTTGAGAAAACCAACGGTGAAATTGGGCACAAGACGTGCGCCATCCGACTGGCATAAAAAGACCACATCGTGAGACGTCTCGTCGCCAATAATGGTCCCATCTGCTGTGGTGAGGACCGACCGGACTTCGGTCACCAGAGCGTAGGCATCGATCGTGATCAGATTGAACACGGTAGACGCCCCTCCCTCGGAACCGAATTTCAATGGGATGGCATCGCCCGGGGCGAGAGGCAGGGTCGTAAAGCCGGCGGGACCGACGAAAACGACAGGTTTTGCTCCTCCCATCGGACAACCGTCTCCTCCGTCGTCGAGATCCTGGTCGCTGGTTGTATCACCTCCACCACCGATGGAGGCGTCTACGCCCAGGGATGCATCCGGCCTATTACCGTCCGGAACATCCACTCCCTTGGAGATATCGGGCACAGATCCTGCATCGCTTTGAACAGAATCTGACGGCCGGTGGTTCCCTACACCACCGTCCTTCGGTGGTTCGGAGCAGGCCAGCGCAAGCACCAACAGGCCAACGAACACTGGTACATGATGCTTCATGGGTCGAACTTCAATACTCCCGTGAACTCCGTCGCTACGGAAACATCCTGGCCTTCTTCATTGCTTAAAACGGCTTCCAGTTGCATTCGAACGGCCCGCCCATCGAGCTCAAATACATCGTCGATTTGAAAGTCGACCGACAGATTATTCTGAACAAAGCCGACCCCATCGATGCAGCTGAAGTACAAGTCCGTATAGGTGGATTGGGCAAGCATTTCGCTGGTGTAGGAATCGGTAATTATGATCGACAAGCTTCGGGCCAGTCCGGTTCCTCCGATTACGAGAACATCAATGCTCGAATAGGGCGAACTCTGACCCGGCGACGAGAAGGTTATCTCCACTCCATCCAGCCAGGCCTGAAAGCTCTCTCCCGACATAGCACCAAGGGCTACCGATTCGATGGTTGGGCCGGTACAGCCGCTGATATCACCGACGTCTGCCGGGCCTGGGTCGGGCGTTCCCAGATCCGTAACCGGCGCGGGGCCGGGACAGGCGAGCAGGCCGAAACAGGCCCCCATCATCAACCAGTTAAAGCGATTCCAGCGCGATTTTTGAAGTGGTTTCACGGGCCCCTCCCGGGTCGGTTCAGTTCTCCCAGTCTAGCTCTTTTGTTGCGGGCTTGCGAATCGTACGGAATCCGCTGGATAGGGCTCCCAACGCGGGAGCTGTCTCGCTAGTCGTAGCTTATAAAGTCGACGATGTAGCGCCACCAGTTGTTTTGTTTTTCGTCCGTTTCGCCCGGGGATCGGGGCAGATGGCCTATCCACCAACGCAGATACTGGAACTCATAGCCGCCAACCACAGACGCGCCCCAGGTATTGCCAGAGACGTTGGTCGTCGCCCCCGTCAGATTGGGGTAATTCGGCCACTCCTCGCAGCTGGATGGTACCGCGCCTGGATTGGCGTAGTTGAAATCGGTCACCCCGTTGGGAGGATAATGTACGGTTCCGCACGCCGCCTGGCCGGGATGGTCCTTTTCGATGGCGGTAAACTGGTCCCAGGCATGGCTGAGCTGGTTGTCCCAGCTGCCGTAGACATGGGCCATGATCCCTTCGATACGATGCCCGTACCTATGTAGAGCCGCTTCTACGGTTCGGTCCATAGGCAAACCCATCAGGATGATTCGGTGATTCAAGTCCACACCATTCACACCGGGGCCCATCAGCCAGTAGGTATCGCTGGCACCCATCATGGTCGCACCAGTCAATCCGAAATGGGGGCCACCCCATATCCAGACCTCATCGACTTTGCCGCTGTTCACAAGATCGGTGATTCCGAACCGGGACACGATCCACGAATAGTCGGCGATCTCTGGCACATGCCAATCTTCACTCAGATATTGCGCGTCGCTATAGACAAAGCCATCGGTCTTCTGTGGGAATGCGTTCGCCCAGGTCCATTTCACGAAGTTGAACTTCACCGTCCCTGATGCGGCGGCCTCCAGCTCTTCGGCCAGCTGCAGGGACATAGAGATGGGATCGTTCCAGCCCAGTACTTCGGACAGTCGAAGACCGCTTAGGGCTTCGAGAACCGGGTCGAACACCAACACCATCACGTCCAGGCTGGTTTCGGGAGGCGTCTCACAGAGCGGGCCACAATCGTCGACCGACAAAACGTACATACCCGAGTTGACCGCGGGGTTCTCCGATTCACTCGCGCCATCGACAATGATGTACATGGGGGCATCCGCCTGCAATTCAAAGTCGATCCGTTCCACCATTCCGATGCCGACCTCCTCGCTGGCTATCTGGCAACCCTCTGCAGCGCTTGCGCAATCCTTTATGAGATAGAGATGGCCATCAAAGAAGGGAGTCAGTTGAATGGTGTATATGCCCGTTACCGAGGGTATAAACGTATAGATATGATCGGGTGCGCCACCACCCCAACCGTTGAGCACCCCAGGGCATGCGCCGGGCGCGTAGGAGAAATTGTCCGGGCTACCCGCCGTCGTGCCGGTTGCGACAAAGGGGATTGTATCTACCAACAGGGTGTTGCCACAGGTTCCACCGGGGTTCACGACCGGTTCGACACACGAGCCGTTGGAACAGATAGCTCCTGCGTCACAGGGTGGGTTGTTCCCGCAAGCATCGAGTGAGGGACCACCACAGGGATCTTCGCACCATGATCCCGCTCCCCAATCGCAGGTTGGCGTATCCTCGACGCCCGAAATACAGCTACCCCACTTATGGCACCAGACCAACTGGGTTGAGCCGGTATCGTCACAGGTCTTCAGTTCAGCAAAATGGTCTTCACAAGGGACGCCATCCAGGCCCGTACAGACAGCAACTGGCGCCGAACCAAAGCTCACTTCCGCACAGGGGTCGTCACACCAGGAGCCAGACTCCCAGGTACATGCTGCCCCATCACCCGGGGCCAGACAGGTGCCGAACTTATGGCACCAGACCGCCACCGCTTCTCCCGTGGGTGTGCAGGTCTGCATCTCGACATAATGGTCCTGGCAGGGAAGATCGGTGGCCGCACATACCGGGGTCGGATCGGAGGCCGCCGCAACACAGGGATCGTCACATGTAGAGCCCTCACCCCAACTACATTGGGTGCCATCTCCTATGGCAAGGCAATTACCATATTTGTGGCAGGCGACCGCCACCGTGACACCGTTACTAGCGCAGGTCTGCAGCTCAGAATAGTGGTCTTCACAGGTCGCACCTGTCTCCTGGCAGAGCTGATCGTCGGGCGAATTGGGCAACGCACAGGGATCTTCACACCAGGAACCCGCGCCCCAGCTACACTGGCTACCATCGCCCACGCCAGTGCAACTACCGTATTTATGGCATTGCACGACGCTGTCTTGTCCGCTGATAGCGCAGGTCTGGATCTCCGGATAGTGATCGGCGCAGTCTGCGCCCACTTCCGTGCATAGGGCATCGACCACCCCGATTTCACAGGGATCGTCGCAGCTGGAGCCGGGGTCCCAGCTACACTGGCTGCCATCGCCAATGCCCGTACAGGTGCCTGTCTTATGGCACCAGACGGTCGCCGTCGCACCCGTCGCCTCGCAGGTTTGTTCTTCGGGATAATGGTCGGTGCAGGCCGCCCCCACCTGGCTACAAATGGGCGCATCGGACTGGCAGGGATCTTCACAATAGGAGCCGGCCCCCCAACTGCATTGGCTGCCATCGCCGACGCCAGTGCAAACCCCCGTCTTGGTACATAGAACGGTCGTAGTCGTTCCCGTGGCCGCACAGATCTGCGCTTCGGCGTAGCTGTCCACACATGGAGAGTCAATCTCGATACAGAGTTGGCTGCAGCTGCAATCGGCAGGACAGCTGGCACAGCTTTCGGCTCCGTCGCAGATCCCATTTTCATTGCAGCCCAGACATTCGCTGGAGCCCGACACCACAAGACTCGTACTTTCCAGGATGGCGATCTCGGCGGCATCATTATGCACCCAGGTGATCGTATAGGTCCCCGCAGTCAGCGGTTGGATTTCGTAGGTCCAGTAGAAGATCCCATCGGCCCCAAATCCCTGGTCGGTACGACTCACCGATTCCTGGCCGCAGGGCCCGGTGACCAGTAGGCCCGGACTGGTCCAGTTGGTTATATCAAAGGCGGTAATTACGACCACATTCCCCACCTCGCCAGCGGGGGGATCCACGACCAGGTTCGGATAGTCCGTTCCGTCGGAGACACATTGACCGCCGAGACAATCCGTTCCCGCCGGACAACTGCCGCAGCTTCCACCACAGCCATCACTACCGCAGACAAGGCCGTCACAAACTGGCGTGCAACAGGTCCCAGCAGACGTGCATTCTTGCCCTTCCTCACAACCACAATCGAGTGCACAGCTGAGGCAATTCTCGTCGAACTCCGCTTCGCAACTCCCGTTGCCACATTCCTCGGTTGCGAGAGAGCATTGATTTTCGACACAGCTGAAACCGTCGGAGCAGCCACAATCCGTGCAGCAGTTGGTCGAAGACTCGTCAGGGCCGCAAATCTGATCGCCACACACGTCGGCCGGCTCACATTCGTCTCCCTGGCAGGTGTCCGCACCGGTATCGGTGGGAATGGGTGCGGTCTTGTCACCACCACAGCCGAGACTGAGCCACGCCATCACCAGTGCTAGCCATAGAAACCGCCGATTCATCCACGCCTCGAATTTCGATTGGTTGAGTGTATACCAGTCTCGCCCGGACCGACACCTGGCCGGATCCGAGTGGAAAAACCAAGGATACGAAACCCAGGCTGGTAAAAAAACCAGACCAGTCTCAAAATCATAATGGTTGGCAATCTACGAAGCGACTACTCGCAGACGCTATTGGCCGCACCAGGGGTTCCCAGATCTGGATCGTTGTAGATTTCCGTCGCCGGGCACCAACAAGCCGCCGATTCATTGGCCAGGTGGTTCATGCAATCCGCGCTATTGGAGAGCTGCATGGAGGCACCGGATGAAATCGTCCAGGTGGGCGGTCCATAGTTGATCGAGTCAATGATATTGCTGAGCCAGGTGAGCACGATGGCGTCGTCATCATTATTGAGCACGAAGTCCGGCGAACCGGTACCGGTCTCATAACAATAGATCGGAACCAGACCACCGTTGTCGGAACAACTCTTGGCCAGTACCGCGTAATCGCCCGCCGGTACCACAACCAGGCCTTCGGCGCTGATCAAATGCTGCGAACCCGCTCCGGCCGTGTCAGAGATCGACCAACCGTTGATGATAATATCCCCATCCGTGGTGTTATACAGTTCAATCCACTCGCCCTTGGCGTCGGTAACGGCGCTGGGATCGGGCATAAATTCGGTCACGATGACATCACCGGCCTGGAAATTTTCAATGCCACAGAGGGGCGTACAACCGTCACCCCAGCTGCTGTTTTCATCATCACAGCCTTCGTTATCCTGTTGCACGCCATCGCCACATGCACCGGTAACTTCGGTGCAATCGGCGGAGCAATAATCACCGTCGATGGTATTCCCATCTTCGCAGACTTCAATATCCTGTTGGGCACCGTCTCCACAGGATCCGCTTATAGTCATACAGTCGGCAGCGCAATAATCACCGTCATCGGTATTGCCATCGTCACAGGCCTCAAGACCATTGACTTCGCCGTCACCACAGGTGGATCCACAATCCTCGGTGCAGGTGGCCGTATCTTCATCACCATTACAGACACCATCGCCACAGCTGGTACCACAATCCTCGGTGCAGGTGGCCGTACCTTCATCACCATTGCAGACACCATCGCCACAACTTGAGCCACAATCTTCCGCACAGGTGGTGGAATCTTCACCCTCGATACAGGTTCCGTCGCCACAATCCGGCAGGCACTCGCCGCCCTGGCAAACCTGGCCGTCAGCGCACCAGCTTCCATCCTCGAGGGCCGTAAACACACATAGCCCGGCGTCGCAGGTCGGCTCGGTGCAGGAATTGTCATCCACACAATCGGCAGCTGTTTCGCATTCATCCGTCACATCGGGATCGGAAACATCGTTGGTATCCGAACCGGTACTATCGTCCGAATCGGTACCTGTCGTCTCCTGTACGTCGGAACCCGCGTCCTCGGTTCCCGTATCGTTATCCGTGGTGGAGTCCCCTCCGGAACACGCCCACAAAAACGCCATCGCGACACATAAATACAAAACACGTTTCATACCAGCCTCCAAGTTCTATAGCAGCGGGCTGAGCTACAACATCGCGCGCACGTATGTCAACGCTTGTGTTGCAAACCCCTGGTACCGAGCCATAACGCCCTGGCGAAACGAGGGGAGAGTACCGTCATAAGAGGGCTCGGGAATCGGGAGGACAAATTGTACAACAAGTACTCGTAAATTCCCCTCGCTCGCACAGCCTCAAAAAGGCTTCAGGGCTATTGGGCATGCTTCTTATAGCCAGACGGAAAACCATTGTCTACTCTCGAGTAGATAATGCCCGAAAAATAAGGGGGTACTCCGTGCAAAGCTTTTTGAGGCCCTTGGATCCACCCCAAAACAAGGCCCCCATTTCGGGGCCAAATCCGGCTCCATTTCAACCCCAATTCCGGGCCTTTTTCTTGCCCGATCTTTTCTCGCGCTACGTCTGGTTTTCATCATCAACTCGCATCTTGGGGCGAAGCAAGATAAAATCTTCCGGGTCGGAGGAAACAGTTGTCTCGAATCGATGTCATATTCTCTGTGGTGATCCTTCTTCTGGTTGTCGGATGTAGTGGCTCCACGCCCTGTCCCGAGAACTTTGCAGGGGACAATTGCAAAAGCTGCGTTCCAGGGTTCTATCCAGCCGGGGATTGCACGCTCGCCTGCACCGCCGCAGAAACCTGTAACGGCCAGGGCGTCTGCAACGAAGATGGTGCCTGCAGTTGCTTCACCGACTACACGGGACTGAATTGCAGCCAATGCATAAATCCCCTGAAGACCGGTCCGGGCTGCGAACAATGTGTCGCCGAAAACTCCGCCCCACCGGATTGCGCCAGCTGTCTGCCCGGCTACTTCCCCGATGGAGATTGCAGCATGCACTGCACCGCCGAGGAAAACTGTAATGGCCACGGCTCCTGCACCGACGAGGGTCTTTGTTCCTGTTATGGAAGCTGGGGTGGGCCCCAATGCGAACGCTGTGTTAATCCCAATAAGGCCTACCCCGACTGCGTGGACTGCAAAGCCGAGTTTGCCGGCACCGACTGCCTGGACTGCAACAACCCGCGCATGTCTCTACCTGCCTGTCAGAATTGTCAGCCGGAATTCACGGGGGAAGCCTGCCAAAGCTGCGCAGCGAATTTCTACCCGGACGATTCCTGTGTCCGCTATTGCGAATTCGGAGAGACCTGCAGCGGGTATGGCAGCTGTGAATCGGACGGGTTTTGTGAATGCGACGAGGGCCATCTGGGCGAGGACTGCGGTAGTTGCGACAATGGCAACCTGCAAACCCCCGAATGCGAGATCTGCAAGCCAGAATTCACCGGCGTTCACTGCGACTTGTGCACCAATAGCCATATGGGCCTACCGGACTGCGCCCACTGCCTCGGCGATTTCACGGGCGAAGACTGCGAGTTCTGTCTGAACCCCAATAAGAGCCTACCGAACTGCGTCGCCTGTAAACCCGAATTTATCGGTCCCGACTGCACCATCTGCTCGAACGTCTATGCGGCCCTGCCCGAATGTACCAACTGTCTGCCGGATTATACCGGGCTGGGCTGTAAAGAATATAGCTACACAGATCTGAGCGCCGGCGACTGGCATACCTGCGGCTTACACCCCACCGGCCATGTGAGTTGCTGGGGCTTCTACGCGGCGACCCAGCCCGCTCCACCTACATCGAAATTTACTGCCATCAGCGCCGGCGGGGAACATACCTGCGGGATCCGGGTCGATGGCACCATAGAGTGCTGGGGTATGAATGGCTTTGGTCAGGCGGATCCGGAGCCCGGCTTATTCGACCAGGTGGCATCCGGTGGCTTCCATAGCTGTGCGGTCCGCCCATCGGGCCTTGTGAAATGCTGGGGGAGCGATAGCTTCGGCCAGGCCGCACCACCCGGCTTCTCCTTTACGAGGGTCGCCGCCGGACGATTCCATACCTGTGGGCTCCTTCTATCGGGCGAAGTGGAATGCTGGGGCAAGGACAACTACGGACAGGCCTCACCACCCGAAGGGGTTTTTGTGTACCTCAGCGCCGGCAGCGCCAGTAGCTGCGGTACGGCCGCCGATGGCTATGCCGCCTGCTGGGGCGATAACTACGACTGGAACGACAACTACGTAGGCCAATCCAATCCACCGGCCGAACTCTTCGTACAGGTAGAGGCAGGAAGTATTCACGGCTGCGGCCTTCTCCAGACGGGCTTCATCCAGTGCTGGGGGGGAAATATAAATTTCGCCGGAGAGTTCGTGGGCCAGGCCATTCCGCCGGACGGAAAGTTTCTTCAGCTCTCCGCCGGTCGAGAACATACCTGCGGGATCCGACAGGATGGTGGCATGAATTGCTGGGGTAGCAGTGAATTCGGCCAGATCCTGGTGCCGTCTTTATAACCGCACAGATCATCCGTCCCGGGATAGATACGGGCAGGAAGAGACAGCCCTTTTCCAACCCGCCGTAGAAGAGTACCATTAGAGGACCGGCTATACCATCGCAGCCGGTTCTTGTACTTGCGTGGAGGTTCCCATGTTCGGGCGCATCTTGATCATCGGTTTTCTAATGGCACTTCTACTCGGCTGTCAGGGACAGTCGAGCCAGGACGGGCCCAGTTCCCATACCCTGACGAAGGTGGGGCCTCTTGAGGCGGCCGATCCCTGCCCCAACGGCGGGGTAGAGTTGGAACATGGCTTTGACCTGAATAGCAACGGCGAACTCGACGCCGACGAGGTGCGCCAGACCTACGTCATCTGCCACGGAACCAATGGCGATGCGGCTGATCCCGGCCTGGGCGACCAGGTGGGCATACTTGAAAGTACTGTGCAGGCGTTACAGGGCCAGATCGAAAGTCTTAGCGCGACGCTGACCGCAACCCAGGCCGAGCTGTCCACGCTCACCTCGGCCCTGGGGCAGAGTCAAGCCGAACTGGCACAGGTCCAGGTCGGCCTCGAAACCAAGGCCGATACAGCCAGTCTGGCCACGGTGGCCACCACCGGCAGCTCCACCGATCTGGTGGACGCGCCCAACCTGGTCACCAACCTGGAGCTGGTCGCCCTGCTATCAACCTACGTCCAGCTGGACCAACTCGCGACGGTGGCCACAAGCGGCAGCATCTACGATCTGAACGATGTCGATGTGGCTCTCACCGCAAATAATTGCTGCCAGCAGGAAGCCATCCTGGTGGAACTGGCCAACTATATAAATGTGGACTCGGAACAAGATCGGGTGATCTTCGAGGGGGCTGACATCTATGTGACCGACGGTAGTGGTTCCACTGCCTGTGAGGGGCAGTGCACAGGGCGCGGAAATCTGGTGGTGGGTTATAACGAAACCGACGGAAGCAAGGATCGCGACGGAAGTCATAATCTTATCGTCGGTCCCCTGCACGCCTACGATAGCTATGGTGGTCTGATCGTCGGCTATGAAAACGGCATCATGGATCCCCATACGGCCGTAAGCGGCGGTTTTGGGAATGTCGTATTTGGTACCTACGGCAGCATCAGCGGTGGCCTCTATAATATGGTGGAGAGCTCCTATGGCTCCATCGGTGGGGGCACCTATAATCTAACCCAGGGGGAAGCCGCCACGGTTGTGGGTGGGGAGTACAACGAGTCAAGGGGCACCAATACCACCATCGCAGGCGGATATTTCAACGTCGCAGAGGAGATCAACGCAACCGTCACTGGAGGCAGCTACAATCATGCCACTGGTATTGCAGCCACCATCTCTGGTGGCTTCACCAATCGAGCCTCGGCCCTGTACTCGTCTGTCAGCGGGGGCAAGCTGAACGAAGCGGACGGTGCCTATAGTTCCATCACTGGCGGGCACTCCAATGTCGCGGGCGGTGAATATGGGACAGTTCTCGGAGGCCGTTTTAACGACGCGAATGGAAAAGGTTGCACTATCTCCGGTGGCCTGAATAACGATGCACCGGGAGAGCACGCCTCCGTGAATGGCGGCTACGACAATACAGCAACCGGTGAGTTCGGTACCGTCCTTGGTGGACGCTATAATAATGCGGGCGGGATGTTCTCCGTTATTCTCGGAGGCAGCGCCTGGCAAACCGAAATCGACCTCGCCTTACTTCCCCAATAGTCCGCCTTATTCCAGGATGGCGTGGGTCGTATCGGTTTCGGAAAAATAGATACCAACACAGCTTTCAT
>CAUZEG010000123.1:0-12933 GCA_963578775.1 Myxococcales bacterium
ATCTCTCGATTTGCGCCCAAAGGACGGACGCGTCGTTCCTGGAGAACGTGGAGTAGCTGCCGTTGGTTTTCCGGAGACACATTCTGAATTTCATCCAGAAATAATGTACCCCGGTGCGCGAGCTGAAACACACCGCGACGGTCTTCGACGGAGCCCGTATAGGCTCCACGTACCGATCCGAACAAAGTGCTCGACACAAGATCGTCGGGGATGGTGGAGAGATCGACGGCAACGAATTGACCGGTTCGCCCGCTGTTTCGATGGATGAAACGCTCCGCCAGGAAGGATTTCCCGGTACCCGTCTCTCCTTCTAAAACCACAGGTAAGGGGCCACGAGATACAACCGCAAGTCGCCTTCGAAGGCTGCGCATATGTGGATCTGCTCCCCATAGGATACCTTCCTCTTCCAGCTCCAGACGAGCCTCTGCCAAAGCCGAATTAATGTGGATACGCAGGGCGTCCAGATCTTCGGTGCCAAAGAAGTAGGTCATGGATTCACCAGCGACTTCAGACGCTAGATCAACCAATGATAGATCTTCTACAGATGTGAGCAGCACGACGGGAAGATGAGAATATCTGAGACGCAGTTCCCGTAGAATAGCGACCCCCTGGAAACGGCGAGTTTGCCGGTTTGTGAAGTGTGGACCCAGGGGCAAAAGGCGGTGGTCTTCGATGTCGAACTGCACGTCGAGTAGGATTAGGTCTACCTTGTCCGCGTGTTGTTCCAGAAATGCGAGGGCTGATGGGCCGTCGGGCACACATGGAAGTCCGCCATCATCATCTATTGCGATAAGTTCAATCTCCGGCATCCGTTCTCCGAGGAGCCGAGCGAATAGATCCCCATCATCAATCAGTAGAACTCTGGGTTTCTCCGTCACGTTTCATCTCCCTGATGATAGTTGAGATCTCCTGCGCGATGGCGCGAAAATCCTGTAATACAGCCGTTCGTTCGACCGGCTGGTTTTCGGTAATTCGACCTTCCCAGACCAGAGCACGTTCCACCGCGCTCTGTAATCGTTCGTATACAGCCTGGTCCTTGGCCTCCTGGGCGTGGGCGGTTTCAAAATAGGACCAGATTTCTCGTGCCGAGCGGACTCCATCCGGCCCAGAGCGCGTTTCCCGTAGGGCTTTCAATACGGCTTCGCGCAACGCAGCCTCCGAGGCCGCCTCGGGTAACCAGGCGATAGGAAGCGTCAGGTATTTTCCGAGGTCGTGTTGAAGATCCAACAGGGCGTCAAAAAGAGGCTCTAGGGGCTCAGGTACCAAGGCTTCACTCCCGCGCTCGGGGGATTCCGGAATCAACTACGCTCAAACCTCCGTTGGTCGCCACGTAGATGAGTCCTTTATAGGGCACTGTCGCATGAACTTCATTGCCCGCCAATCCGTCTGTCGTAGAGATATTGGTGACCGTTTCTCCGCGCAAAATACTCAGTCCGCTCAGACTACCAATCCAGATGTCGGTACCTATCTGTTGTACGGAGAGCGTGTAGTTATCCAGAAGTCCGTCCTGGGTGGTCAGGGTAGACCAGCGACCGTCTTTGAGAACACTGATCCCGCGGGTGCATGTAGCTACCCAGAGATTACCCTGGTCGTCGAAACTGAGATCCATCACCCAGTTATCCGCCAAGCCAGCCTGGTCGTTGGTCGGCTCGAACTTTCCACCACGCTTCCGAACGAGGATCCCTTGATCGGATGTTCCAACGGCCACCGTATGACGGAACGCGGCGATGCGAGTAATCTTGTTGGAGTGGATACCAGCCTTTCGGTAGTACCGTTTCCATCGACGGCGATTCAACCGGTGGACTGTTCCCGTATCGGCCATCCAGGCAACTCCGGAAACAGGATCCACCGTGACCCCGTTAACAGCCGTATGCCAGGGGCATTTTCGGCTCGTATTGTCTACACAGTCATCGCGACGAAAAATCTGAAACGTTCCCTTTGCATCGACGATGGTCAATCCGCGATTTGTGGCCACATAGAGCTTCTTTCCGTCGGAACTCAGATCGTTGATCATGTCGGAGGCCAGGTAGGTGGGCCCATGAAAACGGGTCCATTTCTGGCCATCGAAACGACAAAGCCCACGGTCGAAACTTCCTACCCAGAGATCCCCGTCAAATTCCGTAAGGGCAGCAATCCGGTGCCCGCAGGGCATACCCGCGAGCTCGATCTGTTTCCAGCCCCTTGTGGACTGAAGGTGGACGCCCTCGTCGGTAGCTAAGACCAGCTGGCCTCGCCATGAGGCCGCGTCGTGGGCCTGTAGATGTGCGTACTGAGCCGCGTGGACAGGTTGGCCGCCATCGGTCAGTGCGAGAGCATTGCCAATCGAATCGTTTGGCTCCAGTTGGTTTCCACGCAGAATATAACCGCCGCCTGCGGTACGGATATGAAGATCGTCCCCTACGAAGGCCAGATCACGGACAGGTGTTGGCAGAGTACGTACAACCTGGCGCCCCTGCATCCAGATCGACCCATCGAGACTGCCTGCAGCCCAGGTACCGTTCGGGCTGACCGCCAGTGCGTAGGGGGTGATTTCCGTCTTTGTTTCTCGAATAGACCCATCGGGCTGATGTTGAAATACGGTACCGTCATCGCGCCCGGCGACAATACCGTCCGGCCCCGAAGCCAGACTCAAGAACCGCCCTCTTGCAAGGACCTCAAATCGTTTTCCGTCCGCCTGTAAGCGGGCCAACCCCGTTTCTGTGGCAACCCAGACAACATTCATGTGGGCAACGCAGTCCAAGACGGTATTTCCTGGGAGTCCGTCCAGCGCACCCCAGCTGCGATTCTCGAAATCATCGACACGGATCATCCCCGCACCTCGAGTGCCGACCCATAGGTAGTCGCTCTGCGGTGCTAAGCAGGTTGCTTCGGAGGGATCGCCCAGGTTTGAGATCACACGGGGCGTTCCATAGGCCGCGCCCAACCCCCACCACAGGCTGAGCCCTATCCACATAATCAAACCATTCTTCATGACATACTCCCTACTTGGAATACGTCAATAAAAAGCAAGGTATGGGCCACTTTTGAATATCTGCGATAATAAACCGGATTAAGCAATAAAAACAACGTAATACACTATGTGCGTGGCGTGATTCTACTGCTTGTTATAGTTTCATAAGTGTATAATAATAGCAACTAATCTATAAATAGTAGACATTATATCTGGCTGTGCCCTGTGCTAGCGCTTGCAGAACATCCGCATGTCGGCGAACTCGCTTATTTTTATGATGTTGCCGAGCCTACTATTGCAGTCCGCAGAGGATCTACGGGTTGCCAGGCGTGTGTATTTTGTACAGGCGGGGGATTGCTGCCCACAGGTCTCACAGACGAAGGCGCTAAGCTCTTCACAAGGAGACACTCCGCTGGTGTTCTGACGGGCGGCCAGGTTGACGTGCCTTGGTCCATTCTTGCGGGAGGCGAATTGATTTTTGCTCCGTGGCCGTAGCAGGTTTTCGAGGGCCCCTTCCAGTTGCCGTTGGTTGGGGAGCAACCTGCTATGACGAAGTTGATCGATTGCTTGAAGTAAAGAATAGGTATTCGCTGGTAGGTCAGCGATAAAATGAAGAGTGTTTCGGTCGTGCCCCACGATGATGGCTATCGAATCACGAAGGCCGAACTCCGCGAGTAGGCTACAGTTGCGGGAACCCAGGCTACAAAGAGTCTGCTGAAGGGGGCCAAGTGCTTTGGTGATCTGCTCAAAGTCGGCCCAGGCTATAAGGAGGATATTTCGGGGCGCAAGGCTGAGTAGTCGATCGATTTCTGGATGTCGTGTGCGGGTACTTCGAGCGGATAGCCAGGTGGCAGACTTGGCTTCCGAGCCTGCGCTCAAGACAAATTGGGACCCGGTATTACCGGTAATCAGGCCCAGAAATTGTCCGAAGCCGGTTCGGAACGCCTCTACGTTTCGGTTGGATAGATGTTCAAAGCCGGCGTCGCCTAGTCGAAAGACCAAACCCTTGAGTGGAGGATCGACGACCTGGTCGCCGCGTAGATATCCATGTCGGGCGGATACGGCCAGATAATCGTGGATTCTGGTCCAGTTGTTCACGTCGCGAGGTACAGTCTTATGGAGGTAGCCTCCCAGGCGAGATAGGAGGCGGGTACGAACATAGGACCACAGATCCTGGCCGTGGGTATCAAGAGGATGGCCGGAGATCGTCGCGTTGAACTGAACGGCATGTCGTTTCGCGCCAAAGAATGCGCCGGACAGGGTAAAGTCATCGACGGTCGTCAACCAGTCCTGCAACCCCAACTCCACCTCTCTACGTATGGCGCGGGACGTTCCAACCAACCACTGGGCGATGGGCCGGAGGTAGGGGTCGATGTACATAAAATCCCGAATATGACGGTCGATGGTTATGAAGCCGTACCCTTCTGGAGGAACCGTGATAAGCGACGTCGGGGCTGGAGCAATGATGCGATGGGTCTTTTCGTTGAGTTCGTGGTCTTTGGGCAGGCGCCCATCCATTTCAACCCGGATCCCGCGGGGCGTCGGAAATACGCGCAGTCGCATGTATTCAAGGCTGCGATTCCGAACCACGTCTTGAGTCTTTGAGTTTAGAAGAACCTGGGAGAGGAGGGAGAGCCCTTCGGTGGGAAGACCGTTTTTTTGAAAGCTTCCCTTTGCGGCCTGAAGCATTGCAGCCGCTTCCTGGGCCATTCCCGGTTGCATTCGTTTGGGCCATAACTCCAATGCAATATGAGCCCGATCCTGCAGATTATTCTGCAACTGTGTACATGTGTCTTCTGGAAAGCGGAGATATTGGGGCTCGTCGGAGATACGGACATGGGTCCGCAGGTTCTCCAGGTACAAGGGCCCTTCGTCCGTCTTTAATGTTATATAGGGCACGTTGTCCTGGGCTTTGCCATGACTTGCGATAAGCGCGTCCAGGCCCGCACGGTCGGAGACGGGCAAAAACCAGGTTGTGGTGAGCTGTTGGTTCTTTTGCCATATCACGATATGGGCGGGCTGATCGGTGGCCAGCCCCAGATCACGCCAGACTTTGCCGGTGTCGGTTTCGTCAGTGCCGGTGTCCGACATCATCCCGAGACGGTGACCAATCCAGCCCAACGCCGGTTGTCCGGAGAAGCTCAGAACGGCCACGGGATGATCTTTAAGACGAAGCAATTGCTTCTCTCGGTCTACGGTCGCTGATCCGTCCGAATCGGCGGCCGTTGCCAATGAGTCGGCTTCGGTACCATCGGCATCCTGCCCTACTGTCGAGCCTCGATCGAGGGCGGGGTTGGTGTCTCCCGATTTCCCCGCATGATGGCCGCCGAAACGGCCAGGGAGAGGTAATCCCCGGCCAGAACCAAACCAGAGCCCTGCGAAAAGCGCGACGAATAGTATCAGCATAGCCGGTCGCAGAAAGACGGAACGACCTGGAAAGAGTGGTTCGGGAAAGGAGCTCCCGGCCGATTCGGGCCGCGCCGGAGGAACCAGAGCCCTGAGCTTATTTCGCGACCGTAGATTACCGAGGAGTGTTTGTACGTTCGACACAATTGGCAAAGGGCCAAACCAGCCAAAGAGCAGGGTGACATTCGTCAGATCCCGAAATTTGGCCAGACCACATGAGCGGCAAAATGGACCAACCATCACGGTAGGGCTTCGTAGAATACGGGTTGGTCCGACTCCTCGAAGATTTACGGAGATGGCTGGCACGGAGGCGCAGTGGCTACAGCCCTCCCAGCTCTTCTCGACCGGATCGGTTTCCTTGAGTCTATCCTTGAGCTTTGTGGGTTTTCGGACTTCGTGTGGTTGTTCGTAGGGAGACCAGACAGGATCTCCGGGATCACTCAGGGGCGGGGGTTGCAGTGGATCCCCGAAATCGAGTTCTTCGTCGTCTTCGAGATCCGCCGCTTCGACGATCTCCGTCAGATCCAGCGAAAGCGTCAGATCATAGAGCTGGCGGCTTTGGGCATCGGAGAGGATCTCGTACGCCAGGGCTATTTCCTTGAAATGGAATTCCGCCTTCTCTCGCTGATCCGGGTGCCGGTCTGGATGCCATTCCTGGGCGAGTTTTCGGTATGCCTTCCGAATGACGTCATCAGAGGCGTCTGGTGCCACGTTTAAGATGGCATAGAAGTTTTGGTCGTTGGGATCCAGGACTCATCACCGACAAAGACGTGATCAACAATCTGACCACGATCGAAGAGCATGTCAATGTTCAAGTCCATTCGCACGAGGTTTCAGACGGGCTTCTTGCGTGGCACCGATTGGAGTCCTTCCGCGCTCTTATATACCCGGGGTGGGCAGGGCCTGGGTGAATTTCAGGCTATCGAGAATTGGTTGAGCCTTCGAATTTGGTATTCCCTGGCTTAGCAAGACGACCAGATAGGATTCGAGCGTTTCCCCGTAGTGTACTGGTATAGCTCGAAGCATGATCTCACCGTGGTGGGCGGATGTGATCTCCACGCGAGCTTCTGGCTCACCCTGTCCCCAGCGGATGTTCCGGACCCTGGGGGTGGCTCCCGAGCTTGCAACAAAACGGTCGACGAAGCGTGCGAGAGTCTTTCGTTGGTAGGGGAAGGCGCGGATAATGTAGAGGAACAGACCCTGGCTTCCCGTCCGATCGGAAAAGGCCCAGACCGCCGTATCTACTCTTTCTCCCATGGCCCGATAACGCCTGGAAGCGAGTTTTTCGTTCGGTGAAAGCTCGGGGGCGACATCCCGAATTGAGAAGCCGAGCGGATGTTCCAGGCGCGATCCGGACTCGGTGGTTATTGGACGTAGAGCAACCCGCAGTTCATCGGGGATCCGGGGTACGGCTTCGAGCTTGAAATGCGTAACGAGATAAAGGGCACCAAAGACCAGAAGTGCCGACGTGGCGCCGAGCGCCCAGGCCTGGGGAACGCGATCAGTCTGGATGAAATAGGACACCCCACAGGAAATAGCTGCGATGATCAAAACGCCGCCGACGACGGTCTGCCAAAGGAGGCGCTTGTCCAGGCCCCCACTAAAGGTCAGTCCAACGGCTGCGAGTACAAGCAGAGTGCTCGGAATTACTGCATGGGTAAGGGCGCGAGACCAGGACATTCTAGGCTTTGAGGTTTTGCCGCTCATGGCAACCGTCTACTCGTTGGGATAGGAGGCGCGATTACCTATAACCGAGTGGCATCGGTTGATCCATTGAGATCGTTCACGCCCTGGAATCATTGACTTCGGAATCGGTGGTTTTATGGCCGAAAGGCATTGACCCGGCCGTAAAACGCACGTAGTTTGTCCCACTCATTACGCGAGCCAGGAGCCCAGATATGGCTGTAGACAGCATTCCATCACGGTTGATCGAACAAGCAACACAACGCCCCTATGGCGATGCGTACGCGGTACGCACGGCGTCCGGTTGGGTGAAAACCACGTGGACGGAATATGTGGACCAGGTCAAGGAGGCATCCCGTGCCTTGATGGCGTTGGGACTCCAAAATGGCGGTATGATTTGTATACTCGGATTCAACCGACCGGAATGGGTTATTACCGATCTGGCTGCGATGATGACGGGCGGGGTTCCGGCCGGTATCTACACAACATGTTCATCTCCGGAAGTGGCATATATTATTCAGCACTCGGGAGCAGAGATTGTCCTGGTGGAAAACACCATGCAGTGGGAGAAGGTCAAAGAGGAACGCGCGAATCTGCCCAATCTGAAACATGTGATCCTCATGAAAGGAGCGGACTCTGTCGACGATCCCATGGTTTTGAGTTGGGAAGCGTTCCTGGCGAAGAGCGATGGTGTGACCGAAGACCAGCTTACGGAACGGATGGATTCGATCCAGATGGACCAGTTGGCCACTCTGATCTACACATCCGGCACGACCGGTCCTCCCAAAGCGGTTATGCTCTCTCACGAGAATCTATCCTGGACGGCCGAGGCTGCCAGAGAGATCGCCGATTTCACCGATAATGACACCTGTCTATCCTATCTGCCCCTATCGCATATCGCAGAGCAGATGTTCTCGATTCACGGGCCTGTCAGTCACGGAATCTTGGTATACTACGCCGAATCTCTAGAAAAACTCCCCGACAACCTCAAAGAGGTCCAACCCACAATCGTATTTGGTGTTCCACGTGTCTGGGAGAAATTCCATGCGGGCGTATCGAGTAAGTTGGCCAAGGCCACCGGAGTGAAGGCCAAGCTGGTCAGCTGGGCCCGTGGTGTGGGAACTCGAGTTACAGATTTGCGTAACCGTGGTGGAGAACCGACCGGTCTTTTGGCGGTGCAGTACAAGCTTGCAAACAAGCTTATATATTCAAAGGTCAAACCACTGCTGGGGCTTAAGAATGCCCGTATGTGTGTGAGTGGAGCTGCTCCAATTGCTCCGGAGATCCTGGAGTTTTTCGGGGGCCTGGACCTCACTATTCATGAGGTCTACGGACAGTCGGAGGACTGCGGTCCCACCTCATTCAATGTTCCCGGACAAACAAAGTTTGGTTCGGTAGGACCGGCTGTCCCGGGGGTTCAGATTCGGATCGCGGACGATGGCGAGATCCTCGTTAAGGGGCCCAACGTCTTTATGGGCTACTACAAAGATCCGGCCGCCACGGCGGACTCTCTGATCGACGGATGGCTTCATTCGGGCGATCTGGGGTCATTCGATGACGATGGCTTCCTGTTCATTACCGGTCGAAAAAAGGAGATCATCATTACGGCTGGTGGCAAGAACATCGCACCGAAGAATATTGAAGCGGCGTTGAAGAATCAGGATTTGATCGCTGAAGCGGTGGTGATTGGCGATCGCCGCAAATTTCTTACGGCATTACTGACCCTCGACGAAGACGCCACCACCGAGTTTGCGTCGGAAAACAACCTGGCTAACGACAACGTTATTGCGGACGCCAAGCTTCGGGCCCATATCCAGTCGGGAGTCGACACGGTGAACGAGATGTTTGCTCGCGTGGAGCATGTTCGCAAGTTCACGGTATTGCCGCGAAATTTCTCCATCGAGGATGGCGAGCTTACACCGACCCAGAAGATCAAACGACGCGTCATTCATGACAAGTACTCGGATGAGATCGAGGCGATGTACGTGGATGCGTGATCGTCGTTGACCACACGATGAGAAAGATACTCATAGCCGGATGCGGGTATGTGGGCCGTACTCTCGCAACGATACTTCGCGATTCGGGCGATGACGTCTGGGGTCTCAGCCGCAATCCTACGGATCTTCCCGAGGGAGTCGTTCCGATCGCCGCAGATCTTCGAGACCCGGCAAGCCTGCGTGCTCTACCGGCAGATCTGGAGTCCGTGGTTTTTGCTGCGGCCCCCAGCGGCTTTGATGAAGCCGCCTATCGGTCGGTATATCTCGACGGTTTGAAGAATCTACTCGACGTTCTCGCAAACCAGGATGAGCCTCTTCGGAGATTGGTAATGGTCTCGACAACAAGTGTCTACGGCCAGGAGGATGGAGACTGGGTGGATGAGGACTCAGCGACAGAGCCGCAGAGCTTTGCGGGTCAGACCGTGCTTGCGGCAGAAGACCTGCTTCGATCCCACCGTCTACCGCATACGATCGTTCGGTTGGGCGGAATCTATGGCCCCGGTCGAGACCGTCTTCTGCGAATGGTTCAGGCCGGAACAGCGATTTGTTATGAGGGGGCCGCCCGGTACATCAATCGCAATCACCGTGATGATTGTGCGGGAGTATTGCAGCACCTTCTGGCGTTGGATGACCCAGCCGATCTATATCTCGGAGTGGATAGTGAGCCTGCAGATGAGCGGGATGTCTTTGCCTGGCTTGCCCGGGAGCTCGGACTCCCAGAGCCGATACTGCGACCGGCTTCGGACCGGCCGCCACGCCGTCGACCAGGTAATAAACGCTGTAAAAACGACCGGCTATTAGGTAGCGGATATTCGTTCCAACATCCCAGTTTTCGGGAAGGGTTTTCGGCTCTAATACAGGTCCTTTAGTCGAATGGGATCCACTCGACTCCGAGTACATTGTCGCAGCTGGAACGGATAGAAACGAGAACCCCGTTGTCTGCCGGACGATCGAGGGTGATCGCCGCTGTGGCGGCCCCAGTATTGTCGAAGACGGTGTTATGCATCTCTTTGACGCTCAGATCGGCACGCTTCACCACGTCCAGGACGGTCGCCAGAACACCAACTTTGTCCAGATGCCGTACCAGGAGCTGACCGCATCCCGGTTGACGATTGGTTCGATTCACACAATTGACCACATCACCGCTATTCATCCAATGCTCAATGATTCGGACGATCTCCTCGCCAATTGCTTGTTGGGCCTGGGCCGTTGAGGCTCCGATATGGTGGGTTCCGTAAAAGCCGTCCACATCCTGGAATGGGCCGGCATATTCGGTTTTCCCACCCTTCGGCTCCTCTTCATATACATCACTGGCTGCGCGGATATGGCCGGTTGCGACGGCTTCCCGCAGGGCCGTATCGTCGACAACGCCGCCGCGAGCCATATGAATGACAGTGCTACCCGGCTTCATAGCAGCGATCTCTTTGGTTCCGATGAGGTGGTGGGTCTCGTCCGAATAGGCGACATGCACGGTTGCCACGTCGGCCTGGCGACAGAGGTCGAGGACGGTCTCGCAATAGCCAATACCGAGCGCCTGGGCCCGCTCCGGGGTTAACGAACGACTCCAGCCGACGCAGTTCATCCCGAATGCCTTACCACGTTGGAGCACCTCCTGGCCGATACGTCCAAGGCCTATAATTCCGAGGGTCTGGCCAAGCAGGCCGCGACCTTTGCCGAACCGACTTTTTTCCCAGGAGCCCTGACGAAGACTGATCACGTTGTCGGGGATAAAGCGGTCGAGAGAGAGTATGAGACCAAGGGTGAGTTCAGCGACGGCGACGGCGTTTTTGCCGGGGCAGTTGGCTACATGAATCGCCCGCTTGGCTGCATGTTCACAGTCGATTGTATTGGTGCCAGCTCCGCCCCGTATGATCAATTGCAGATGTTCGGCTGCGTCAATGGCTTCTGTGGTGACCCGCGTGGATCGGACCACCAGGACCTGGGCGTCCCCGACGGCGGAGGGTAGATCATCCGCACCCAGTTCAGGGCGAAGCGAAACCTCAAGCCCCAGGGCCTGAAGGGCATGGAGGCAATCGTCCGGTACTTTATCGGCGATGAGAATCTTCATGGCTGGGTCCTCTCTAGATGGCGAAACTATAGCATCGCTTTTGTTCCTGTGCACAGCGCTGGGAGATCAACTCCGAGTATAGGCTTGAACGTTTCGCACGAGTTCTTTGGCGCGAGTCAGGTCCACAGGATTGTCTACGAGCCCATTTTTCTTGATCCATGTGCCGACAATAACCCCGTGGATATAGGGGGCCAGATGGGGAATGGTGTCTGGAGTCACACCACTTCCTGCGATAATCGGGCAACCTTCCAGTCGTTCGTGCATGGCGCGGAGCAATTGGGTTTCGGTCGTTGTTCCTGTTCGGTCGCCCGTCAAGATCACCCCATCGGCACATCCCCGTTCCACAAGATCGCTGGCTTCGTCCAGGGCCGGTCGGCCCGCCAGAGGTACGGCATGTTTCACGCGCACATCGGCGAGAATACGGCAGCCCGGATGAATGGTCTCTCGATACCGAACCGTCTCATGGGCCTTTCCCTGAATAATCCCCTGGTCCGTGAGCATGGCACCCACATGTACATTTACGCGGATGAAGTCGGCTCCGACGGCGGCCGCCACGCCCAGCGCAGCGGCGGCATCATTGCGAAGCACATTGATGCCCATGAATATCTCCTTTTCTACTTTTTCGTTCAGGGCCAGGCGCACACTATGGGCGATTCGTGTCATTCCAGCGACGCAATGGGGGGGAACCTGGTCCGGGTAGAAGGGACGATCCGAAAAATTCTCAATCAGAACGGCGTCGAAGCCTGCTTCTGCAAGGGTAAGTGCGTCCGCAATCGCCGTCTGTTCAACCAGATCAATGACGCTGTCAGGCCGTAGAATGGGTCCAAGGTGAACCATGCCGATGAGAGTACAGCCCCGAGGCTTGAAAAGTTCTTTCACTAGTCTAGCGCTCCCGTTCGAACTGGTGTCAATCGACCATCCTCTCGATATCGCAGATAGTCGTCACGGATCAACGCGTGGTCAAAGACCAGAGAGTCTGGGATCTGGGCCGGCTCGTGTATTTGTGTTTTCTTGGCGTCATCCCCGGCTGTGGGTGTGCCCGATCCTTCGGCCACATATACGGCAGAAACCGTATGCCCACGGGCGTCTCGGCGTGGGTCGGAGTACAGCCCCAATAGACACTTTAGTTCGACCGACAGCCCGGTTTCTTCCTGGGCTTCTCGCAGAGCGGCTGCCTCGATACGTTCTCCCACATCCACAAAGCCGCCGGGGAATGCGAAGCCATAGGGTGGACTCCCCCGTTCGATCAAAACTATGGGCCTTCCTGGTCGATCGACCAGCTCGATGATGATGTCGACTGTAAGCCTGGGCGTAATCGGTGCCGCCATGAATCCCTCTGAGGGAATGTGTAACACAGAGCCGAAAAGGCGTATATCAGGATTTGTAATAAAGGGCGGTATGGCCGTATGATGCGTGCCAGGGAAAAATCTGTCCTAGAGAATTTGGGGAAAGGGATGAGACAAATGATGCGGATATGGATTGGAATAGGAATCGTCAGTCTTCTACTTGCCTGTGGAAGCAGTAATTCGGGAACAGGACAGGATCTGGGGCCGGGCTCTGACGGGTCATCGGATGGGCAGGAAGACACCTCGGTCGGCGAAACATCCGATAGCGCGACAACGGACGAAGGAGCGGATCCCGGTCCAGGCACCGATGTGGCCTCCGAAACGTCGTCGTCGGATTCGGGTGAGGATGTGGCACAGGATATCGGTACCGATGCGCCGACTACAGATGTTGGTTCGGATACGGGCGATCCTCCAGAGGATGTAGCGGTCGATGAGGGCTCCCCACCCGGGCCGTTTACGGGTTTTCCCATCGATGTTCCCGAG
>CAUZEG010000124.1:0-12679 GCA_963578775.1 Myxococcales bacterium
CCAGGCCCGAGTGGGAACCATAAAGGTCAAAGTCGGAGCCCATAGCATCAAGGAAGATACCGACCGACTGCTAGCCATTCGCAACGCGGTGGGCAACAGTATCGATATTCGCGTGGACGCCAACGGCGCCTACACCTTCCCGGAGGCCTTACAGGCTATCGAGGGATTTCGCAGCGCCAATGTGGACGCCCTGGAAGAACCCATCCGTGGGCGGGATCTGGTCCAACTGGCACAACTTCGACAACATAGCCCCATCTTTCTGCTGGCCGATGAATCGGTCCGCAATGGCCAGGATCTGGAACGTTGTATTGGGCTTGAGGCTGCCGACGGTGTGGTCTTGAAGCCCATGTTACTGGGCGGCCCCATCCACAGCTACCGGCTCGCCCAGCGGGCGATCGAGGCCGGGCTGATGTGTTCCGTGACCACCACTTTCGATGGGGTGCTTGGTCGTCGTTCCGCCCTTTGGGTGGCCGCTTCTCTGCCCGCCGATGCACGACTCAGTTGTGGGCTTATGACCGGACGCTTTCTCGAAGATGGGCAGCCGGAAGCCGGTCCAGTGCATTCGGGGGCCATGTGGCTACCCGACTCCACCATAAAGGGGATGGGGCTATGATGATTCCCAACCCACTTGTTGCGACGGCCTGTGCGCGGCCGGACCATCTGGCCATCTGTACGGCGGATAGTCAGTTGACCTACAGCCAGCTTTCCGAACGAGTGGCGATACGGGCTGCGGAACTTCAGGCGACCAATATTCAGTCCGGACAACGCGTGGGGCTGTGCGCGCCCTCCGGTCTCGACTGGGTGATCAACCTGCACGCCATCTGGTGGGCGGGGGCGGTGCCCATACCCCTGGATTGGAAGCTTACGTCCTACGAACTGGAGCAACGGATTGAGGAGCTGCAGCCGGACGCGGTCATCACCACCCGCACCCTGTCCAGTCCGCGCATCAACCCGATGCTTTCGACCCATGGGACCGCCTGCGAAGCAGCTCCGTGGCAGATAGAACAGCCATGTCTGGTGCTCTGCACATCCGGTACAACCGGGCTCCCCCAGGCGATCGAACTGAAGGCGCGTCAGCTGGTATTCAACCTGATGGGATCCGCCATCCGCCTCGGCCACCACCTCGACGATGTCTGGGGTCTATGCCTACCCCTTCATCATGTGGGCGGATTGTCGATCTTGATCCGCTGCGCCTGGCTGGGTACGACCGTTCAGCTTTTATCGTCCTTCGAGCCGGACCGGATCAACCAGACGATCGACGCCGGAGATCTGACTCTGCTCTCTCTGGTGCCCACCCAACTAAAACAGCTCGTGGCCGGCCGGAAGGGGCAGAACTTCCCATCCTCCCTGCGCACAATTCTTGTGGGCGGTGCCAGCCTTTCGGACGATCTGAAAAGCCGAGCATTGGCTCTAGGCGCCCCTCTGGCTGAGACCTGGGGAATGACCGAGACAGCGTCTCAGATTGCCACCTCGATGGTAAACGACCCCCAGGCGGGTCTACCGCCGCTGCCTTTCGCCACGGTAGAAAGTAAAAACGGACGACTAGTGCTGGAAGGCCCATTATCAACCACCGGGATGCTATCGACACAGGATAGAGGGACCATTGACGATAATGGTCGCGTCCATCTGAGCGGGCGTCTAGACGATCAATTTATTTCCGGTGGGAAAAATATCAGCCCGCAGGAGATTGAACGGATTCTTGCATCTCATCCCACTATTGTTGACGTCGCGGTTGTCCCCCTGCCCGACGAGCATTGGGGTATGCGGCCTGTGGCGGTGCTGGTAGCTACAGAAGAGGAAAGTCGCCCGAACGATGAGACCCTCAAGGAATACTGTCAGCAGGGCTTGAGCCGCTATAAGATTCCAGACCAATTTATCTGGGTGGACGCCCTGCCCCGCAACGAGCTCGCCAAACTGAATCGTAGTCGATTAGCCGAGATCCTCGTCCGCAGCCAGGAGGCCCAGTTGCGTCAGGCCGACCCGCAACCGCTCGGGAGCCAACCTCTTCTCGAAGGTAGCCAGATCGACGAAGGCATGGACCAGCCGGGCGGTGGCACAGAGCTGCCCCTCGGGTCCCTTCAGAGCGTAGCCAAAACCGATGGAATGCTCCCCCAGACGATCGACGCTGAGTTCGACGACAAGCTTGTCCCCCATCATCATGGGGCTCTTGAAATCGGCCTCGGCGTGCACGAGGGGCATAGCCCAGCCACCGTGCTCGAAGACGGAACGCAGGCTGTCATCGGCGGCCACCAACATCTCTTCGAAGGCGATGTGGCAGTACTCGAAGACACGGCCGAAGAAGGCTATTCCGGCCCGATCGACCTCATGAAAACGAACCGTGACCTCATATCGAAACACCATGATGAAAACCCCGCTGGTTCATGGGAGGATACCTGATGACCGACACCATACACTCCATCCTGCCAGAGTGCAGTTCCTCTGATACTCGTCCCTCCGGTGGCGTACAGCCCCATGCCGAGGCACCACGCGATCGGGTATTACCAAGCCTGATTTCCGTATCGGAGTCAACAGGCCTCGATGCCATGGCAAAGGACCTTACTGGGATCCATGCCTGGTTGGGAGAGGATCTGCAGGAGTTGGAAAACGACTTGAAGACGGTAGCCGGACAGCCGGATGATCTAGCCGAAAAATCGGCCGCACATCTACTGCATCTGTCGGGCAAACGGATTCGTCCGCTTTGTGTCATGGCTGCGGCTCGTGTAGGCGGAAGACCCTTCGATCCGACGGTCCGCAACCTGGCGGTGGCGGCCGAATTGGTACATACCGCGACCCTGCTGCACGATGATGTCCTCGACGAGGGAAGCCGGCGGCGTGGTGAGCCGGCGGCGCGGATGATCTTCGGTAACTCTGCCAGTATTCTGGGCGGTGACTTCCTTCTTACAGAGGCGCTTTTCCGGGTGGTGTCCACCGGTATGCGGGGCACTCTGAAAGATCTCCTGGAGACCGTCCGGGTGATGGTAAACGCCGAGGCCCTGCAATTGGAACGCCGCGGATCCTTCGAGGCCGACCGTAAGACCTATGACCGCGTTGTCTACGGCAAGACGGCCTCATTATTCGCCTGGGCCATGCGCGCCGGTGGTCGCGCGGCCGAGCTGAACGACGAAGAGGTCGGGGCGCTAAGCCAGGTGGGCTTCGGTCTGGGCATGGCGTTTCAGCTGGTGGACGATCTTCTGGATCTCTCCGAAGACGGGAGTATGACCGGCAAAGATCCCCTGGCGGATATCCGTGACGGTAAACTCACATGGCCGCTGATCATTGCCTGCGAACGCGATCCGGAACTCTTTCGTACCCTTCGGCATATCGCCGCGTCGCCGGACCTGCTCAATGATGCGTCCATCGGTGAGGCGATTCGGGTTCGTACGGTTACGACCGGTGCCCTTCCCGTCACGCGGGACCGGGCCCGCTTATTCGCAAACGAAGCTATACGGCAACTCGATTCCCTACCCAATGGGGATGCAACCGTTTGTCTGGCGGGCCTGATTGGCCATGCCGTCGCGCGGCTGGTCTAAGGGGGGCATCATGGAACTGATTATTACTATCCATCCAGACGCAGACGCCAACCATATCCGGGGGCAGCTCCAGGATATGGGCCTCTGGATCCAAAATTTTGAATCGGGCTCTGCGGGCCATGCCTTCTTAAGCCATGCCCATTCCAGCCAGGCGAATATCGAGGCCGTTCGAACGATCGATGGGGTTGTCGACGTTCTCTGCCCTTCATCGACGGTTCCTCTCATGGAATCCATGCAAGGTGCGCCCTGCACCGTCAACGAGCTATCCATCGGCCCTGGCCAGGGACCCGTCCTCATGGCCGGTCCCTGTACGGTGGAAAGTGAGGGACTCGTGGACGAGATCGCCTCGATCGTAGCGAGCTCGGGTGGACGGGTTTTGCGTGGTGGAGCCTTCAAGCCACGAACCTCCCCCTATTCCTTCGCAGGTCATGGGGAACAGGCTCTGACCTGGCTCCGAACCGCTGCCGATCGCTATGGACTCAAAGTCGTGACCGAGGTCATGAGTGAACAGGTTGTAGACCGGGTCTGTGCCATTGCCGACCTGGTCCAGATCGGTTCACGGAATATGCAGAATTACGCTCTTTTGCGGGCCGTCGGTGCTCGAAATGCCACCGTCCTACTCAAGCGCGGGCGCGCTGGAACCATCCACGAGTGGTTATCCTCGGCCGAACATCTACTCAACGCGGGAGCCGCAGGCGTCGTTTTATGCGAGCGCGGGATTCAATCGGCCGATCCCAACACCCGCAATCTGCTCGATCTGGGTGCTGTGGCGCTGCTCTCCCATGTCCACCAGACACCGGTTATAGTGGATCCATCCCATGCACTCGGACGGCGGGATCTGATTGTGCCCTTGAGCCGCGCCGCCCTGGCTGCAGGGGCTCATGGTCTCCTATTAGAGGTACACCCGAACCCACAACAGGCTCTGAGCGACGGTGCCCAGGCCCTGGATATGGACACCTTCCAAAAACTGGCCAGGGAGCTCTTTGTTCAGCCGGAATCAACCAATGACTGAACCCGACTCCACCCATTCGCCCGTCGCCGGCAGTGGCCGTATGTTTGACGGTATCGCCCGTCGCTACGATCGGATGAATCGGATTCTCAGCTTCGGGCTAGACCGGAACTGGAGACGCAAACTGATCGACTCTCTCGGCCCAATGGAGACGAATCGTCGAGTCCTCGATGTAGCCACCGGAACGGGCGATGTGGCGATCGATATCGCAACCCGTTCTAGCGAATCTACCATCACAGGTCTGGATCCCAGCCAGGGGATGCTCAATGTGGGCCGTGAGAAAGTCGAACGACTCGGACTCAGTAGTCGTATTCAGCTGACAAATGGTGACGCCCAGGCCCTCCCGTTTGAGGACAACACCTTTGATGCGACCTGTATCGCCTTTGGGATACGCAATGTGCCGGATCGAAAAAAAGGGATAGAAGAGATGGTACGGGTCGTTCGCCCCGAAGGGCGGATCGCTGTATTGGAGCTTTCGGAACCCCGTGGAGGCATACTATCCGGCCTCGCGCGGCTGCATGTTCATCATATTGTCCCGGTGCTTGGGGCCATGTTGAGCGGTTCGAGGGAATATAGATACCTCCAACGCTCCATCGCCGCTTTTCCTCCACCGGATGATTTCGCGGATCTTATGCGTGCATGCGGTTGCCGAAAGGTAGAGATCCAACGAATGAGCTTCGGAACGGCCCACTTATATATTGGCACCGTATAAACTCGAAATTCAGGCCGCCTCGCAAAGAAATGCCAATGGGACAAAACGGACAGGAGTGTCCCATTTGTCCCGGGACACCTGGTACGAGACAGGGCAGATTCAGGGTATATGGACAGCCTGTAAAATTAGCAAAGCTGTGTATATCCCAGTGGTTAAGAAAATAAGGCCGCATGGCACGCCAATTGCACATATTTTATATTGAATCGACCCAGGTATCTCCCAATCTCTCCAAATAGTACATATCCCCAAACCGTGCGAAATGCAGAGATCGCTTCCAAAGCGCCCTCCTTGCTCTGGTGGAGGCTACGGATCGATTCTGTTATGTTTGCATTTGTATTCTGCTTGCCCGTTCGAGGTTTCTGATGTCCCGTTTCCTAATCACACTTTGTTTCTGTTCAATAATTGGAATGCAACTCATAGGTTGTAGCACTCTACCTAACGGTGACGACTGCGAACCGGTGTCCTGCGCCCTGTTCTGTGAAGATGGTTTTGCCAAAGACGATAAGGGTTGCGATATCTGCGCTTGCGCGGAAGCGACGGAATGTGAGCCCGAGAGCCGGCGCGACGCGGACGATGGCTGTAATACCTGTATTTGCACCAATGACGGCTATTGGGCCTGTACCGATCTTGTCTGTCCGGAACGCTGCGAACCGGGTGAATCACGCCCGGCTGACGATGGCTGTAATACCTGCCAGTGCACGGACAACCGAACCTGGGAATGTACGGAACTGCTCTGCCCCGAGAAATGTATGCCGGATACGTTCCGAGCTGCGGGTGACGGTTGCAATACCTGTTTCTGCAATGCGAACGGCGATTGGGTTTGTACCGATATGTCTTGTCGTGAATGCGAACCGGGCGCCGAACGGGATCACGAAGACGGCTGTAATACCTGTGTATGCAGTAAAGATGCCGAGTGGATCTGTACTACCGATCCCTGCTTCGGCGAATGTACGCCGGGCGACGAAACCAAAGACGATTGCGAGACCTGTGTCTGTGACGACTCCGCCACCTGGGTCTGTTCCCCTACCGGCGACTGTCCCGGGGCCTGTGAGCCGGGTGATACCAAGGAAGAAGATTGCAATGCCTGTGCCTGCACGGACGAGGGTACCTGGATCTGTACCGAAATCGCCTGTCCGGGCGAGTGTTTGCCAGGTGAGCTGAAGAAAGCCGATGACGGCTGCAACGTCTGCGAATGTACGCCAGATGCTCTTTGGGCCTGCACGGAGATAGCCTGTCCGGAGGGCTGTGAGCCGGGCGCCACCCAACCGGCGGAGGACGACTGTAATACCTGTGTCTGTATCAACGGCGAGTGGGCCTGCACCGACCAGATCTGCGAGGATTGCCCGGCGCCTGTCCCCTTTGACGGAGCATGCATCACGGTGATTGCCTTCGCCAAGAACCCGGAATCGGGAAGCTGCTGTGAATACCCCACTCCCTGCAGCGCGCCCCAGGACTGGGAGATCTTCTACAATCAAGACGAATGCAATGGGGAATGCCCATTGGTCCTTTGTGCCGACGAATGTGAGTTTGGCTATGAAACCAACGCGGCCGGCTGCCAGACCTGCGAGTGCAAACCAGCGCCCGAATGCCCAATGGTCCTATGTGAGGACGAATGTGAGCATGGCTATAAATACGATGCCGACGGCTGCCAGACCTGCGAGTGTAATCCGCCACCGGAATGCCCGCTGATCCTTTGCGCCGACGAATGTGAGCATGGCTATAAAACCGACGACGACGGCTGCCAGACCTGCGAATGTAATCCGCCCCCAGTCGGCTGTTTCCCGGGCAGTTCAAAACCCGCTGATGACGGCTGTAATACCTGCATCTGTACCGAAGAAGGCGGCTGGGCCTGCACCGATCAGGCCTGCGAAGAATGCCCCGCGGGTACCCCGCTGGCAGCGGGCGAAGGCTGCATTCAGGTGGTGGTCTGGGCCAAAGATCCGGTCAATGGGACATGCTGTAACTATGGAAATCCCTGCATCGCTCCCGTGGGTTGGCCTACCTTCTACTCCGAAGTGGAATGTGAGACAGGATGCGCGGAAGTGTTCTGTTTCGCCGAATGCGAGTACGGCTACAAGCTCGACGCCGACGGCTGCCAGACCTGTGAATGCAATCCGCCCCCGAATACCTGTGAGCCAGGCTCCACCCACCCGGCCGACGATGGCTGCAATACCTGCATCTGTTCCGATGCCGGCGAATGGGTCTGCACCTTGCAGCCCTGCCCCGTAGATTGCACGCCCGGCACGACCAAACCCGCCGATGATGGCTGCAATGTCTGCACCTGTGCCGACGCTGGCGAATGGATCTGCACCATGCAACCCTGTGCTCCATGCGAACCGGGCACGACGAAAGAGCATGACGACGGCTGCAATACCTGCGTCTGCAGCGATGACCAGAGCTGGGTATGCACCAAGATGTTGTGTCCACCAGGCTGTGACATACCGGCTTGTGACGTGGAATGTGAATACGGCTTCAAGCTCGACGCAGACGGCTGCGCAACCTGTGAATGCAACGAAGCTCCGGACTGTCCGGGCTTCGCCTGCACCTTATTCTGCGAGTTCGGCTTTGCAACGGACGCAAACGGTTGCGAGATCTGCGAGTGCAAGGAAGTCGAGTAGGAGAGAGGCCCTTTTTGCCGCTGATCCCAACAGGCGTTGAAGTACGCGCCGTCAAAGCATAAGATAGTCGATTATCTGGCTTTGTCGTTGGGAGACAGAATGAGACCTGCTTTTAGATCGTTGCGATTCGCCTTGCTCGGATTTCTACCCGTCATCCTGCTGGTGGCCCATTGTGCGGCCGATTCAGGTCCCAAGGATACCGGCAACGGGACTCCGGATGGCATTGTTTTTCAGGATACGGGCGTGGATTCCAACGACACGGGGATAGGGACAGACACCGGGTCGGACACCAACACCGGGTCGGATACCAGCATCGTGGCGGGCCCCGGGGAATTCGGTTACCCCTGTCTGTCCAATATCGAATGTATCAGCGGTTTTTGTGTGCCGTCCGTAGAGGGGAAAGTCTGCACTGAGGCCTGTAGCGACGAATGTCCGGCGGGCTGGAACTGTCGAAGTCTGGATCAACCCGGACTCGAATCCATCCACTTATGCCTGGATATCTATGTAAATCTTTGTCGTCCCTGCAACCTGGACCTGGATTGCCAGACCGGTGGTGGTAGCACGACCGACCGCTGTATGTTCAGTGGCGATCTGGAGGGGTCCTTCTGTGGCATCGACTGTTCCGATGGGTTGGACTGCCCCGAGGGCTATAGCTGCAACGCATTTACCGATCCAGAAAACGAAGAGAGCTTCGCCCAATGTATGCCCAACACAGGCGTTTGTAGCTGCAGTCCCAACGCCATCAACGACGACGCCTCCACGGCATGTGGAACGGACTTCTGCCAGGGCCAGCGGATCTGTACCGACACGGGCCTGACCGAATGTAGTGCCGCTAAACCGGGCGAGGAGATGTGCGACGGGATCGACAACGATTGTAACGGCGAAACCGACGAGGTTTTTGGTACCAGTAGCTGTGGACTGGGTGTATGCGAGCATACCATTGACGTCTGCTCGGGGGGGCAGATCCTGGAATGCGACCCCTTTGAAGGCGCCTCGGCTGAGACCTGTGACGCCCTCGACAACAACTGCGATGGAACCGTGGATGAAGACCTGGGTGAATTGAACTGTGGCCTGGGAGCGTGTGAAAAGACCGTGGACGCGTGCCAGAACGGTGTCATTCAGTTCTGTAGCCCCTTCGAAGGGGCCAGTGACGAAGTCTGTGATGGGGTCGACAACGACTGTGATGGTGCCCTTGACGAAGACCAGGGGACGAGCTTTTGCGGGGTCGGCGTATGTCACCACACCATCGATAATTGTGTGGGTGGGATCCCGCAGATCTGTGATGCCTTCCAGGGATCCGGCACGGAAGTCTGTGATGGTCTGGACAACGACTGTAACGGCTCGGTCGACGAAGAGCTCGGCTCGGATACATGCGGATTGGGCGAATGCGCCCATACGGTCCCCTCCTGCGTCGATCAGGTGCCCCAGTTCTGCAATCCTTTTGAGGGAGCAGTCCCCGAGATCTGCGACGGACTGGACAATAACTGCAATGGCCTGGTGGACGATCAACTCGGTACCGCGAGCTGCGGCTTTGGCCCCTGCGCCCACACCGTCTACAACTGCGAAAATGGCGAAGAGCAGACCTGCGATCCGCTGGCCGGGGCATCGGAAGAGATCTGCGATGGGCTGGACAACGATTGTAGCGGACTCATCGACGACAACCTGGGCACATCCAACTGCGGAGTGGGTGAATGTCTGCACGTCATCGCCAACTGCGTCGGCGGAATTGTGCCGGCTTGCAACACCCATCTGGGTAGCGCTCCAGAGCAATGCGATGGCAAGGACAATGACTGCAATGGTGAAGTAGACGAGGGCCTGGAGGACGTCACCTGCGGCGAGGGGGTTTGCCAGCAGACCCTGGCGGGTTGTGTCGACGGCAACGTCCCCATGTGCATCCCTCTGGAAAACGCCACTGCCGAGATCTGCGATGGTCTCGATAACGATTGCGACGGCCAGCCCGACGAAAATCTCGGCGAAACCACCTGCGGCGTCGGGGCCTGTCTTCATACGGTCGAAAACTGCGTTGGCGGAAGCGATAACATCTGCGATCCCTTGGAAGGAAAGGTTGACGAGATCTGCCCGAATGGCATCGACGACGACTGTGATGGAGAGATCGACGAGGGTTGTTTTGTCCCGCCAACGGTAGGGACAACGGGAACCATCGGGGTGGTTTCGGGAACCAACCAATGGATTGTCTGCCGAGCGGATAACGAGACCGCCTGGATCAGCTCACTCGGCGGAGGCGGGTCGCAATACGACGCCGCCGCTATTTGCGTGCATCTGGGCTACACATCGGAGACCGAACATGGTGGCAACGGTGGAAACGTCTGTACCACTCCAGAAACCTATGACGAGGGTGGTGAGTCCTGTGGCTACCCACCGGTGTTATGCTACACCGTCGATTGGAAGTGCTCGAAGTAGAGAGCTACAGAGCGCTATGATTGCCATCACAGAACGGAGCGTGATCCGTATGTTTGCACTGGCATAAGGCGTAGCGTTTGGCCTTCTCGATGGTCACTTCCATGGGTGTGAAGTCGGTGCCCGCATGGGAGCCATCACAGAAGGGCTGATCCTTGGAGCGGCCGCAACGGCACCACCAATAGGTACCGGGTTCGAGTTCCAATATGGCCGGCTTTTTGGCCGCTACAACAGGTTCGCTCATGATGTCCCTCCGTATGGGTGACGTTCAATAATCCAATACGCGAATTGATTCGATTTGGCGAGGGCCTACAGGGCCGTGCCGCAGTCGGTGCCACCATAACCGGCTTTGCAGATGCACTGGCCTTGCTTGGTGCAGAGAGTGAGGAGCTCGTGGACGTAGGCGGAGCCGCTGTCACCACCCTCATCGTCGTCCTCATTGGCCCCCACCACCACAGTATCGCCGCTGATGGCAACGCTAGTTCCGAATTCGTCACTGTTGGCCCCATCGCTCGCGGTAAGTTTTTCCTTTTCGGCCCAGACCCCACCACTGCGCATATAGACATAGGCGGAGCCGCTAGTTGGGCCTTTATCGTCGTCTTTGTCTGCACCCACCACCACAGTATCGCCGCTGATGGCAACGCTAGTTCCGAACTCCTCGCCGCTGGCCCCATCACTGGCTATGATTTTTTGTTGCTCGGTCCAGGCCCCACCACTGCGTACATATACATAGGCCGAGCCACTGTCAGTACCGTCATCGTCGTCGAGAAAAGCACCCACCACCAGGGTATCCCCACTAATGGAAACGCTGTAGCCGAATTTGTCACTGCCGGCCCCATCACTCGCTATGAGTTTTTGCTGCTCGGTCCAAACCCCACCGCTGCGTACATAGACATAGGCCGAGCCGCTGCCAGGGCCTTTATCGTCGCTTCGGTATGCGCCCACCACCAGGGTGTCCCCGCTGATGGAAACAGAATACCCGAACTCCTCGCCGCTGGCCCCATCACTGGCGGTGATTTTTTGCTGCTCCGTCCATACCCCACCACTGCGCACATACACATAGGCCGAGCCACTTTGGTTGCCCATATCGTCGTCCTCGTTGGCGCCCACCACCAGGGTGTCCCCGCTTATGCCAACGCCAACTCCGAAATAGTCCCATGCAGCCCCATCACTGGCGGTGAGTTTTTGCTGCTCCGTCCAAACCCCACCGCTGCGTAGATAGACATAGGCCGAGCCACTGTCATTGCCGTTGTCGTCGTCGTATTTTGCACCCACCACCAGGGTGTCCCCGCTAATGGCAACGCTCCAACCGAAATAGTCGCCGCTGGCCCCATCGCTTGCGACAAGTTTTTGTTGTACGGTCCATACTCCACCACTGCGTACATAGACATAGGCTGAGCCACTATTGCCGCCGTTATCATCGTCGTATCGGGAACCCACCACCAGGGTGTCCCCGCTGATCGAGACGCTATAGCCGAAATGGTCGCTGACGGCCCCATCGCTCGCGGTGATTTTGTTTGGTAGATAGGCCTGCATCGTTCCGTTCCCATCGCACGTCCCGGTACAGATGTCGTTCTCCGCAATAAGGCAGTTGGCCTGGCAGCCATCTCCATCCACCTGGTAGCCATCGTCACATTCTTCGCCAGAATCGAGCTGCCCATTTCCACAGCCCGATGCGGTCGGCGCCCAATACACGCCATCGCAATAGCGCATACTCTTCAGGGTCGTGTCGTAGAAGAGCTGTCCTTCTATGGCGTCTGTACATTGTTCAACAGGCTCGGCGGCCACAGGGAGCTCGATGATTCCATCGCTGGCGAGACCGCCATTACACACATAACTCGTCCCCTGGATCTCATCGACATCAAGGGCGTCGTTGCCGTTATCATCCACCCCATGCTCTACCTTCACGCCCCCATATTCGCAGTTCGCTCCCTCGGGTTCGGTGGTATTGCTGATCAGAGAGACAGCGCCCGCCGCGCCGGTATCGCCCGGAGCTCCGTCTGCACCGGCTTCCCCCGGTTCCCCCTGGGGACCCGGCGGGGCATCCACGCAGGACCAGGTGTCCACTACCAGCATGGCGACCTGGCCATCGCTGCAGACCAACGCGGCCAAGGTGTCATCATCGCCATCGGCTAGATCCGCCGGCAAGCCGGTGGTGGCGATGGGATCGAGGCTGGCCAGCAACACATCAAGAGCCGCCGAACAGCCCCAGCTTGTGCCATCCCATTGGGCGATCTCCCCTGCCGCACAGAGGAGATTGGAGAGAGTGTCCGTATCGGCGTTCACGGCACATACCCAGGCGCTGCCATTCCATTTTACGATCTCGTCCAGGCCGCAGCTCAGGGCCGCCAGGCTGTCGTTATCGCCCGGGGTATAGCCCAGATCGGCCAGG
>CAUZEG010000125.1:0-12666 GCA_963578775.1 Myxococcales bacterium
GATCTTATAGGCGAATTCGAAGAGGTCTTCACCCGGGTTCAGAGCGTGATTTCTGCACCGGTTCGCATTCGTGGTAGGACATTGGGTGCCGTGGAGTTGATACGAACGGAGGTTCCTCCCTTCAGCCAGGAAGAGTATATTGGCCTGCAGGAGATCTGCGAGGAACAGGCCCTGCGCATCGGCTAAATTCAGCCCAGCACGTCGTTCAGGGCGTAAAACCCTGGTGGCTGCCCTACCACCCAGTGGGCGGCTCGTAGTGCCCCGCGCGCAAAGATGGCCCGATCTGTGGCTCGGTGGGTGATTTCCAGACGCTCACCCTCGCCGTAATACACCACGGTATGATCCCCAACGACGTCTCCTCCGCGGACGACATGCATGCCGATCTGCTTTGCGGGACGAGGCCCGGTATGACCTTCACGCCCATATTGGATATCCATGGTCTGATGCGGGTCGCTGGATTCGGTGATGATCTGTAGGATTTTCTTGGCCGTACCGCTTGGTGCATCCACCTTATGGTGATGATGAGCTTCGGTGATCTCCACATCCCATTCGGGACCAAGTTGTGCCGTTGCATTGTTGATCAAACCAAATAGTACATTTACCCCCACACTCATATTGGGGCTATGGAGGATGGGAATGGTCTGACCAAGTGTGCGTAGTTCTTCCAGGTGCGCCTGGCTCAGCCCCGTCGTACCGCTGACCAACGCGAGGCCCCGATCTCGGGCCGATTTTGCGACAGATACGGTCGATTCCGGGGTCGAAAAGTCGATTACCACGCGGGCGTCAGGGGCGTCCTGAAGACTGCCCACGATCGGGCCATTTACGGCGAGTCCAAGGGATTCGATCGACTGGCCAATCAACGGCGATCCGGCGCGTTCGATCCCGGCTACAATGGTACAGCTGCTCATGGGTTGAGCTGCTTCCACCACCGCACGGCCCATGCGCCCTCCGATTCCAACGACAATAATTCGTATCGATTCCGATTCTGACAACGGTCCACCCCGTCATTTGTTGACGTTTTATCTGGTGCGTAAAGGGGGCATACCACGGTATGCGGTAAGCTTCCAGTTGAACCTTCCACAGGCGATCTTCTGGGCTTGCTGGACCGTCGGAAACAAGGTAGAAAGTAGAGGTATTGCCGAGGAGACTGGGCTGGCTGAATTGGGAGTTCCCGGCACGGACACTGCGGCACAATCTGCTGAAGGCGATACTACCGGCTTCTGGGCGAGAGAACGATTGATGGAATTACTGATAGTGGATGATAATCCAGCCGATGTCCGCTTGGCGCAGGAGGCGATCAAGATGTGGGACAAGCCCGTCCGCGTAAGCGTGGTATGGGATGGAGAGCAGGCGCTGGAGTTTCTTGGCCAGCGCGGTGACTTTGAACAGGCACCACGGCCGGATCTTGTTCTGCTGGATCTGAACCTGCCCAGAAAAACCGGCCGTGAAGTACTTGATGTCATCAAGAACGATGAAAGCCTCAAACAGATCCCGGTTGTGGTGATGACGACATCCAACGCCCAGGAAGATATCGAGAGCGTATATGGGAGCCACGGTAATTGCTTCATTACCAAGGCCTCTCAGCTCAACGACTTTCTAGACACCATGCAGAGCATTTACAAGTTCTGGTTCGAGTCCGCGGAGCTTCCCGATAAATAACCTGTTCTATGGCAGGTGGTTTCCATTCACGAGAGCCTGCCAGATGGCCTTATGTACCTGTTCTGGGGAACCGGTTCCATCGACGCGGAGCATCGTAGCGTCCGCGAGCTCTTCATTGAACAGGTCATCATAACGAGCCTGCAGCTTCTTCAAGGTTTCCAGACGTTCGAATCGTTCCCGCTGGTCGGAGCGAGCTGCGATCCGCTCCATGCAGAGATGTGCCGGTACGTCCACAAGCACTGCGACATCGGGCAGGACGGCGGTCCTGTTGATGGTCGCCACCCACTCTGGGTCCAGGTCGAGTCCCTGATAGGCCAGTGACGACCAGATGGAACGATCAGAGACGACGATTTGTCCCTGGCGTAGGGCGGGTTCGACCAGGCGGCTATAATGTTCGAGTCGATCGGCCGCAAATAAGAGAGCCAGGCTTGCGGCATTGCTATGTTGAAGTTCCGGATCCCGCCCCAACACGCGGCGTATGACCAGCCCAATCGGACCTGTTGAGGGTTCGCAGGTTTCGATAGCGGAGAAGTTCTCGCGCGCAAGCCGTTCCGTGAGTCGTGCGGCCTGCGTCGTGGTTCCGCAGCCATCGAGCCCTTCAAGAGCGACGATGCGACCGTGGTCAGGGACAGTATCTGGTGGGGAAATGGGCATCGGTTTTGAATGTCAGTCTATGCCCTGGACCATGGCATGTTCGTTGATCATCGTAAAGGAGATGTGGAGGGGCCCCGGCGGACAAGTAGCCATTCTGCCAACTCGGGTCGGCATTGACAGGAGAAGAGATGGGCCAAAAAACGATTGGGATAATCCGTTGAGAATGCCATTGACGCCCACTCTGTACCACGATACATCCTTCCATGACCTGGGTAGATCCTGGGATAATGGGGTAATGGGGTAATGGTTGATGGAGAGGTTGCATGAAGGTATTTGCGTCTGAAGATATTCGGAATGTGGGGCTGTTTTCACATAGTGGGGCGGGGAAAACATCCTTATGTGAGGCCTTTCTTTTCGTGAGTGGTATGACCAATCGTTTGCATAGCGTTGACGAGGAAAACAGTAACTTCGACACGGAAGACGAAGAGAAGTCTCGACGCATCAGCACAAGCATGCATCTGGGCTATGCAGTTTGGAACAAATGCAAGATTAACTTCATCGATACTCCAGGTGACCTGAACTTCCAGGCCGACGTTCGCTACGCAATGGAGGCTGTGGACGTGGGGCTGGTACTTGTCAGCGCCGTGGATGGCGTTGAAGTCGGTACGGATAAGACCTTTTCGTTATTGGCGTCCTGCGATCTGCCCCGGGCCATCGTCATCAACAAGATGGATCGCGAGCATGCTAATTTCGATAAAACTCTCGCAGATATTCAACGGACGCTGGAAGTGCGTCCGACTATCTTAACGCTGCCCATCGGGAATGCGGCCAACTTTCAGGGTGTCGTCGATATCGTGACGCAGAAAGCGTACGTTTTCGAGGATCAGGGAACTACAAAATTCTCGGTTACAGACATCCCAGCCGATCTTGTCGAGCGGGTGGAAGCCCTCCACACAGAGCTCGTTGAGAATGTGGCGGAGAGTGATGAAGAGCTGATGGAGAAGTTTTTCGAGGGAGAACTGACGGAAGACGAACTCCAGGCGGGGCTAGCTACAGCTATAGCCGCTGGAGAGATTCTGCCTTTGGTTTGCACATCAGCGACGAAGCTTGGTGGTGTGTCCCAGATGATGGATTTCATTTGTCAGGCTTTACCGTCTCCCTTGGCGGCTAGCTCTCGTTCGGCCAAGAATCAGGCCGGGGATGAGGAAGAAATCAAGCCGAGTGATGAAGGGGATCTGGCCGCGTTTGTCTTCAAAACATTTGTCGATCCCTTTGCGGGCAAGATCACCTGTACTCGAATTCGTCGGGGCGTACTTCCGGGCGCGGGAGAGTTTCTGGTGTCGAACCATAGCGGCAAGGAACGATATAGTGTGCTGCATATCATTCAAGGCAAAAAGCAGGATCCGATCGCCCAGGCCAATGTGGGTGATATCGTGGTGTTCAGTAAGCTGAAAGAGACAAGTACGGGTCATAGCATCGGCATGGGGCGTCAGGGCGTACAATTCGCGATACCGGAACTTCCCGCTGCGGCTATTTCCTTTGCCGTGTCACCGAAGACCCAGACCGATGAAGAAAAGCTTGGCCCTTGCCTCCATCGATTAATGGAAGAAGATCCTTGTGTCCGGTTCGAGCGAGACGACATAACCCACGAGTTTCTTCTCTCGGGTCTCGGCCAGGCTCATGTTGAGTCGGTTGTAGGGCGACTGAAGTCTCGCTTCAATGTGGAGGTTGAACTTCAGACTCCGAAAGTTCCCTATAAAGAGACGATTCGTGCCAGTGCCAGGGCTCGTGGCCGCCATAAGAAACAGTCTGGTGGTCGTGGACAGTTTGGGGACTGCTGGGTTGAGTTTTCACCACGCCCCCGTGGTGAAGGATATGAATACGTCGACAAGGTTGTTGGCGGTTCCATCCCGCGGCAGTTCATTCCCGCCGTTGATAAAGGCATACAGGACGCCATGAGACGCGGGTATCTTGCCGGCTTCCCGATGGTGGATGTCGAGGCCAAGTGCTTCGACGGTTCCTATCACGCAGTAGATTCGTCCGATATGGCGTTTCAGATTGCAGGTTCTCAGGCATTCAAGGAAGCGATGCCCAGCTGTAGTGCGGTGATTCTTGAGCCCGTCATGAAGCTGGAGATCGTGATCCCCGATGACTGTATGGGGGATGTAATCGGCGATTTGAATGGTCGACGTGGGCGCGTACTGGGTATGGTTCCCAAAGGGAAGAACCAGGAGGTCGGCGCCATGGTTCCGATGGCGGAGGTGTTGACCTATGCCTCGGACCTCAAATCCATTACCAGTGCACGTGGTAATTTTACGATGACATTCGATCATTATGAAGAGATGCCACCTCAGCTTCAGGAGAAGGTTGTGGCTGACGTAAAGGCAGCTCGTGAGGCGGAAAATTAGTCAATATAAGACTAAGGCTTTTTCATTTTGTCGGATACGGGTACAATTGGGCCCATGACATCCGCACGAAAAACTCGAAGAGTAGGAGCGATTGGTCGTACCTTTGACGACCTCGTTCGAATTTTAGAGAAAGACGGTATACTTACGGCCGAGCAGGCTTTGGACGCGCAGCGGCGCCATCCTGTTGCATTGGACGAGGCCCGGCAGAAAGGAAAAACCCGGAAGTATAGTCCGAGTCGAGCAATAGATCCGGCGCGGCTGATCTCGGAAATGAGCTTCCGAACCAGTGATGGTGATCCGATCGATGAAGATATAATCGCCGAGGTTTTCTCAAAACATGCTGGGTTCAAGTACGTAAAGCTCGATCCGCTGCGGATCGATAGCAAGCTTGTTACCGAGACCCTTACCCTCCCATTTGCTCGGCAACATACGATCATTCCGGTCTTCATGAATGACGAGCAGGTTATTGTCGCGACGGACAATCCCTACGAGCTTGGAGTCCTTGACCAGATTCGTGCGCTTACGAAGAAAAAGGTCGAAGTCTGGGTGGCATCGGGTGCCGATGTCCAACGGATACTTCGCGAGCTTTTTGGATTTCGAGCGAGTGTTACGCAGGCCGCGACCGAGTTTGGGCGATTACCAGATCTTGGGAATCTTGAAGCCTTTGTGACCCTCAAGAGCGGCGAGGAGATTGAGGCCAGTGACACCCACGTTGTGAACGCCGTTGAATATCTCTTGCGGTATGCCTTTGAGCAGGGAGCCAGTGACATCCACATCGAGCCCCATCGTGAGGATACGGCGGTGCGGATGCGGATCGATGGGGTTCTACATGAAATCTATCGTATTCCAGCTCAAGTACATCCACCGGTGATCTCGCGTATCAAGTCCATGGGCCGACTGGATATTGCCGAGAAACGGCGCCCACAGGATGGGCGAATCAAGACTGCGCATAACGGGCGTGAGATTGAACTACGAATCAGCACATTGCCGGTAGCCTTTGGAGAAAAGATCGTGATCCGGGCACTTGATCCGCAACTGTTGGTGCGACCCCTGACCGATCTTGGGCTGTACCAGCGAGAGGTGGATATCCTTCAGGAATTTATTAGTCGTCCGCATGGATTACTATTGGTCACAGGTCCGACCGGGTCGGGTAAAACAACCACGCTGTACAGTCTTCTACAGGAGATTGCGTCGCCCGACGTAAATGTGACGACGATTGAAGATCCGATTGAGATGGTGATCGAGCAGTTCAACCAGGTGGGTGTAAATCCTGCGGTTGGCCTCGACTTTTCCCATGCGCTTCGCACGATCTTACGACAGGACCCAGATATCATCATGGTGGGCGAGATCCGAGATGGAGAGACGGCCAGGATGGCGGTCCAGGCGTCGCTGACCGGACATCTGGTGCTATCCACTGTGCATACCAACGACTCCACCAGTGCTATTACTCGATTACGTGATCTCGGCGTGCCCGATTATCTTTTGTCTTCCACCCTCGTCGGTGTGGTGGCGCAGCGACTGATGCGTCGAATCTGTAACCGCTGTAAGAAGAAGAGAGAACTCACGGAAGCACAATGCAAGGAGCTCAAGATTCCACTCAAAGGGGGTAAGCCTCCGAAATTGGCGATTTTTGAGGGAATCGGTTGTCAGCATTGTCGGGAAACAGGCTATCGTGGTCGTTCCGGGGTGTATGAGATGCTTCCGATTGGTCCTGCGTTGCGCGAGAAGATTGCCGATGGCAACCCTCTTCATGAGCTGCGTGAAACGGCCCGTCAGGAGGGAATGATCACCCTGCGGGATGGGGCGATCAAGAAACTCGCACAGGGAGTGACCACCTACCAGGAGGTCCTACGGGTTACGGCCAGTTCGGATGTGTCCTGAGGGCGGAACAGGCGTCAATCGGTCTGGGGTTTTCGCCCCATAAGGGCCCGGGCAACCGTCGTACCGTCGAGGTATTCTAGATCAGAGCCCATCGGCACACCTGTAGCAATTCGCGTTACGGATGAGCCCAGGGGAAGAAGGATCTCTCGAATATAGGCTGCTGTTGCTTCGCCCTCTACGTCGGCATCCGTTGCTACGATCACCTCCGAGATGTTTTCGCGCTGCACACGATCTATCAACTGCGGTAGGTGGAGGTCGTTGGGCCCGATCCCCTTGATGGGAGACAGAACCCCATGAAGGACATGATAGGTACCCTTGAAGATATCCGTCCGTTCGATGGCGAGCAGATGGGGTACAGTCTCCACGACACATAATGTTCTAGCATCGAAACGTGAGGGGTTGGCGCAGAGTTCGCACAAACCATCGCTGACATCGGCGTCTGCGATATTGTAGCACTGAACGCATGTGCCAACCCGTTGATGCATAGTTGTGAGCGCTTCTGCGATAGCTTGCGTGGCCTCCGGACGTTCCAGCAGAAAGAAGCCGAACCGGGTTGCAGTTCGTTCCCCGACACCCGGTAGACAGGCCAACGCCTCTGTCGCGTCGGAAAATCCGGCAGGCAGTCTCACGTTTCGACTCCCCCGCCCGGGAAACCAAGACCTCCGAGAATTCCCCCGGCCGCCTTTTGCATCTCTTCTTGCATCTTGTCTCGTGCGCCTTTCAGCGCGTTATTGCAGGCTCCGCGGATCAGGTCTTGCATCATGTTAATGTCACCGTCCTTGTAGAGACTAGGATCGATGGCGATGGACAGGATCTCCCCTTTTCCATTGGCCTTGGCAGTGACCAGGCCCGCTCCGGCGGTACCTTCGATCTCGAGACTTTGCGATTGCTCGGATGCACGCTGTATCTCGCCCTGGAGCTGTTGAAGGTTCTGTAACATGTCTCCAAAGGAGCCAGATTCGTCAGTCATGCTGCTTCCTCCGTTTGGGTTACCGGTTTTGACTGGGCTGTTCTTTGGACAGAATCTGATCTAGTCCTGTCGACTCGGTGTCCAGTAGCACTACCTGCCCACCAAGCTCTTCCACGACTTTTCGCACGATCGGATGATCGGTCAGGCTATCGCGGCGGGCAGAGGTCTTGTCGGCCCGCTGGGCCTGCGCCTCTTCTGCGGGGCTGGTTGAATCCTGGGACGGCTCGTGGACACGGAACTCAATGGTGGGCGGTTGGTCGGCGAACCAGGGCGCCAATGCATTGGCGAGTTCGGACTGGCCGCTCTTCTGGAACGAATCCACGATGTATTCATGTTCGGGTCGAGCAAGGAGTACGATCCGGTTTTCACCAAGGGAATCCAGGATCAGTATTCGGGCGTTGGCCGCAGCCATACCAGTGGCTCCCTCGACTCGCGATAATTGGGCCATCACCTGGGACCAGTTTTCCATATTCAAAGGCTCAACCACAGGTTCCTTGTGAGCCTTGGAACCGGGCGTCAGTTTCGGAGTCAACGATACAGCCGCTTCAATCTCCTTCAGAGCGGCTTCTTCGGCTGCAAGTGTTTCTGCAGCGGTGTCGGGAGCCAACGCAAGGGAAAAGTCTGCCGTGGCTTCGGACTCCGGTTCGGAAACGGGTTCGGACTCCGGCACAGGCTCCGGCTCTGGTTCGGAAACGGCCACAGGCTCCGGCTCTGGTTCGGAAACGGCCACAGGCTCCGGCTCTGGTTCGGAAACGGCCACAGGCTCCGGCTCTGGTTCGGAAACGGCCACAGGCTCCGGCTCTGGTTCGGAAATAGCCACAGGCTCCGGCTCTGGTTCGGAAACGGCCACAGGCTCCGGCTCTGGTTCGGAAACGGCCACAGGCTCGGCTTGTACGGCGCTGGCGGCAGCAGGCGTGGGTGTGGGCGTCGGGGTGGGGCCTGCTTCCTGTACCGGTGGAACGGAACCAGCCTGCGGGTCGTACCCCTTGCTCAGGGCTTCGAGACGACGTACAAGGTCGTCGATTCCGACCAGAGTCGACACCCGGGATAATTCGACAACCAGGAGTTCAAAGACGATACGAGGCTCGTTGCTCTTGGCAATCTCCTCAACCCGAATAATCGCCCGGTGAACCATCCATTGCAGTGCATCCGCAGAGGTTTGATTTGCGATGTCTCGCAGGCGCTTTACCTCATCGTCGGTTCGTCCCATGGGTTGACCATCGGATACGCGGAGTACCAGAAGATCTCGTAGAAGAGAGGTAAGTTGCCGTGCATGATGTTGCAGATCGAGGCCGTGTTCGGCCACGTGGTGAATGGACTCGAGGGCGGCCTTTGCATTTCCCTGCACGATAGCTTCAGACAGGTCCACTACGGCGGTTCTATCTGCGACTCCGAGCGCATCGCGAACCGTCTCGGCACGAATCGAGTCACCGCTATACGCAATCACCCGGTCGAGGAGTGAGAGTCCATCACGAACGGAGCCCTCGGCCTCGCGTGCCAATATCTGCACGGCTGCATCTTCGGCCTGGATTTTTTCCCGGGACAGGATGTCGGACAGATGGAGCGCCAGCTGGTCTTGCGGGAGGCGCTTAAAATCAAATCGCTGGCAGCGGGAGAGAATGGTGACGGGGATTTTATGAGGCTCTGTCGTAGCGAATATAAAATGAACGTGTTCCGGTGGTTCCTCCAATGTCTTCAAGAGTGCATTGAAGGCTTCCTGGGTGAGCATATGAACTTCGTCGATAATATAGATCTTACAGCGATCACGTGCGGGTCGGTATTGGACGGTCTCGCGAAGTTCGCGGATCTGGTCGATCCCACGATTGCTGGCCCCATCGACTTCGGACACGTCTAGAGAATTTCCGGCCGCGATCTCTGTACAGGAATCGCAGGATCCGCATGGTGTCTCGGTAGGCCCCTTCTCACAATTCAACGCGCGCGCAAGAATTCGTGCGGCCGTAGTTTTGCCCACTCCACGCGCACCAGTGAATAGATATCCATGCGCTACCCGTTCACTACGAATAGCATTCTTGAGGGTGGTTGTTACGTGATCTTGCCCGATCACTTCTTCAAATAGGGAAGGTCGATGTTTTCGGGCCAATACCAGATATGACATGGATTCCTCGCAGCCGCCCGTTCAGGGCATAGATACGTCGGGTCAAGGACCGAACACCTGTCTCCGATTCGGCGACATCCTATCGGGGAGTTACCCGCAGAGCAATGCCTAATTTCTATGTCCGGTATGGGCCTTGAATTCGGGTCGTGATGGTCAAAAATATGCGATACCGCCGTCCCCGAAAAGAAGGGAAATGACAAACTTCGGAACCTTGCGATCGAAACCGGACGAGAGTATCCTATTATAGTAGGAGGTAGGGGATTATGAACGCCGAGAAAGTAGATCTCATACGACAAATCGAGTCGGCCCTGGACGAGATTCGTCCGGCTTTATTAAGCGACGGCGGTGACTGTGAGGTAATTGACGTCTCCGCGGATGGCACGTCGGTTGAGCTGAAATTCCTGGGTGCCTGTGAGAGTTGTCCCTCCTCCTTGATGACATTAAAAATGGGAATTGAACGTCATCTGAAGGAAGTCATCCCCACCATCAAGACCGTCCATGCTGTCACCAGAGCCGGTACGGAGTACACCATCTTTGGGGACACGGACCCGGTCTAAGGCCTCAAGCCGGGATGGTATCCAGCGTCGCTTTCGAGTTGATCACGAAACACTGATTGGCCCCCAGGGGTGTCCAGGGAGCCGGTAATATTTCCGGCGTGGACGCAAGAATGATGGACCGTATGTGTTCGTGATGGTCCTCACGGATCTGGGAGCCTGGTTCTTCTCGTGTGCGGACCAGTCCAGATTGGGTTAGCTGGTTCAATCCGGACTCACCGGCGAAGCCCAGGGCATATTCTCGATTTGATATCGCGAACGTAAAAGGTAGGGCCTGGATCCCCGATCGATCACGGAGTTGAGCAATACCATTCGATAGGGCGTGCAAACAACGGTTCTTCAGGTTCGATTTGATGTCCAGAAGCCCATTTCGATACAGGGTCGACAGGGCCCATGCGAAGATATTCGCGCCATGGAAATTCGACTGGGACAAGGGTTTGAGGAAGTCGGGCACGTCCTGCACCAATTTACTTTCCGGATTACAGAGTTCATCCGGGACGTCACCGCTGAGGCCAAAGATCCAGTCTCGGTAGCGGGTGGGTAGAGTCCGGGACCCGTTGAAAGCGGCCGTATTTCCACTCTCGTGTCCGACCATGAAAAGATTGGTATGCATATCACTGAGTACGGGAATGAGACGAAAGCCAGAGGAAACGGGTCGTTTGCTCAAAACTATTTCCCGTTCCATCACGATCGCGAGCCCAAAATAGCCATCCAGATCAAGAGGCACCTGTTCAATGTCATCCGCCAGATCTTGAATCGCCCAGGGGAAAAGAAGACTGTCATTACAGGACCCGATCATTAATCGGTGCATTAGAAATACCTCAAAATAAACGCGAAATTTCCGCAGTGGAAGAGCTGTCTATTGATTACCTTTTACCACCATTTTACTCCTCTTTGTCCAATCACAAAAAACCATTGACACCAGGAACTCCAGGGGTCTACGTTAGCCCACCAAAAGAAGATGCTGGAGGATACGGAAAATGACAACGAACACACCGGATACGATCGGACCCGACACACATATTATTGGGACCATCACCGGGTCCGAACCTCTTTATGTAGAAGGTAAGGTCGAGGGAAAAATCGAGCTGGAAAATGTACTGATTGTTTCGCCAGGCGGATTTGTTGAGGCAGAGATCTCAGCCAAAGAGGTCGTACTTGAGGGGCATTTCGATGGAAAAATTAACGCGCGAGAGCGTGTAGTTCTTCGAAAAGATTGTGCGGCCCACGGTGATATTACGACCCCGCGTATTGTGGTGGAAGACGGTTCCTTATTTAACGGCAACCTTTATATGGACACGACGAATCTTTGATTGACCTCTATCGGGGTCGGTAACGGAGTTAGATTATGGCGGAAACGATTATTGGAAAGACTCTCATCGTAGAAGGTGAAATCACCGGTGGGGAGCCCATCATGGTTCTGGGAACCCTGAAAGGGAAGGTTTCGCTTGATAATCGCGTATCGGTCGCCGAGGGCGGACGGGTGGATGCAGATATCACAGCGGGTGTGGTGGAAGTGTCCGGCGTAATGAATGGAAATATTACGGTGTCTGACCGTCTTGAGATCAAGACGGGCGGGCGTATGTACGGTGATATCAGTGCACCACGGATTCTAATTTCTGATGGCGCACTCTATAAGGGAAACATTGATATGGAACGCTCGGGTGGAACCACCAACGAGGCGGAATAGCCCCGAGTTTTAAATAAGTATTATCTTCGATATTGAAGGGGGTTTGGGTGAGCGAAACTCCGGACGCAGTCATTCAAAATGGGCATATTATAGACGGTCGTGTCACGGGAACTGGCCTTGTGCAGGTTCTTGGGCTGATTCGTGGTGAGGTCGAACTCGACGGTACGGTACTCGTAGACGTTGGTGGTTTGATTGAAGGCACCGTCGTGGCGGACCACATTATTGTTGCGGGAACTATCAACGGGATCACCCGAGGTAGAAAACTCGTGGAAATTACCGAGGACGGTCAGCTCCTTGGAGCGTGTGAAACCCCACGATTGGTTGTTGCCGATGGTGGTAAAGCCACGGCACAATTCGGGATGGTCGCGGATGAAATGGCCGCAGATATCGCCCCGATGACGCACGCGAGCATCCGCGCGACCGGACGAACGAAAGCTCCGGCTCGACAGGGAGTCCGCGAAGTAGCAACGGGTCCTCAGACAAATTTGCCGGCCTGGATGGATAAATCCAAAAAAGAGGCTGTCCCGTCGGAGGCACCAGCCGAGCCGATCGTCGAAACCGAAATCGAACCGGAAGCGGCACCGGTGACCCTCGCGGTGGAAGAAACCGTGGTGGTTGAAGCCTCGACAGAATCGCGGTCGGAAGAGCAGCCAGCGGTGGAGGTCATTACGGTTGGCGCTTCGACAGCTATCCAGAAAAAGAGCGAAAAATCTGCAAGTGCCAAAGGGTCCATCAATCCGACTCTTCCCAAAGAGTTGCTGGTAAGCAATGCGAACGTTACCAGTCCCGTGAAT
>CAUZEG010000126.1:0-12525 GCA_963578775.1 Myxococcales bacterium
TCTTCTCAGAGCATTGGCCAACGACTTCAGTCGCGTAGCCGACTTCACGCGCATTCGTGCAGACAAATAGGTAGCAATATGACCACACAGAACATCTATTTCTTTGGAGATGACAATACCGAAGGTGACAGCTCCATGAAGAGCCTGCTTGGGGGCAAGGGAGCAAACCTCGCGGAAATGGCACGTATTGATTTGCCCGTCCCTCCTGGTTTCACAATTACCACCGAAGTCTGCACCCGCTTCCAAGCGGTAAACGGCCTGCCGGAAGGCCTGATGGACGATGTACGCGCGTCAATCGCTCGATTGGAGCAAACCACGGGTAAGACCTTTGGCGGCGGCAGCCACCCTCTATTGGTGTCGGTCCGCAGTGGTGCGCCTGTCTCCATGCCCGGAATGATGGATACCGTACTCAATCTGGGCCTGAACTCCTCGGTTCGGGACTCCCTGGAGCAACTCTCCGGATCGGGGCGCTTCGTTCGCGACAGCCATCGCCGCTTCATCCAGATGTTCGGCAATGTGGTGAAGGGCCTGAATGGAGAGATCTTTGAACATGAACTCTCGGCGGTAAAGAAGGACCGGGGAGTGGAAAACGACAACGATCTTTCCGCCTCGGATCTGGATGAGGTCATCCATCGTTTTCTGGCGGTCTACGAGGACCAGGCCGGAGAGAGCTTCCCGCAAGATCCCTGGGATCAGTTGAAAGCCGCCATCCACGCAGTGTTTCAATCCTGGGGCAATACCCGTGCGATCACCTATCGACGGCTGAATCGGATCTCCGACGATCTCGGCACCGCTGTAAACGTCCAGGCCATGGCCTATGGCAACCTGGGCGACGACTGCGGCACTGGAGTTGGCTTCACCCGAAACCCATCCAATGGAACCCGGGAATTCTACGGCGAGTTCCTGGTCAACGCACAAGGTGAGGATGTTGTGGCCGGGATCCGTACCCCGCTTCCGGTTCGTGCAGCGCGCGCTGCGGATCTGGACCTGGCTGGACAGTCGTTGCAAGAAACCTTCCCGGCCGTATTCGATCAGTTGATGGGCGTAGCGGCCCAGCTCGAGAAACATTATCGGGACGTCCAGGATATTGAGTTCACAATCGAGCATGAACGGCTCTATCTGCTGCAGACCCGAACGGCAAAACGGACCGGTCACGCCTGGTTGATCACACAAACGGCCATGGTAGAAGAGGGCTTGATTGGACAATCCGACGCCGTAACCCGCGTACCAGCCGACGCCCTGACACAGATTCTGGCGCCGACTCTCAACCCAGCCGAGGCCAATCGCGCACGTCACGACGGCCGTCTGCTTGCTGTCGGACTGAACGCAGGTCCGGGTGCCGCCCAGGGAACCATCGCGTTCACAGCCGATGACGCGGCCGAGCGGACAACTCGGGGAGAAAAAGTGATTCTAGTCCGTGAAGAAACCACCCCCGAGGACATTCACGGGATGGATGCCGCCCAGGGTATTCTGACCGCACGCGGGGGGCTCACCTCCCACGCCGCAGTCGTCGCTCGCGGAATGGGAAAACCCTGTGTGGTGGGATGTAGCAGCATCCGTATTGATTCCGGTCGAGGCGTATTATTGGCGGATGGACGGGAGTTCCGTGCCGACGACCTCATCACCATCGATGGAACCACCGGTGAAGTTTTCGCAGGCACCATCGATATTTCCGCCTCGGAAGTTCTCCAGGTCCACATCGAACAGACCCGATCGGCCGACGAATCCGAACTCTGTAAGGCCTTCGACCAGATCCTGGTCTGGGCGGATGAATTCCGGACCATGGGTATTCGGACCAACGCGGATACCCCAAAAGACAGTGAAGTGGCCATTGCCCTGGGAGCCGAGGGAATCGGGCTTTGCCGAACCGAACATATGTTCTTCGACACGGACCGGATCCGCGCCATGCGCCGGATGATCCTGTCCCGAACTCCCGAGGAGCGTGAAACCGCCTTGCGTGAGATCGAACCGATGCAGGCGGAAGACTTCCGCGGCATCTTCCGGGCGATGGGCTCGCGACCGGTGACCATCCGCACCCTGGACCCGCCACTGCATGAGTTTCTTCCCCACGGCGAGCCGGAGGTCCAGGAATTGGCCCAGAGTCTGGGGATAACCGCCGCTGCGATTCATACCCGTATTGATGAGCTGCGAGAGATGAACCCCATGCTCGGACATCGGGGCTGCCGGCTCGGACTGATGTATCCGCAGATCACCCGCATGCAGGCACGAGCGATACTGACTGCGGCCCTCGACGTGGCCGCCGAGGGTGTCGATGTGCACCCCGAAATTATGATTCCCCTCGTAGGCAACGTAAAGGAGCTATCTCTACAGAAAGCCGAAGTCCTCGGCGAGGCCGAGGCATTATTCGAAGCCCGCGGACAGACCGTAGAATTCATGCTCGGCACCATGATCGAGGTTCCCCGGGCCGCACTGACCGCCGACGAGGTAGCAGCCGAAGCGACGTTCTTCTCCTTTGGCACCAATGATCTAACGCAGATGACGCTTGGTGTGTCTCGCGACGACGCCGGTTCGTTCCTGCCGGATTATGTGCAATCTGGAATCTATCCCGCCGATCCCTTCGCGAGCATCGACGTATCGGGAGTGGGGATCCTTATGCAGATGGCCGTCGATAAGGGACGGCAGGCACGCCCCGACATCAAGCTGGGGATCTGTGGCGAACATGGTGGCGATCCCTCGTCTATTCATTTCTGTGCGAAGCTGGGCCTTCATTATGTGTCCTGTTCTCCCTATCGTGTACCCATCGCCCGACTCGCAGCAGCCCAGGCGGCACTTGCATCCAAATGAGAATGTCTATCACCAGAACCCACCGCCTCCTGGCATTGGGCCTGATTATCTTCGGCCTGGGCTGTACCGAACAACTGGTAGGTTTTCCCCATCCAGCCGACTTGATCCGCTGGCCAACCTCGATGCTCGTGGATGGTGACGGTCGCTATGCCTACGTGGTCAACAGCAACTTTGATCAGCTCTATCAGAGCGGAACGATTGCGGTGATAGACCTGGTCGAAGAGCGGGTGCTTCCCGATAGCACCGTACAGATCCAACCATTCGGGGGGATCATTCGAGGCCTGGTGGATCCGACCTCGGGACAGGTAGACACGCTTCTCGTTCCGTCCCGGCAATCGGATTCCATCTACCGGATTGAAGTGGAACGAGACGCAGACGAGAGCCCGCCATCGCTCAACTGCGGCGGTCCCGCTGACGGAAACGTCGGAACATGCAATGAAGAGCACGAATTTACCGGTGATGAGGGGCTATCTCCCGGTAAAGAGCCCTATGCATCTCTCATTCTCAACCAACTTGGACCGGCCCATCGCATCTTTGTGAGTGCGGGCCTCCTCGACGGGGCGCTCAACTTCTTCTGGATCAAAGAGAGCGGCGAACTCGAGAAGCTCGCCGAGACCACTACAAATACAGGCGTGCAGTCCATCCTCTACCATCCGAACACCGGAACGTTGCTTCTGGCCCATAAAGCAAAGACGTTTCTGACCATCATCGATATGGACTTCGGACTCGCCAACGACACACCCGAAGTATCCCTGGGCGAGCCGCAATTCCTTCAGATGCCCGCGTTGATCAAATCAACCGTCGGCCTCGATTTTGGACGCGAGCTATCCCTGTTGCCGGATGGCCACCGAATCGCATTGGTCTGGCGCCAACCCGACAGCCTATACATCCTTGAACCCGATGCCACCCAACCCAGCCGATTCCGCCTGGTCCGTGAAATTGCCGTTGGGGACGGAGCCTCGCGGGTCGTCTTCGCACCCTTCGGGGTCGATGGTGCCTGGCGGGCTTTCGTGAGTAGCTTCAAAGAAGACAAGGTGTACGTCGTGGACTACGAAGCGGGCCTGGTCACAAATTATGTGCCCGTGGGTCGTGGCCCCTACGACATCGCCGCGATCGATCAGGACGACCGCAAATGGATCGTAACCGCCGACTTTGAGGACGGTACTCTGACCATCATCGACGCAGACCCGGAAAGTTCCACCCATCTAAGCGTCATCACATCCGTGAAGGGCATTGAGGTGGAAGAATGAAAAATCGCCTGATAACCCTTGTTGCCATTCTGCTCTGTGCCACCAATTGCACTGACTCGACAGTCCTCAACACGAAAAATCTAACGGCGTTGAGTACGGCGGTCCTGACCTGCACAGTAGACGGCCAGGGGGCGGATCCCGCCAAATGCCTGGAGGCCGAAGAGGGGCTTGGGCTGTACGTTCTTCAACGTTTCCGTAGCACCGTCATGGTTTATGACTTCGACACAACGACATACCTGGATTCCGAGCCACAGACCCCGGTTTTCAATGGGCTTCGACTCCCCGGACAGGTCTTCGACCTACGACGTGGCCCCCATCATACGGCGCTGTTCGCGACCAGTTATCCGGACGGGCTCATTCGCATCTCCATACCCGACCATGACATCTCGAGCCACGACCTGCCGTTCAACGCAAATACAATACGGATCGTGTCCCTGGACTCCGGTGACTTTGCCTATCTGCTCAGCGCGGACGGAACATCGGCGGTTCGCTGGGAAATCCTGGCCGACGATGCGCTGGCTGGCGAAGCAGAGACCATTACCCTGCCCCCGGAACCCATCGCCGATCTACGAGTACATATAGCAAAGAACAGTATGGTGGCGGCATCGCCAGACGGTCAGCGCCTCTGGGTCGCCGATCTCGACGACTTGAACTGGACTGCGATCCCCTTGAACCGCGCCTGTAATGACGGCCTCGACAACGACGAGGACGGTCTGATCGATGGTGTCGATCCCGATTGCGTCTCCCGTTCAGATGGAGACGAGGCAAGCGATGAAACCACGGTACAATGTGGTGATGGGGTCGATAACGACGAGGACGGGCTCATCGACCTGGAAGATGGCGGCTGCGTCCGGTCCGGAGACAACACGGAAAACAGTGAGAACCCGGTGTGCAGCGATGGTCTGGACAACGATGGGGACAACATCATCGATCCAGCCACCGGACTTTGTCCCGAAAATGGACTGGGCTTTGAGAGTCACCCCTGCTCGGACGGACTCGATAACGATGGCGACGGTCTCGTCGATGATTCGGACGAGGACTGTTCCGGAGCCGACCCCAACGAATTTTCTCTGGCGCCCTCCTGCGGCAATGGAATCGACGACAACGGAAATGGAGTCTTCGACGCACCGGGAGACCCCACCTGTGCGGATTCTGACCATACCAGCGAATCTCTGCCTCGCTGTGCGGATGGGCTGGACAACGACGGCGACGGACAGATCGACGGGGCCGACATCGACTGTTACGGCCCCATGGACAATGACGAAGCGGATCAGGCCTCGTCGGGGAGCCCGGTGCTCGCTATCCACCCACAACAGGCCATCGTCTATGTGCTCCGGCCATCCCAACGAGATGTCCTGGCGGTAGATCTTGATGCGCAAGCCGTGCTCACGGCCCACGAAGACAACAGCTACTGGACGGATCGGCAACTCCAGGATGCTCCCCTCGGCGCCCTGCCCGTCGACCTGGTCTTTCATGAAATCGCTGCGGCCGAGGAAGAAGCCGAAGGCGAAGCTAGCGAGCTTGTGGCCTATCTGGCCCTACAGAATGGCCAGCTCCTCTCCTTCGACCCGATATTACATATCTATGCCCCGCCAGACACATCGTCTTCGATCAGTTCAGACGGCATAGAGATCTCCTCCGTCCGTGTAGCGGTCCCCTTCTTCACCGTAGAGGACGAGACCCAGGATCTGAGCTTTGTACTGCCCGCGAATATCCCCCATTTCGGCTCTGTGGGCACCGATACAATCACGCAAACAATCAACGGCGAGGACATCACCCGCGTCACCTATACCGGAGTCGAACTGAAGACGACGGATCATGAAACACCGACGGAGCGATGGACCATTACATCGGGTGGCATTATCCCAGACACAGAACGGTTCACCGGGATTCTACGAGTGGCGAATCAGGAATTCCACGATCCGGGTGCACGTTTCTGCGATGCGGGCGTACAACCCGGCGACATCCTGGAAATCATCGTCAACCAGACCCTCTCTTGCGGGGCCTTACGAGGCGATACCTTTGAAGTCGTTATCGAATCCGTGACGGGTGACACCCTCACCTTCAACGAAAACACCCTGGCCAGGAATCTGATCATGCGCCAGACCGGTGACGATCCCCAGGCCGTTAAGATGCCGGCTCTCTTCGAAGGGGGCTGCATAGACACCGAAGATCCGAACGTGCACTACGTGGGAACAAACGAGGATGAATGCGCTGTGGTCGACTTTGGTTGTGCCCCCGGCCAGATCTATTTCGGAGAACCCGCGTGTGGCTGCGGCTGCATCGATGGCGGTTTAACCCCGCAATGCCTGGCGGGCCCTCTCAGCTATCGGATCCGGGTACCGGATAGCACCTTCCTGGTGGTCGGAAGCCGCTCCGGTATGTTGCACCCACTACGGGAAGGTCCTGGTGGATGTGAGACAGATTCGGAGCGGGTCGATGCACATTGGAATTCCCGCGCCTACGTAGGAGAGGTGACCGACCCCGATTTGGCGATATGTCCCCTCGCCGTAGATTCCGGTGGCTTTGATACGGTGCCCTTTGAGAACCCGGTCTTTTCCTTTGCGCTCGTTCCGGCCTGCAGCATCGCGGGTGGAACTGTAAGTTATATTGAGCCGGTCCGAGACATCGCCTACACCGTGGATGTCTTCGGTGGCAACACAGCGCAGGTCAGTTTTACCGCTTTTGGATGCTCCCATATCGAAGGTCTGCCCAGCGGAGGCTTCCTATACTTTGTCGACGATGTGGATCATCGGATCTACGCCATCGACCCGGTAAACGGGCAAAGAGCCACCAGCGAAACGGTCATCGAGTAGGATTCAGGGCACGCCCGGAAACGAGTCCACATATTTGATCGAAAAGTCGGGAAACGATTCTACCAGTTTGACGGTGAAGTCCGGGAACGAGCTGACAATCTCCCACTTGCCGCACTTGTCTGGAAAACTACTGACCTTCTTCACCTTCAGGTCCGGAAATGATGTCACCACCTTCACCTTGAAGTCCGGGAAGGATGTCACGATCTTCACCTTGCCCTGAAGCTTCTTGCCATTAAATGTGCAATCCGATCCTACCTTTCCTCCCGCCCAGGTGTTCGAGGTGAGAGCCAGAGACAGGATAATAACGACAGCAAAGATGCGACTCATGGAGATCCTCCAAATATGCCGGGTGATTATGCCAGACCATTCGCCGGTCAGCCAGCTGCGCGTCATCCGGCCTCTAGTAGGGTGCTTCGACGGCAAAAGGGCTTGTGATGCGGACAGAAATACGGCATTGGAGAGACATGGTCCGAAACGACGCCATACAACCAGTCCAGGATCCTTACGGACACCGGCCCCACCGCAAGCTGCGGATCTCGGTTACCGATCGTTGTAACTTCCGCTGCAGCTATTGTGTCCCCGACGACGCGGCGGACTTCGGAGAACGGGAAAACCTGCTGACCTTTGAGGAGATCAGCCGCTTCGTCGCCGAAGCCGCGGTACCCCTGGGCCTATCGAATCTGCGGATTACCGGCGGGGAGCCACTCCTGCGCCGTAACCTCGAACAACTGATTGGGATGCTTCGGGCGATCGATGGGGTACAATCCATCGGCCTTACCACCAACGCCAGTCGGCTTGGGGATTGCGCCCAAACCCTGGCAACGGCGGGTGTAGATCGCATCAATATCAGCCTCGACACTCTGCGTCGGGAGACCATGCGAACGCTAACGGGAGTGGACCAGTTAGATGCGGTCCAGTTCGGCATTGAGCAGGCGGCCCTGGCTCCTTTTACAAGCCGTAAATTAAATGCGGTCGTCATTCGTGGCATCAACGACCACGAATTGGCGGACCTCATCCGATTTGCGCAAAGCCATTCTTTTGAAATGCGCTTCATCGAGTTTATGCCCTTTGGGAGCCAATGGAGCCCGAATAGCGTCGTGCCAACGGCCGAGATTGTCGAAGGCCTGAGCCGGGAGCTCGGCCCCATCGAAGATCAGGTCCACAAACCGGGAGAGACCGCGCGGCGCTATACCCTGGCTGACGGTACCCACTTTGGCATCATCCCCACTCTATCGCAGCCATTTTGCAACCACTGCAATCGGGTTCGAATCACGGCGAGTGGTACGATTCTTCCCTGCCTATTTGCAGAGGACGGCCCCAATATCCGTGCGCTTCTACGCTCGAATGCGGATCCCATGTCCCTCCGTGAAGCGGTCAAGGAATCCCTTGGAACCAAAGGGGTCGGCTTTTTACAGGAGATGGCAAATCGGAACCGCCCAATCGACCTCAAGGAACGAGATATGCGAGGGATCGGCGGATGACGAATACACGCGTCGGAATGATCGACATCACAGCGAAGAATAAAACGCAGCGCCGGGCCGTCGCCGAAGTCTATATCGTGGGCCAGGAATCCACCCTGGATCGAATCGATGCGGGCGATACACCCAAGGGCGAGGTCTACCCGGTGGCTCGCGCCGCTGGCATCATGGCGGCCAAGAGCACGCATCAGGTTCTACCCCATTGCCATCCACTGGCCGTCACCGACGCGCGGGTGGGATTCGAACGGCAAGCTGGACGACTACAAATTACCGTCGAGATCACAGCCCTGGATCGGACGGGAGTGGAGATGGAAGCCCTCTACGCAGCCTCGGTGGTGGCCCTGACGATCTACGATATGTTGAAGTTCACAGACGACGAGCTGCGCATGGATGGACTCCGACTCCTCGAAAAAACCGGCGGGAAGCGGGATTATCGGGCGAGCTGATTTCGTTTCCTTCTCCAGGACCGGCTGGTCAGGGTAGATCTGGCACGCTATTCTTCTATCCTCTTTTCTAAGGCGGGGCTCCTCATGGTTCGTTTCCTGGTTATTCTTGGTTTGTTATTGCCGGTCTGGGTCCAGCCCGCGCAGGCGAAAGGGCCCCGAGATATCGTAGCGGCCTCCAAGAACACGGTACCACCGGCCGTCTACATGAACCTTCTGAAGTCCATACCGGCGGTGGGCTATCACGTAAATGACCGTCACGAGAAAGGCTACGAGGCCAAGACCATCTGTCCTCGGCCCGGGGCACGGAAGGGTTTCGTCGATAGCCGGGTTTGTAAGGGACTGCAACGATCCTTTCACACGTCGATAGTGAAAGACGCGAAAGATCGCCAGGGTCAGACCGTAGTCCAGGATCTATGGGTCTGGGAGTACAGGAATGCGCGAGCGGCCCGGCAGGCGCGAAAGCATATGGATGATATGACCTTCGAGAAGCGGGTATACGAAGTGCTCTTCGTGGGCCCAACGCTGGTGATCGTCGAAGGACGATGGCGCTTCCGGACGGAATTCAATCGTATGGTTAAACATGTGAAAGGGTTCTTGAAATCGGCGAAATCAAAGCCCGCCGACAAGCCCAGCCCCTGAGTGGATGGTGGTCCGGCCATGGGAAACCCCAACTATTCTATTCTTGCTCTGATCGGGTGCCTGATCATGGGCTGCTCCAGCCACGTACAGCTCCAGAAGGCGACCGATTCGGCGCCGCCCCATAACGTCATTCTCATTACCATGGACGGGTTGCGCTGGCAGGAGCTGTTCACCGGAATGGACGATAGTCTGCTGGCCGACCGCTCCATCGGCGGCGTGAAATATCCAGACCGTCTTCGAGCCCGCTTCGGTGGGGAGACGGCCGATCAACGCCGGGAAAAGCTCCTCCCCTTCTTCTGGCAAACCCTGGCTGGTCAGGGAATGGTCTTTGGTAACCGGAACCGAAACAGCGCAGCGTCCGTAGCCAACCCGCAACGTATCTCCTATCCCGGCTACGCCGAATTGCTCACCGGCGAGGTGCAGGCCACCATCTCGACCAATGCGGCCAAACCGATCCCACGACAGACGGTGTTGGAGTTTGCCCGCCATAAGCTCGGATTGAAACAAACCGATGTGGCCGTATTCGGCTCCTGGGAACGATTCAACGAGGGGGCGGCGCATACGGATGGGAGCATCGTCTGTAACGCCGGCTACCAATCCGTCGACGAGTCCTTGCTGACGCCTGGAATGCGTGCCTTGAACGCGGCCCAGCACGAACTTAGAACCCCCTGGGACGATGTGCGCCATGACCGGGTAACCAGTCATCTCGCCCTCGAATATCTAAAAGCCTACCGGCCCCGGCTATTCTATCTGGCCTTCGCGGAGACCGACGACTGGGGTCATAGCCGTCGTTACGATCGGGTGCTTCAGGCGGCGGCCTTTGTAGACAGCTTTCTTGCACAGCTCTGGTCCGTTCTGCAGTCGATGCCGCAATATCGCGACAATACGACCATCATCTTGACCACCGACCATGGTCGCGGACGAACCGGTCATGACTGGGATAACCATAAACCCAATATTCCAGGCTCCGAGGAGATCTGGGTCGCGGTCATTGGCCCCCATACGCCCAACCGGGGTGTAGTAGCCGACCAGCCGAATGTGGAACTCAACCAGGTGGCGGCTACGGTGCTGCAATTTCTGGGCTTGGACCCTACGGACTTCAACCCCGCCGCCGGTGCCCCGATCCCCGGGGTCTATCAGCCTTAGAGCGGGGGCTGGCGATACGAGTTCATCCTGTCAGGGAATAGGATTAAATTGGGTCATCCATAAGGATTCGGCAATATAGAGGCCGCTCAAATCGGAACCTTCGTATGTGTTGGCTTCTGGGTCCTTACCAATCGCCCAGTAGGCTAACCACGGCGAGCCGTCGCCGGCGCTGGCTGCTATCGCGTCCAATTCCGCCATCGACGCCCATGTGTCTGGCTGGTTGTTGATGTACGCGGCGTGGGTAAACTCGAGTCCGTAATTATCAGCCCACCCACTAATGGTTTCCGATAAGGAGATGGAATCATCCACGTAGAGGTTCAGCCCGTGCGCATTCATCGTCGCCACGTCAACCAGCGCTATCGTGAGAAAATCTCCCAATCCCCCTTCCTGCTGTGATTGCAATAAAGCCCGCGATAATGGGAACTCACCTACACAATGGTCGGGATTCGAGGTCGGATCCGTGACATTCACCAGGCTGGTTTCATCAAAATGCAACAACCCCGTGCAGTTGGGGCAATCGGGAACAGAGGTTGCCCCAAACACCGCCTCCCCCGTCACCTCCATTTGCTCTCTGCAGAGCAAGACCCCCTCCTCAGTATAGTAGCTGCTCTCGAAGGTCGCGAAGACCTCTGCGGATCCCACAGACAATGGTCCCACTTCCAACGTGAGATTGAAGTGAATAACTAGAAAGGAGTTACTGGTACAGGGGCCAACGTCAACCCAGACCCCGTCGAAGCAGTCTTGCGTCAAAACTCCAAAATCATAGAGGCCACAACTCGTCGCTCCTTCCTGCGCCTCGCCGTTTGTACATTCATCCGTACCGGTACAGTTCTGGTTGTCCTGCCAGACCCCGTCGACGCAGTCTTGCGTCAGCACTCCTTCACCGTTGAAGCCACATACCGTCGTCCCTTCCTGGGTCGCGCCTTCGGTACACCCCTCCGAGGTCCCATCGGGACTATCTACAGTGTCCGGGCCAGGTACGACACCACAGTCGCATACACTATATCCAGAGCCGTCGTGGACGCAGGACTGCACTCCCTGGGTGCCCCCCAGGCAATCACAGATAAGGGTGGTGTTTGGGATACAGGCTTTGGTGTCGCCAGTATTATTCGAATCACATCCAGTAGTCAGCCAGACAACGACAGCCAATCCAAACGCTAGAACAATGGGACGCATATCTTTCTCCTGTAGGTATCAGGCGCTTCAATCTTATGCCCTTATGGGTCGGAGTTCAATATAGCAACCCCGCCGCCGGCCCCCCGATCCCCGGGGTCTACCGGTCACCTACCGGGTCGGTGTATTGAGCGTGCCTTTGGTTGGCTTTTTGGATGTCGGGGTGTTTCGAAGACGCTTTGGTGAGACAAAACTCATGGAGCGTGCGGCGGGGGCGTATGCCCCACTCTTGCCCGGCCCCCGAAGATAAGCGCCCACAAGACCTTTTGAGAGGACAGGGGTTGGTTTGGGGCCCGTCCATCCCGGCTTTTCCGGAGGGCGTCGCGACGTATATCGAATGACGATTTTTGCGCCTGCCTTCAGTCCGGATCGAGACGTCTTGACCTCTTTTACCTGCGCCGTAGCTACGACATGCCAGGAGTTACCCTGCTTGTCGACCGTGACCTTGAGGACCTTCAGAATCAACTGTTCCGGCGCCCTGTTCTGGCCTCTTTTCAGTAACTCGGGGTTGATTACCGCTCCGGCATAGGAAGCGAAGAAGAGAGCGAAAACCACGGCGGTGGCTATGGTTATTTTTCGGTTCACAGGTCTCCTCCTGCCGAGTTGGAATGAGTATTCGATATGCGAATTTGAGTGTCAAGCGCATGACCATTGCCCAGAGGAGCCTCGTCGATGCTGCGATCGGATTCGCCGCCCCCCCAATCCCCGGGGTCTATCAGCCCTAGAGCCGGGGGGGGGGGCTCCTCGTCACCTATGTTGGCCTGGGCTATAC
>CAUZEG010000127.1:0-12438 GCA_963578775.1 Myxococcales bacterium
ATACTATTTGTCCCCCGGCTTTCCGGACTCTCTGCTACCAACCGCGAATCATCTCGTAGGCCAGTGGAACGACGCTCTACATGAGACGGTTACAACTCTGACAGGCGGTACCGACATTCCGGACGTCTTCGAGCTTCGCGGCAACAGCCGCTCGGTCAATTCGGATACGGGCGAAGTTCTCGTACGCGGTGAGGTCATCGGTGACCTGCGTTACAGTCATCTATATCTGGTCGAAGAGCCAACCCGCGCCGGACTCCTTGGCTACGGTCCGTCCGCCATCGACTTGATGACGGGTGAGATCTTTGCGTCGGACGCCTATATCTATGGTGCCACCGTACGTGAGGTTGCGACCAAGGGCCGTGACATCGTGGACCTGATCAATGGTCGTATCGACCCGCAGGAATTCGCGCTGGGTGAAAATGTACAGACCTTATTGGCCAAGCTCAAGATGGGCGGCACAACCCAGGCTCCTCCATCGAAGGAAGCCCTCGACAAATTCATAGCCTCCCGTCCGCACGACAAGCCGAACAACCCCATGGCGGGTATGAAGAAGGGACCGGCCCGGATGCCCTCGCCTCATTCGATCCACAAGATCCCCGGCATCGAAAAGTTGAAGAGACCGGCCGGTTGGACCCACTCGCGATTACAGAATATCAAAGATAAACCCATCGAAGAGCTACTAATGGCCAGCCAGGAATTGCGCATTATGAAGGGCCTTGGATTGGTTACCCCTCAAAACTCGAGCCAGCCCCTTCCGCCTGGACTTCATAGTCAGATTTCACCCACCCACTGGGCGTCTCCGCTCCATCGCCGGGACGTCGTAAATCGATTCCGAAGCTATTCCATGCGCAATATGATGATGGCCTCTTTCTTCGATGACGCGGTTGCTGGCCTGGCCCTTGAACTCAAGGATACTCCGTCCGACGAAGTTCTCGACGAACTGATCCAGCACGTCTTCCGCGCTACCGCCGAACATGAAGTGGGACATACCCTGGGCCTACGCCACAACTTCGAAGCATCGACAGACGCCCTGAACTATCATTCAGGCTACTGGGATCTCCGTGGTGACAACCCACAACCAATGACAAGTATCAGCCAGGCCCAGAAGAACGGGAAACTACGAGAATACCAATATAGCTCCATCATGGATTACGCCGGGCGTTTCAACGCCGATATCCAGGGCATCGGACGCTACGATCGCGCCGCCATCAAATTCGGCTACGGCCAACTTGTCGAAGTGTTCGATAATGCCCCCAATGATCCCCTGCTTGAGCTTCAGGATTACGGTGAGGGCTACTACGATCGTCCGTTCACACTCCGCGATATATTTCGTGATCTCCGTCACTATACCCGGATCCCGGGTATTCTCGGCGGGGCCGACAATATCGCTATGCGAACGAATATGCCCTATACCCCCGATGTGGCTGCGCTGATGGGTCAAGACGCAACCTCGTCCTATATGTCCCAACGTACAGGCGACGCAGCCTGGTCCCACTGGGAGGTGCCCTACCGGTATTGTTCCGATGAATACACCTTCGGAACAAAAACCTGTCACGCCTACGATATGGGCGCCGATTCCTATGAAATCGTGGCCGACGCGGTCGACCGGTACTGGAACTACTACTGGTTCAACAACTTCAAACGAGACCGGATCTTCTTTGATGAGTGGGATTATATGGATCGGATGTGGTACCGCTACTTCCACTTCATTCATAACGCCTACCAGCATTGGGTATTTGGCGACTGGTTCCTAGGCAGCACTGTATGGGAATCTCTGCGCTGGGACGGAGCCGAATCCTGGGGCATCGAAGACGTGGACTGGAATGAGGCCCTCGATGGAGGACTGGTACAGGCTGCCGCCTCTATGCACGGTTTCAAATTTCTCCAACAGGTTCTGGCAACGCCGGAACCCGGTGCCTACTGGTACGACTTTGATTACGATTACTACTGGGCTTTCGACAGCCAGAGCCTGCCGGTTTGTGAGACCGAATGGTCCATGTTCACCAGCGACTATTGTTCGGACGTAAACTTCGAACTTGGCGACGGTCGCTACCTGTACAGTATCTACGACTGGGAGAGCGGGTATTACTTCTATGAACGCCTCAAATGGGTCGGGACATTCTACGATAAGATCCTTGCTCTAGAGGTGATGACCAATCCGGACACCTACATTCTGGGTGTGCAGAGCGCAGAAAGCATCGATGAATGGGCCATTTCGATGAATCTTCGCTTCCCCGACGAGATACAGAAGGTTTTCGGAGGGATCGCAGCGGACCGCTTCGACCTCTTTGGCGGCGTGATCGAAGAAGAGTACTTCTCCTATGTAGCTCCGGACCCATTCGCAACGGGTCCCGATGCCGATATGTTCCTGGATTATAGCCCCGTCGATCCCTATACCAGCTTTACGATTCAGCTCTATGCTCTGTGGTACGGGATGGCCTGGCTCAATGCCAACTTCGACAATAGCTTCAATGACTACGCCAAAATCTGGCTCCAGGGCTCGGGTGAAGGGATGGAAAGCTCCACTCCTGAGAATCTGATCGAGTTCTCCAACCCATATAACGGCCGGATCTACGTAGCCGTAAAACCAAGCGATGTGAGCAATACAAAGCTCGGTGTCGGCGCATTGATGCTTGGAAAAGCCAATGAGTATCTACAGATGATCGCCGACTCGCAGGCCCTCATCGATACCAGCACGGATCCCGAGGATATCGATTATTACGAGTACCTGATCTCCGATCTCGAATGGCAGATCCAGAACATCACCGAGAATATCGAAGTGGTTCGTGGACTGCACGAGCTATACGGTAAACTGTACTTCTGATGGGTGAACCCTCTCAGCATCCGCTGGGGGGGTCACTTCATGGCTCGTAGCAGAGTGCCACGGAGTCCAGCCAGGACTGGCTGCCCCCGCCCCCGGAATATCCGTAAAAAATAAGTCCTGTGACCAACTTCCCAGGATCGATCATCATCAGTCCGTCACGTTGGACCCAGTCCAGTCCCGCATAAAAGAAATCGCTGGATGTGGTGCCATCACTATAGATGACCGACCAGGACATAGGCATGTCCTCTGCTCCCTTCTTGGTCCAGAAGGTCAGTTCGTTGATCGCGTCACCAGCCACCTCATTGAAATCCTGACGGATCCAGAAATTTTCCACGGACCGTACGGCAAAATTGCCGTCGTGGGCATCGGTCACGATGGATTGGCCATCCACGTAATACCAGGGCCCGATCGTTCCGGTTTCAAAGCCCCCATTTACGACGGCATTGATCCCCACATCACATGCATCGAAACAATCCTCATCGATCGCACCATCGCAATCGTCATCCAGCTCATTCCCACATGTCTCCGTCACCGCTCCCAGCAGGAGATCGCATTCGGGTACCACCCCGTCAACACAATGCTCGACTTCGTGGGCACAACGGCCCTGGCCACAGATATATGTGCCCATATTCTCGTTATTCTCGCCGTCACAATCGTTGTCGATCAGATCACAAAGCTCGGCAACGGCACCGTTGAATGGATTGCAGTAGTTGAGATCCCCAGCAACACAGGCCGGGAGGGTTTGGGCACAAGCGCCCAGTCCACACGAGATAGTTCCCTGGTCCTCGTCGACCGCGCCATCACAATCGTTATCCTCCCCGTCGCAACTCTCAAGCGAGGAGCCCTCCAGCGGATCGCAGGCCTGAAGCTCTCCGGCTGAACATACATCAACGGTATGGGCACAGGCGCCCAGACCGCAGGTGTCGCTCCCAAATCCCTCATCGATATAGCCGTCACAATCGTTGTCGAGAGCGTCACAAATCTCGGGCGACGCCCCCTCGTCCGGATCACATACCTTGATCTCCCCGGCAAAACAGACGGGAAGGGACTTGGCGCACACACCGGTTCCGCATTCCAACGTCCCCAGATCTTCATCGACCAAGCCATCGCAGTCGTTGTCCAGCCCGTCACAGATTTCCGTAGAGACACCGTCAACCGGATTACACGCCTGTGGCACACCACCGGAACAGTTCTGGATCGTATGTTCACATACACCGGCCCCACAGGTTGTCGTTCCGAGCTCTTCGTCCACCACCCCATCGCAGTCGTTATCGACACCATCACAGAACTCCGTCTGCGAACCCGCATTGGCATCACAGAAGGTCGGGCTCCCACCAATACAGTTGGCCACCGTCTTTACGCAGATCCCCAGCCCACAGGTGGTGGTACCCAGATCTTCATCTACAGCTCCGTCACAATCATTATCTACACCGTCACAGAATTCAGCCACCGCTTCGGCAAAGGGGTCGCATAACGACGTTTCGCCGCCGATACAGTTGTTGATCGTCTTGATGCACAGACCGAGACCACATGTCACGGTACCCAGATCTTCATCGGTCAACCCGTCACAGTCATTGTCCACTCCATCACAGAAGTCGGGCTCGGCACTCTGGAATGGGTTACAGATCTGGATAACGCCGTCTAGACAGTTGGCGATCTCGTGGGCACAGGACCCCAACCCACAGAAAGTGGTTCCCAGCCCCTCATCCACCTGATCATCGCAATCGTTATCGATATTGTCGCAGATCTCGTCCGACGATCCATCAAAGGGATCGCAAATCTGGGGGGCTCCATCTGCACAACCCTCCTCCACATGGGCACAGGCCCCGACGCCACAACTTATGGGATCTAGATTCTCGTCCACAAGACCGTCGCAATCATTATCGTTTCCATCGCATACTTCCGTTTCCGCCCCCTCGAGATCGTCACAGGCCTGGACTTCTCCATCCACACAATTATCGGCCGTATGCAAACATACACCCACTCCACAGGAGGTGGTTCCAAGTTCTTCGTCGACCTCCCCATCGCAATCGTTGTCCACCCCATCACAGAACTCATCTTCGATGGAAGGCGCATCGCATTCGGTCAGCCCGTCGGTTTCACAACGCCGAGCCCCCGAACAGAATTCGTTCCCACAGGTCGTCTCCGCCACATCGATTGTCGCCTTATGATTGCATTCACAGCTATCCGAGTCCGGCAGGCAATGCCTGAAAGTCTGACTTGTGTCTGGGTCCACAACATCCGAACAGGAGTAGCCATCCGGGCAGATCTCCCCCCCGAAACAACTGGTGGCGCAGAAGGAGCCCTCCCAGTCTCCAAAGTCCACACAACGGTCGGCGGACGTTCCTCCAAGAACGCGGCACTCGTCGTGGAATAGACAGGGTCTGCAGAGGTTCGCGGTCTTATCCACACAAATAAATGTGAGATCTTCTCCCGGTAGTTCTACCGGACTACAGGTCCAGCCCACCGGACAATCATCTACGCAGTTCTGGGTACAAACCTGACCTTTGGCCGAGGGGACACAATATCCACTCTGACATTCACTATTACTATCACAGGGCCAATTGAATTCTCCGGCCGCAACGACGGTGTCAGTAGCTCCATCGCCCGCTGGAAGATCCGATCCCAGATCGGAAGCCTGCCCGTCTGTGGCCACGTCGCCAGGTATGTCAGCCGTAATTCCGTCCGGTTCGACCTGGGAGGGATCATCCCCTCCGCAGCCCAATAGAGCCACCATAAGAACTAATACAACCACATAGCTTAAAACTGGCTTCGTTCGACAGCCGCTTTCCATAGATGTGACCTCTTCGCCGCAAGAAAACCCGAACCATTGTCCGTTTCGCCGCGCCGACTTGCAAGAATGAAATTCCAAGAACTCTTATCGGTCCATTTGTGCCGCTTTCAAATAAGAGTGCATAGTTACTATTCTGCCTACAAATCCGGGCCGAAGGAAAACGTTGGCCTTTTCGGCAGACTTCGTTAGAACTTCTACACCATGGCTCCTTGTTTCCATACCGATTACGACCGTATACACTCTTTGGCGGGTCCCCTCCTATTTGTCCTGAGCGCTCTCAGCCTGGTTGGCATCCCGATTCTATCCGCCACGGCCGATGAGGGGAGCAAAGAGACCGCCGCAACCGTTGAGACGAAGAAATTGGAGTCCATGGACTTTGTCCTGGTCAACCGAGACGCCTTCCTTTACATCCACCCCGACACCCAGACGCAGAGCGCCCGAGACCGCTTTCATTACCGGGATCATTACAAATACGGAACCCACTGGGTGTTCCGACTTATAAAGGAACACGGCGACTGGCTGGAGTTGGAAACTATCGCAGACACCACCAGGCATTGTTATCACTCTGCCTCCGGCCTACGGCACCTCAAGCTCCGGCTTTTCGCTCACCATCGCTATATTGGCCGTACCATACGCCAATCGATAACCCATAAATCAAGCGATGGAACCATGGTCACCGTCCGGCCCGGTGTCGAATTACAACCAGGAAAGGATGGCTTCTTTGTAACCACTCTCCCTGGTTTCCGACTGCAGTTTCCTGCCTCTAGAGAAATGCTAACGAACCGGTATCAAGCCCAATCGGTGCCAGAGAAAGATAGCCCCACCCATATCCTTCAATCTGGAGCACAGATCCGCTTCTCGGCTTCGGGACTACTGACCGTCACTGGTATTTCCGCCAGAGAACTCGCCCAGCGGGCACGCTCTGGAATCGATCTAAAGGTTCGTCTGACACAGGATTCTCTACGGCCCCCGGTCGACACAGAAAGCCAGGAATCCCCCGCCCTCTCCCGTCTGCCGGTGACCCGGGTGAAAGTCCTCAAAGATCCGCGCCGAACTCGAGTTGTATTCCAGGATCAATGCGTGGTCATCGAAGGAGATGTTCCCACCCTTGAACTGAAGGAGATTGGAGCGGCTTCAGCCGAAAAGACCAACGCGGTATCCCCTACTGCTTGCCATATCAGAGCAGGCGCAAAATTGACGTGGCCAGATGGTAGCCCTGCCGGTACTACCCGATTCGACCAGCCGGTCGACCTGGGGCCTCAATCCAAAGAGAACTGCTTCCGGTTGGAAGTCCGGGAGATACAAGCCGACCACTCGATTCGGCCCGCGAGTAGTCTCAAGCTTTGCTTCAACCGAGACAATTTAATCTGTCCCGAACCGAAGCCCGAGACGACTACGAAACGGAAGAAAAAATAGCTTCCAGCAAGCGGATACCTACCGTGTTCAGGGGTCGGGTGGATTCAGCAAACTCGTCGCCAGGGCGGCCGCGTCCAGGCCGTAGCCAGAGCATTCATTGAAGGACTCTCCGAAGTGTTCCAGCAGACAACCCGCACAGGTGAACTCATCCACGGATGAACTGGCTATATTGCAGTTACCCTCTCCCGTCGTACATTGGCCAAGATTCGCCGCAATGTCTGCGTAGCAGTCACCACAGGTCGATGTGAATCCAACCTCTTGCGCAATGCAGGAACCAACGGAGTCCGCGGCCGCAAGAGCATAACAGGTCTGTAGGATCTGCCAGGTCACATCCGCAAAGAACGGGAAGTCTCCAGCTATACACTGGGCTTCACCGTCACAGTTTTCGCCCTCTGGACAGGGCGTCCCATCGCATGGCCCCTGATGAAAAACATCGACTCCCGCCTGCGCTGCAGAACAACTATTTCCGTAGGTTTCCCCATTGCAGCCACAGACGGGATCTACCTCGGCTGTACATATGTCGGGACTCGCAACGCAAACACCATCACTCGCGCAACCATCGGCGTAATTACAATAGTAGTTGGTGCACTCCTCGTCATCATTGCAGCCGCCACATTGCTCGTTGGTAACACAGGGATCCCCGTCCACGCAGGTATCCTTACAACCATCGCCATCCAAATCCACGGGAACCTCTTCACCTGGACAGACTGGCTCGTCGCAGGGTGGTGGAGTATCCGGTAAGGCGTCTTTACCCGACCCCGTATCGGCGGAACCCTCATCGGAACCCTCATCCGTGCCCTCATCGGAACCCTCATCGGAACCCTCATCCGTGCCCTCATCGGTACCAGCATCCGTACCTGGTCCCTCATCCGAACCAGCATCGGTAGCCGCATCCGTTCCTTCATCGGAACCTGCATCGGAACCTGCGTCGGAACTCACATCGGAACCCGCGTCCGAACCTACATCTGCGCCAATATCCGAACCGGAGCCCGAACTACCGGGACAGGCCGCTAGAGCTACTAGAAAGACCAGACATAGAAAATAATGAAAAGCTCGCATTTGACCATCTCCTCGAGAGTTGCTCCGGAAGTATACCCGAAAACGGCTCATTTCCCAGATCATGGGCTCCGTTCCCATTCCGTCAACTCCGGTAGCAGTTTCACAGAATCCCCCAGACGAATCGTCGCCGGAGTCAGAACCTGACAGGTCACCCCTCCGCGCCAGTTCGGGACAAGCGCGTCCTGAAGGCCCGGGCACTGTTCCTCCAATCGATAGCATGGATCGCATTCACCGGTGATCTCCAGAATCAGCCCCCCCACCTGTAGCCGCCCATGCACCTGCTCCTCGAGAGGTACTCCCTCGACCAGCAGATTAACCCGACGAACCGTCCAGGGCAGATCCTTGTTGATTTCCCGGCAGGCCTCCTTCCAGTCCTCAACAGCCAAAACCGTAACCTGGCGCTTGCCCGGCTTTCCACGATGGTCACCTTCTACGCCATGCTCAAGGGAAACAAGGGCCTCCGCCATCTGGCATACATCGGCCCGTTTTTCGGCCTTAATTGCAATTCCGACTAAGCGCCCCATGAACTCCTCGTAGATCGACCAAACCCATTAGTAGCGAACTTTGGCCGACTAGAAAAGCGCCCCGTATATCTTCGATTAGACTGGCCAGTCGGCATTTCCCATTCCATGATGAAAAGAGTAAAATGAGCACTTCTTAGACATGGGGATAGAGTATGAGACAGCGTAAGAGGATCCGTAGACGTGCATTGCGAGCCGCCAAGGCCGTGACGATGGGGGCCGCCCTCGTCGGACTGGGAGTCGGTTGTTCGACGGGTGATGGACAACCAAATCCGGACGTGGGTGATGACACCAACCAGGTGGATAACGGCACCGATAGTAACATCACCGACTCGGGCACGGACACAACAACGGCGGATGTGGGAACGGACGTCGCCACAACCGATTCGGGCGCCGATACCGGTATTGAAGACCAGGGCAGCGACACCACGGAAGAAGACGCCACCGAAGCAGATGCCCTCGACACGTCGACCAAGATGGATGTTGGAGACGATGCGATTGCCGACGTAGGTCTCGACTCCGTAACGGCGGATGTGGTCCTCGACGAAGGCTCCACGGACACCGGTGAAATTGGTTGCGAAGATAAGGCTGACGATATCTGCCCGGAAATATGCACCAAGGACGACGATGCCGACTGTTGTTTCGAATACGGTGGGAACGGCCCCCCCTGTGACTGGGTGCCCGAACTGGGTTGTATGTGTGCAGTACCTGGCCCCTTCGTCGCTCCGGCAATGGTAGCGTGAGGAGAGATGTAGGATGAAAGACAGAACACTCCGAAAACGAGCCCTGCGCGCCGCCAAGACCGTTACTCTTGGTGCCGCTATAATTGGCCTGAGTACTGCCTGTCCGGGTGACTCCACGGACCCGGATCCCGACGTAACCGAGAACGACAACGGCAGCGACACAGGAGCCGACGTCACACCGGACGTAACACCTCCAACCTGCAGCGCGGAAGTCGACGATGTCTGTCCCGACGTCTGTACGGTGGATAATGATGCCGATTGTTGCAACCTTGAAGGAGGGGATCCCCCCTGGTGTGAATTTGACCCGGAATTCGGTTGTGCCTGTGCCGTACCCGGCCCCTTTGTTGCTCCAGAAATGACGGTCTAAACGGAGGCTTACGATGAAAGATAGAACACTTCGAAAGCGTGCCCTTCGCGCCGCCCGAGCCGTTACGCTGGGTGCCGCCATTCTTGGCTTTGCAGCAGCCTGCCCGTCCGATGGCGAAGAAACGGACACCATAGACTCGTCCTGTAACGACGAGACCGATGGGCAATGCCCCGAAACCTGCGATATGAACAATGATGCGGATTGCTGTGCACAACAAGCCGAAGTGGATGGGATGTGTGAGTACATTCCCGGTGCCGGCTGTGGCTGTGTCGTACCCGGCCCCTTTATTGCTCCAAAAATGACGGTCTAAACGGAGGTTTACGATGAAAGATAAAACACTTCGAAAGCGTGCCCTGCGTGCGGCCAAGGCGGTAGCATTCGGTGCAACCCTGGTGATGGCAAGCGCCGGCTGCGAATCTGCCAGCGATCCGTGCGTAGTAGAAACCGATGGGGTCTGTCCCGAAGAATGCACCACGGAGAATGACGGGGATTGCTGCGAGGGCCAGGATTGGGGTAGCTGCATGCTCGATTCAGTCCATGGTTGTTCCTGTGCCGTACCGGGACCCTTCGTTGCTCCATCCATGCCCGTCTGAAGGAGATTTATAGATGGGCGTTTTGCGGGTCGAGGTTGGAGACAACCCCCTCAAGAACGAACATGAGCATCTGGTGCATAAGGCGCTGACTCGCGGAAGCGAGGCTCCCGAGCAATACCCCACCACAAAGCTCCAGGGAGACTATTCGCCAGACGCCATCATGCTGGCCCGTGAGAACTGGCGCCGCCGCATGCTACACGAACACCAGAGTTCCGCTGTCTTCGCGCGGCTGCTTCCACAGCTGATCGAAGCCGAGGCCACCCTGGAGTTCAAAACCTGTGTCCTGCGTTTTGCCATGGATGAATTACGGCACGCGGGCCTATGCGGCCGGGTCGTAGCACTGCTCAATGGCGATCCAATGATCGAAGCACCATTGACCACCGAATCTCTGCCCAAACACCTGGATTGCCCGCCCCTGGAACGCGCCTTGCGAAATGTCTTATTTACCAGTTTGTCCGAGACCATCTCGGTCGGCTTGTTAACAGAAGAACGGGAGCGGGCCCAGGAACCATTCGTAAAGGCTGTCCTTCACCAGCTCTCGGCCGATGAGATTAATCACGCCCGCTTTGGCTGGATCTATCTGGGTGATACCTGGCCCCGGCTGGATGCAGCGGGGCGGTCCCGAATACAGATGTATCTGCCCATCGCGCTCGGCCATCTTGAAGCCTGCATGCTGGGGGCCATGCCCATTGGTAAGAAGCTTCCCGAGGCACTCCTTCAAGAAGCACAGGCACTTGGCTTCTCCGATTCCCACACCGCCCGTTCCCTACTGGCGGATACCTTCGAAGAAGTGATCATACCGCAGCTTTCTGCAGTAGGCCTGGATGCCCGGACGGCCTGGAACGAGCGTGTGAAAGCCCAATGACAAAAACCAAAGCGCCCACGACTTCCGAAGAAGACCGTGGGCGCCTTGTTGAAAGGGTTCTTTAAAGAATCAGCTGAGCGTCACGCTACGACGACGGCGCGTCACAAAGAGCGTTGTGCAAAGCACGATAAGCAAGCCAATGGGACCGCTACCGGTACCATTGGAACAGCCACCGCCGGAACCGCCACTTGAGCATTTGCCATCATCAACGTAGCCATTGCAATCGTTGTCGATGCCATCACCACAGATTTCGGCAATCGGTTCGGGTGCACTACAGGTGCCCCAGCCGCCATTATTACAAGCCATGATTCCGGTACCGCAGGCACTCGAACACGTCTCCTGGATACCCTCGTCAATCTTGCCATCGCAATCGTTGTCGACAGAGTCACAGACCTCTACGGTCGGCTGCGGAGCCGTACAGTCGCCCCAGCTACCCAGGGTGCAGAACTGATAACCGGTGCCACAGGCACTCTCACAACTATGCTGCAGAGATTCATCGATCATGCCATCACAGTTGTTGTCCAACCCGTCACAGGTCTCAACCTCTGGCTCTTTTGAGCAGTCGGCCCAAGTACCGTTGGTGCACTTCTGCGTACCGATACCACAGCTCGTTTCGCAATCACGCTTTACGTTTTCATCGACGTTACCGTCACAGTCATTATCCAGACCATCACAGACCTCGAGGGCCGGCTCGGAAGAACAGGTCGTCCACAGGCCCTGGAAACATTGACGGGACCCAAGACCGCAGGAAGTCTCACAGACGATCTGAAGTCCTTCATCGATAACTCCGTCACAGTCATTGTCCAGGCCATCACAGCTCCACTCTTCCATCTCATACAGTTCAGGAACAGCGCATTTCCACAGACCGTTATTACAGGTCGGACCACCGTAGGCGCAAATGCCGAGAGTCGGACACTGAAAGTCCTCAGGAACTGTGTCGCCCGAATAGCATTCGATCTCAAGGGGCGGCGTGAATGTGATGTCCTGTACGGTTACGCTCACTTGATTTTCACTGTCGGGCCAGATCCACCAGGCCGGACGGCGGAAACCAGCGCCAATGCTGATATGTTCGATATGGGCCATCTCAGCCTGGGGAGACTGCACCACGACAAAGTACTCATGGTAGGCGCTATCATTGGTGATTGTTCCGTCGTCAGTGACCACCATATTCCAGATCATATTCGTCGCGCCACCCTGTACCAGCATCTGCCATTTATAGAGCGTGACTGTGTACTGACTCGAGACCCGGTAGTCCT
>CAUZEG010000128.1:0-12281 GCA_963578775.1 Myxococcales bacterium
CCCTTGATGAGATAACGGAAGGAATGGCCATGGGTCGCAATCAATGTTTCGGCAGCCTGACGAAGATCGGGTTGGACGGGTCCGATCGGACAGACCTTTTTATAGGCGTCTAATAAGCGATCGAATAGATGGAGAACCTCAGCCCGCGTGGGGGTATCCAGGCGTACAAGATTGTCCGTATGGACATGCTGGAAAAATCGCGTGTAACCGGGCGTAAAGGCAAATACCACCTTGAAGCGGCAGGGGATCTGGTAGATGTATGGGACCTTCACAAATCCGGAATACACCAACCCCGATCGCTCGCCCCGATAACAATCCAGACGTTCGACCACCTCGTTCTCCAGGACATCATCGTCGTCGGCCACCCAGGCCAGGCCGTTAAAGAAGTTTACGCCCCGTTGCCACTCATAGCGGTACCGATAGGTTCGGCTCATCTCGGCTTCGTCGATCAGCAGGATCATGCCCTTCATGCCCAGCGCTTCGGTCAACCAGACGGACAGCCCGGATAAGAGATAACAGTACACATTGGCCGAGGTGGTGTGATCGGGCAGATTCGGGAGCCCTGGGAGTTTCCGACGTATCGGCCGCCCGCGAAGGTAGGCCAGGACGGCTGGCCGAAGTTTGGGTCGATTGCGCCACAGATCGGAAATGACCGACCAGATTGTATGGTCACGAATGGACTCATCATTCCGTCCACATAGGCGTTCGAGGATCTGTTCAAGACCCAGGATCTCGCCATCCACCGGCACGCGCAGGCTGGTGATAGCATGTCGATAGACCCGTTTGGGAAAGCCAGCCGGCGCATCCGACGGGTCGATGCCCACATTACATACGGCCCAGCCTCGTTCCAGGGCCTGCACCTTCAACACGGCAAGAGTGTGGCTTTTACCGCTTCCGTAGGGGCCTTCCACCACAAGGGAGCCACTGGCCGCATCATCGAGCCAGCCCAGAACACGTGAAAGCTCCTCTCGGCGCCCTACCGTCCATTCCATAATGGAATGCTCGGGTACAATCCCGAGTCGAAATGCCTCAAAGGCCAATCGGATATCACGGTATTCCGGATGGTCATTCAAGGGATTCACGCGGGCCGGAGGCAGCGTTCGCTGAATCTTCTTTTTTCCCTCCTGGGCCCGCCCCATAATCCGATCGATGATCTCTCCTGATTTCACCAGCGCGGAATTCTGGGGCTGGTCTGGAATAGCAGCCGAACTTCGTACCTGGTCCGCCCGAAGCCAAAGCCGTAACTGGCAATCGAAATCGACCATGATCTCGTAGCCCGCTTTCCGTACGGCATGGATTTGACCGCGCCCATAGCGTGGGTGGCGGACAACCTGTCCCACTTCCATCATGGCAGGGCTTCTCCACGTAGTAACAGATCGGCATCGTCCGGCCCAAGCTCTACTTCGGGCTTATGCCGCAGTAGATGCAGATAGCGAATAGCCCCCTGCACAAAGACACGTTTATAACCAATATCCCCAAAACGCATCTCGTAGGCTTTCCGCGCCAGATTGTTCATCCCATCGCGGGTCTTCTTCTCGTTCAGGATACAGCGATAGGCTGTTTGATAGATGGCGCGTAAACGGTCACCGAGTTCCGCGAGAAGCAATTCCGGCTCTCCCTCCAACTGCTCAAGATCAATACGCACGCCGGTCGGATTGAACACATCGAAAACCGAAGCCAGGCGCTGTTTCAACGCTTCATATACGGCCGCCCTACCCTCTAAAAAGGACTCATTGGGCACAGCGTAGAAGATCATTACATTGCGAAAGGCGTGATGGGCGCAGCCATCCACTAATTCGCGCAGATTGCTCAATAACAGGTCTTTGGCCCGGGTACTCATACTCGGGACGATCTCCGCTTCATCGAAGAGAATGACCAGGCCCGTGTAGTTCACGCGCCGAACCAATTCCACCAGGGACCGGAGCATGGAAAAGGCCTGGCTGCGGTCAAATCGCTGCAGGATCCCCATGGCAGCATGGCGGCTATGATCATAGCCCTCACCCATCAACCATTGCATGGCGTATTGAAACGACTCGTCATCCTTCTGCTTCAAAGCCTGCATGGCGGCATAGATGGCACGGCCAAAATTCGTATTGTCCAGTCCTCTCGTCGCCGCAGCGACCCGGTCCTCAAAGAAGGCATCGATATCCGACAACTTCTTTTCTTTGGCTTCCTGGAGAATACGTTGCCTCCATCGTTGCAGAAATGCAGCCAGTCCAGACTCATTTCCATCCAGAAGCTCCTGTGGACTCAAGGGCACCATAAGATTTCGCGCAACCGAACGGTACACCAGAGAAAGATCGGAGAATGGTGTCTCCTCCGGCGATAACACCACATAGGACACCACATAGTTTTCGGACCAGGCCTCCTCGCGTACAGCGTAGAGGAAATGGGTCTTGCCTCCTCCGTAGGTTCCCACGACAAGCTTGAACGTCGCTCCACCATCCTGTCCGATAAAGGTCTGTAGATAATCGCTCGTGATCACAGATAGATAGGGATCAAGCCCCACGGAGTACAGTCCCACGCCCCACTCCGGCGGTGTCCCGTTACTGCCCAGCGTCTCGACAATATGCCGTGCTAGCCGGCCGTCAATCACCTTCATGGCGCCACCAGATTTTTCAGAGCCAACGCTCCAAAGTGCGTACCATGACCACGTAGATCGGTTGGTACATAGATATGATCGCCCTTCTTTCGGGTTTGCTCGCGAGTGGCCACCACCAGTCGGATCTCAAAGCCGTCTCCACTCAAAGGCCGAGCCCGAAACAGATGGGTGGAAACCATCAAACGGGTATACGCCTGAAAGCCGGCCCGGGTCGGATTGGCTGCAAACGAATCCTTCTGATGAACGGCGTTGAGTTCCAATAAAAACTCGGAGATAGGCACCGGAGCCTCCGGGCTCCGTTCCGCGATACGATTGGCACGTCGGAGAGCCTGTTGAACCAGAACCAGGAAATGCTCGCGAGAAAAATCGTCCTCGAACAACTCCGCGTACTGCTTCCGAAGCGCGTCTCCGATCACATCCGCGTCCATCGAAACCTTGTCGAGAACAGGCCCTCCCTGGCCGAGCGCCAGTTCCGCCTGCGCCACTTCGGCTCGCAAGGTAATAACAAAAGGACCAACGCCCAGCTCAGGAAAGCGCCCCGATACCGGCAATCCCAATGCTTCTACGGCGCTCGCAACCGCCAGACCCAGGCGGTCCTTAAGCCGTCGACTGGCCTCTTCCGCCTGTCCTGACAGGCCCGCCAACAGGGCCGGTAGCTCCTCCACGGCGGGAACCTCTTCCATGATCCGCTTTGCTTTTTGCGTCAGAGCGTCCGCCTCTCCCCGTACAAGAAACGCATTTTTGTCCAGATCCCGCGACTTCCGCTCCAGATCCGCTAAAGCCGTATGAAACTTGGCGAGTTCGCGTTGGAGCCGCCCAATTCGCCGGGTGGCATCACCGAAGTCGGAGTTTTGCTGTGATTCATCCATAGCTCGACTTCCTACCGGACTGCGCCGCCCCCGTAAAGGTCATTTCCGGCACATCGATGGAAGTCGAAGCGAACCTTATGGGCCCAACTCAAAGAGTTCCTCAGGGATCTGGATTCTTCGACCCCCTTCAAACTGGCCCCGGAGCATCAGAAGATCGTCGACCATCGTCAAACAGATCGCTCGGCCCACATCTCCACGCTCAAAGCCTTCCCAGGGCATAAGAAGCACAAATTCACGCCCACGGACCCCATAATCGAGAATCGAAATCGACAGGGGGGAATCCACCACCGCCCGCGTTATCAACAGATCCAGGGATGGAAACTCCGGGTGGGCAAAATGGATGGTTACGTCTCCAGGAGCATCGGGAAAGACGCCGGTAACGACCAATTTCACTGTCTCATCGATCCGAAAGGTCACTACAACATCCTGCAGGGGAAACCGATCCAACAGAGCCAGCCGTATATGCCCACGCCGTTCCATCCACCAACGAGCGGCTCGTATGACTAAAGAGCGATCCCTCGGTCCGTCTGCGGCAAGGTAATCCACGAGCATTCCGAGAGATACGCGATAATCTTCTCCCCTGGGGACGTGTTCGGGTTCAACAACCCCATTATGTTGTGCCATTTCAGACATAGACCTGATTCTGGCGTTCCCGGACGGGTCTGACAAGTCCGAGTTCTCCGTAGTCTGCACAAATTGCGGATTGGGCCTACATCCCATAAGCTCGCTGGTCGGTGGGTTATGGAAATTTTCATCCTATGCATCTTGATTTCCTTCGTCGTGGGCGATCGTATCCTTGAAGGTATGCGTTTGAGACGGCATCGGGAGAAAATCCCGATCCGGATCCACGTCAATGGTAGCCGGGGAAAATCATCGGTGACACGTCTGATAGCCGGAGCCCTGCGCGGGGGAGGGATCTCGGCCATCGCCAAGACGACCGGATCAACACCTCGTATCATCTACGAAGACGGGTCGGAGACCCCGCTCTATCGATTGGGGAAAGCCAATATCAAAGAACAATTCCACGTTCTTGGTCTCGCGGCCCAGCGAAAGCCAGACGCAATCGTCATCGAGTGTATGGCTCTGCAACCCGGACTACAGGCCATGTCCGAACGACGAATTATCCAATCCACCATTGGCGTCATTACCAATTGTCGCGAAGACCATCTGGACGTCATGGGCCCCACCGAGCGTCATGTCGCACAGGCTCTGGCAGGGACCATACCCAAGGGACAAACCCTGGTAACAGCGGAAATAGAACATATTGATATTCTTCGTGAAGCATGTAAATACATGAAGAGTAATATGGAGGTTATTTCTGCGAACGATCTGGATGCCATATCCAACATAGAGATGGCCCGTTTCGGCTATTATGAACATCGAGCGAACGTCGCTGTCGCACTCCACGTAGCCGGCCTTTGTGGAGTGTCCCGCGAGAAAGCAATGGCCGGCATGTTGAACGCCACTCCGGATGTAGGGGCCCTGCGCATGTACGATGTGAAGTTCTTCGGACGAAAGATCTGTTTTGTCCACGGTTTTGCGGCCAACGATCCGCAGAGTAGCCATCATATCTGGGAACTATCCAATCGGATCTTTCCGGAGTACGCACGGCGAATCATGTTGTTAAATCTACGAACGGACAGAGGGGATCGGTCCCGCCAACTGGGCGAGGCGATAACAACATGGACGACACAGCCCGACTTTGTCGTGTTGATGGGCACCGGCACACGAATTGCTGCGCGACAACTCCTTAATAAGGGATTTCTACCAGGACAGATCGTCTTTTCGGAAGGAACGTCCGCACGTGACGTCTTCGAAAGAATTGTCGAACTTGTCGATCATCGTGCACTCGTAGTAGGCCTGGGTAATGTGGCCGATCCCGGTCTGGCCCTGGTCGGACTTTTTCGCAACCGAGGTGTACAGATACCCATGAGTCAACTCTACCCAACAATACCACCGGAAACCGGACCTCCGAAGGTAGCGAATGGTTGATCTTTCCACCATTTCTGTGGGTATTGGGCTCGTCTTCAGCTTTGTATTTTCCGAGCTGTTCGCGCTTGTGCCCGGTGGCATGGTCGTCCCCGGTTATATGGCCCTTGGACTCCATGAACCGATTCGGGTGCTGGTGACTCTGGGCGTGGCCGTAACAACCTGGCTGGTCGTGGCGGGTCTGGCGCAACACGTAATTATCTACGGACGACGGCGCACGGTACTCATGATCCTCGTAGGTTTTTTGTTCAACCTCCTCTTTGAACGGTACCTGATGATCTACCTCACATCGCAACCCTTGGAATTGGTTGTGATCGGGCAGATTATCCCGGGTTTGATCGCTATATGGTTCGATAAACAGGGGCCCATCGTGACGACGGCCACACTGATTATTGCAGCCGTCTCTGTTCGACTGGTTTTGATTCTCCTATACGGCTCGGAGTTGATGTTGTGAGATTATTTTGGCGACCAACGGAAGTCTCCAGCGTTCTGCTGGTACTTGTGGCCATCGTGGCCGTGGGGGGCTTTGCTCTGGTCGAAAGTCATCGGGTCGTCCGCTCTCTTCCTCATGGCAAACAAAAGAGCGAGGCCAGTCTTCTTACCCAGAAAGCCTACGAGACCATCAAGCAGGCCCGTGAAGACCGGAATATCCCCATCGATGAGACTCTCGATCCGGCCGAATCGGGTCTTATCGGAGTGACGGTGAGTACCATCACCAGCAAGGCCGGCCAACTCCCCGCCAAACAAACAAGTATCAACCCCAACTGGGGGGCTGTCTTTGTCAGCCTGTATCGAAAAGCCGGGCTGGGACAGGGAGATACGATCGCGCTGGGCTTTTCGGGTTCGTTCCCGGCGTTGAATATCGCTGCTCTTGCGGCCTGCAAAGTGATGGGGCTGCGGCCGATTATAATTTCGTCCGTCAGCGCCTCCATGTGGGGAGCCAACCATCCGCAATTTACCTGGTTGGATATGGAGCAGGAACTCATCAAATCGAAGATTTTCGAGCCGGATTGGCATAGCCGATACGCATCCCTTGGCGGACTTTCCGACCAGGCCATTGGACTCCAGAAAGCGGCCATCCCGGATATTATGGCGACCATCCTACGAACGATCGAACCGCCGGTCTCGCCACGCCGAGCCAACCGGGTGAAGAAGAAAGAACGCCCCGTTTCGACTACGGACAACGATCCGGACGAAGACCCCCTTCCTCCGGCGCCAGATTCCTGCCAGGCCGACGATACCTGCGGCAAAGGCTTCCGATGTACCTTCGGGCTCTGTCGTAAGAAATGTAAAACCCGTCGCGGCTGTCCGAACGGCTCCACCTGCAAACGCGGTTTTTGTCATCAGCGGTGTAAGTCGACGTCGCCCTGCCCCGAGAGTCTGCAGTGCTTTAAACGACACTGTGTCCAATGCACGGAGTCTGATCATTGCGCTCCTGGCCTCATCTGCCGGGAGCAACGCTGTGAAGGCTGCATGTCGCACGAAGACTGTATAGAGCCCGAATTCTGTGGTCTGGGAAAATGCCATAATCCCGACGTTCTCAGCCGAACCATCTCCGGCGGCGACTTACGAGAACTGGTCCAGAAACGTATCGACATCTACAAAGCAGCGGCTGCCGGCTCCCCCATACGCGCCTACGTCAATGTGGGCGGGGGAATCGCCTCCGTCGGATCCCTACGGAGCAAAAAGCGCTTCCGTCCAGGGGTCAATACACGCTCATCCCTGGGGAAAGTACCCAAGGGAAAAGCCGGTGTAATGCACCATTTCATTCGTAAAGGTATACCCGTAATCCATGTGGTCCGGCTACGCACCATGGCCAAACGATATGGTCTGGTATGGGCTCCCCTATCCACCCCCAACCCGGGAACCGGAGGGGTCTACGAAGCGGAAACCTACGCAACCTGGCTGGTATGGGCGGTTCTGGGCGTCATTCTACTCGCCCTGATCGCGATCACACGAGTCGACCTCGGCTTCCTGTTTCGGCGCATATTCCGCAGCCAGGAAGGCTCTGGTCCGAAAGGCCCAGGCGTATAGAGCGGTCTAGAAGCGGTAGCCCACGCCTACCATCAACCGACCGTCCCAGGTGTTACGGAGTTTGACACCTGTGATGGTATTTCCCGTAAATTCGATTCGATCCTCGTAGGCTTCTCCCTGACTCGTATTGTAGGCGGCCCGCAAACGCACGGGTATCTCGAGATTCTTACGAAGGTCTACCCGGAAGCCGATCTCCATGGCAATGTTCGTAGAATCGACTTTCAGAGCCTTTGCTCCATTACCATTATCCGAGACGCTGGAAGGTCTGATAAATTCTGGTCCCAGCCCAAAGGTTACAGCGCCGAAACCTGTAGGCGCGTTCAGCTTCAGAAGAAGCGGGATTCGCCATTGGCCTGCTGTTTTGCTCTCGGTGATCTCCACTGCGTTGTTGATGGTTACCCACCGTTTCAACTCGGAAGACTCGTAGAGAAAATCCAGCTCCAGACCCACGTACTTGTTCAGGTGCAGGGTATAATAGATACCGCCGCCATAGGCTGCACCACCGGCATGACCCTTGAAACCTAATCCGTCGTCCCCCACGGAAAGTCTTGAGGGCTTATTAAAGTAGTTACCACCTGCGTAACCAAGCGCTCCAGCGGAATGGCTCAATTCCAGGGACAACGCCGGCCCGGACAACAGAACAAATACGGTAAGAAATACAGCTCGTAATCTCATTTCAGACTCTCCATCCAGGCTGGTTTCATTGAGAGGATTTGAATGTGAAGGGCCAGTTCACCACACAGATGCCACCCTCCGGCTTTTTGAAGCGCAGCTTTCGGATGTTCTTAACAACGCACTTACCGACTCTCTTATCGGGGATCGTGCTCTTGGTTATTCTGGCTCCCTCCACCTTTCCGGATTCATCGATGGTGAACCGAACGCTCAGTTTCCCCGCCAGATCGGGCCTTGATTGCAATTCGCGCTCATAACAGAACCGGAACGCCCCAGCACGCTTCTTGCGGACCTTGTCTATATCGCTCTTTTTACAGAACCCGAGCGGACGAGCTTCCGGTTTCGGCTTGGCTTCGGGCTTGGGTTTGGCAACGACCTTCTTTTTGGGTGGGATATAGACCCGCAGGGCGATCTGACGTTCAGCCCGGCTGTCGGCCTTACCGTGAACCAATGTCGTTAAGAGTCTTTGCCATCGGACCGGCTTTTCATTCCTGGCATCGATCACAAGCCCTTCGAGGGGCCCGGCGGTCTCAAGCCAGTCCAGAGCCACCACAAGGTGTTCCGGCGCCGCTCCATCCGTGCCCAGGGGCAAGATCACCGAGAGGCCGTCTTTACCCGGCTTTGTCTCAAAGGGTAACGCCACTACTCTATCCAGGGCCTGGAGCGTTTCGCTCAACGTGGATCCGATCTGAAGAATCAGATGCTCTTTCTTCAAGCGGACCGTCGGCCAGGAAATATGCGGCGGGGCCTCAGCGGCCGCATCGGTGGTATTTACATCCGTAAGCCAGATAGCCAGGGAACGGGTGGTATCGTCCGTGGGCAGCAATAAGGAGTGCACATCAACGATCTCTGCGGCGTTGAGGACTTCGGTCGCCACACTCAGTAGATCCGAGCTTGTATCGCCGGATATAACGAGAGTAGGCGCACCCTTATCCTGCATGGCGTGCTTGAGCATACCGGCCGCTTTGGCGATTTTGCCATTTCGATCGCGCCCTTCAAGGCCCAGAATGTCCGTTCCAACCAGCTTGGTTGCGTCCGGAGCCAGCCAGGTGACCGCACCGTCGGCCCCCACCTTAAGCTGGGGACTCTGCACGGCATAGATGCCCTTTCGATCCACCAGCAACAAACGCTCGGGTGCAGGCGCCGGGCTTCCTGTCCCCGCGCTCACGGGCATCCACAACACATTGGCCGAGCTGGCCGGTGATGTTTCACCCCGTAGTACTTCCGGCGGAAGTGTCGCAGAATAACTGCTCACCAATTTGGTGACCATCTTCTTGAGCTCCTGGTAGCGCGGGTTGCTGGTCTCCCCAGTCACCGCTAATTTGGCCAGGCGGTCGAATGCACGAGCGATGATCAAGGTCCTTGGTCCCATACGGCCCTTCAAAATCGCCGGTAAACTATCTTTCGTATTCGGCATCGCACAACCGACAACAGCGTTATCAATGGCGCGCTCCGCGTTGACCGCCGAGCAACCCAGCCCACCGCTCTGTATGACCACGTCGAGCAGGCTTTGTAAGTCGGTGGTGGTTGCACATTGTGGACAGGCAAGACTGCGCAGAATCATATGGGCTTCTTCCGGCGAAGCCGCCTTAAGGGCCGCGTCCGTGGAAAGGACCACCCGAAGCGCCATGGCCGTAGCCAGATCCCCTTGTGCACCTCCCGCCGGTCCTTCACCTTCCGCAGCACCCGCCAATGCAAGGGCTGCATCCAGGTCGGTGGCATGTTTTGCCAACGACTCCAAACGAGATCGTACCGCCTCCAATGTTGTACGGGTAGCAGACGGCGTATCCCCATCGGTCGGCATAAGAGCCAGGGCCGGATCCACAATCGACTTGATCACCGCCTGAAATCCCGATGGCTGGTCCACGACCCCCGCCAACGATCCCTGGACATATCCGAGAATGAGAGCAGCCTCCAATCCCGCCGCCAGCTCTGCCAGAGCCGTACGCGCCTGGCTATCGGACGGTGGTTGTCCAAGGGCCGCCGTCAACTGCTCGTAGAGCCCTTTGTCGAGTCCCGTCGCCGCAGCATCCACGGATTGTTTCAGGCTACCGACAGCTTGCTGTTCTTCAGCGCTCTTCTGCGCCGCCATTTCCTCCGCCGACAGGCCCTGATTGGCGTTCGTATTTTTTGCGCTCTTTTTGCCGCAGCCCGCGCCCAACATCATGAGCACCAACAGACTGACAACGAGTTTCGTTGGGGTCATCCCTACCTCCTGTTACGGTGGGTGACACTAGTCCGAAGCGTCCGTTTTTACAAGACCGGACTCCTCGTCGCCTTAAGGCCTAGCGTATTATAGTCCTGACGGAGTGAACGTATTCGTTCGTACACCCGACACGCCGTACATCTCGTGCTTCTCTTTGGGCTGATAGCTGCGACAATCCATACCCGTGACACCCTCGGGACATACGCCGCGAGCCTCGTCATTCATGACGCCGATGATCCGTTGCCAGGTAAAACGTCGCCCTTCTGCATCCCGTCCACCAGACTCGGCGCCGGCCAATAGATTCGTAACAACGATCCGAGTCGAAGCCTCCATCTGGGCAAAGAACGCATAGGTCGTATTGTTGATAACATCCGCCAGCTCCCAGCCGGAAGAATCCGTCTCCGTTACTTTATTCTTGAATACCTGCTTGGTGTAGTATTCATACGACCAGCAGGAGTTCATGAACAGAATCTGATAGGTGTCTTCCGGGTAATTTTCGCGGTCGTCGAGTACTCCGAGAGAGCCATAGAAGGAGTGCCCGTTGTAGATCATGATCTCGTGGGTGCGTAACAACTCCACAAAGAAAGGTTCTCCATTGGGTGCGATGGCCTCCAGATCATAGGGCGAGACAAGATTGATGATCTCGGTCAATCCGGCGCGTTTCCGAATATAGCGTTGGCCGATGGTCTGCCCTTCCACCATCTCGAATCCACGCAAGCGGATATTAACCTCGAAGGTTCGCCACATCATAACGCCCCAATCACCGCCATGGACCGCGCCCGGTTCGGCCGCGCCAAAAATGATCGCAAACTCGACTTTCCCATCTTCTACCAGACGATCATATTCGGGATAGGAGTCCGAAGGAGGTAGTAGAGCACGGACTTCAAACATAACGTCCGCAGCCAATTTTAGGGCACAACCCGGTAGGTCCGGATCAAAATAATAGAAGTAGTTCGCGTCCGATAAAGAGCCGTCATCATAACCGCTAGCGCAGCTCATACCGAAACGGACGAAGAGCTCCCGTGGATCGGCCGCGACTTTGAGGCTGTACTGGCGATGCAGCAGGTCCGCCGCCTCCAGTCCCGCTTCCTTAAGCTCCTTATAGGTAACAAGAGTGTCGGCATCGACCGTGTAGCGAATACGAAGGACTCCGTTATCGAGCGTCATCTCCGATATCTGGAGATTTTCTGAGGTCAGATTCAGGTGGAGTTTTTCTCGGTTCAACTGGTGCTTCGCCAGCTTGACCTGCGAATCGACCAATTGTCCCAATGCGGCTGTATCAGCCTGGTAATAACCGAGAAGATCCTTCTGTGCCTCCTCGTTCAGATCCTGTACATCCAATTCGAGGACCGAATAGAAACGGCCTTCCAACTCGGTTGCCAAGCTCGAATAATAACCGGTGTCCGCCTTACCATCTGGAGGCACCAGATCGTCTTCTTCCGTGGGTAGATTCGTGCCCGCCGTGCACCCGGCCCATAGAAACAGTATCAAAATCCAAATCGTCCGAAACCACATAGTTCCTCCCAGAACACCGACTTCCCCCCCCCCAGAATAACCCGGAGGGCTGCCGGACTATACGGTCGACTCAGCCAGAAAATCAATAAATGGCTGTCCAAGGCTACGTTTTTGGGCGCATCGCCTTGGTATTGGCCGCGATACTGGGCAATCCGGGATAGTCCTCCTATAATGCCGACGAATCTTTTTGGGGAGTTGATTTTGGGTAGTTTCAGAATTCTCATCGCTTTCGCAGCCGTTCTCGTGATGGGGTGCTCCGGCGGTTCGAGCTCTACGTCCGGCGACGTATCAAACAACGACACCACCGATGTGCAGACCGATGCTGGTGGCGAAACACAGATCACACCGGATGGCGCTAGCGACGAAACCTCGTCCGCCGACCTGCCGACAACGG
>CAUZEG010000129.1:0-12191 GCA_963578775.1 Myxococcales bacterium
GATGTGCCCGGTACCATCCGCGATGTATCCCTGGCGGTCATGCGCCAGGAGGTTGGCAATCGCTCGGTGGACGAGGTATTTACTCTCGAGCGTCTGAATATGCAAAGAGATGCTCGTCGTCGTATGCAGCGCATGCTTGATGGCTATAAGGCGGGGGTGAATATAGAGACCGTAACTTTGAAACGTTTGGCGGCGCCCGAAGCGGTTCAGAACGCATTCAATGCGGTGCAACAGGCGGAGCAGGAAAAAGAAGCTACGGTCAATAAAGCCCTGGGTGAAAAACAGCAGAAACTCAAGGAAGCGGGTGGTCGAGCCAGTCGAATGGTGCAGGAAGCCAAAGGGTACGCGAAAGCACGTATCAACCGCGCTGAGGGTGAAGTCGACGCCTTCAAGAAGGTCCTTGGCGAATATGAAAAATACAAAGAAGTAACACGTCAACGCCTGTACTTTGAGGCCCTGGAGAAGTTCCTGCCAAAGGTCTCGGATGTAATGGTGATTGATGCAGCCGAGGACGGTGTATTGAAACTTCTCGATCTGAAGAAGGGGGGGAAATAGTCATGGCAGCCCCAGACCAAAAGACCTTTCGTATAGTTGTTCTTTTTCTCCTTATTGGACTCGGCGTTGGAGCCGTCTTTTCGTCCGTCTACGTGGTGGATGAACGACAGGTAGCCCTGGTCCTCGAGTTCGGGAAGGTGAAAGCCACCCGCGCCGAAGCGGGGTTGTACTTCAAGGTTCCCTTTATCCAGAATGTGATCTATTTCGACCGTCGTCTGCTGTCGTGGGATGGAGAACCCAGCCCCTATATCGATTCGGACAAGAAAGATATCGTCATCAATAGCTGGGCCCGTTGGCGGATCACAGATGCCCGTAAGTTCTACGAGGCTCTTCGAAGTCCAGATAAGGGGCACCAGGTTATTGATGCCCGTATTGACTCCAGTTTGAAGAATGTGGTCTCCAAAGTCTCCCTGATGGAGGCGGTTCGTAACGAGCAGCGTACGTTCAAGTACGCCGAACGACAAGAGATCAAGACGGGCGACGATAAAAGTGCCGTGGCCGACCAAGATTTGAGCGCGTTATTGGCCAAGCCCATCGTGTTGGGGCGCCAAAAACTGGTCAGCAAGGTCCTCGAGAGAGTGCTTGTGGTCTGCACTGACAGAGATGTGAGTGTGGACGCCGAAAGAGACTGTGTCCCTCTGGAGAAGAAGTTCGGTATCACGGTGGCGGATATGCAGATCAAGGATGTGAACTTCTTCGCGGAGATCATTCGTGTCGTATATAAGCGAATGCGTGAAGAGCGTCTCGCTATTGCCAAGGCTGTCGAGGCGATTGGTTCTGCGCGAGAACAAGAGATCATTGGTGAGATGGAGCGGGAGCTCGCCCGCATCGATTCCGAGGCGTATAAAACGGCCCAGGAGATCCGTGGTCAAGCGGATGGAACGGCGGTACGAATCTATGCCGAAGCCTACGATCGGGACGCGGTCTCTCGCGAGTTCTACGCCTTCGTACGTTCTCTCGAGGCCTATAAGAAAATCCTCGGAGGGAAGACACGCCTGGTCTTGAGCACCGACGGAGATCTCTTCAAGTATCTGCAGAACTTTGAGTTGAGCCCATCCGCGCGGTAGGCTGAATTTTCAGTACTGATGGGTCGGTGACGCATTCGGTGGTAGACTGTAATGGGGCAACACCCGAGTTGAGAGTATGAGGTAGGGAATGGTTCGTCTGATCGGTGCAGGCCTGGTGATAATACTGGCATTGGCGGTGGCCAATTATCTCTTATACGGCAAGGAGAAGAAAGGCGATTCCAGCGTTCCGAAGCCGAATAAGGAGCCGGATAACAAGCCGGAACCACCCGCTTCCGATGCCAATAAAACAGAGCAGATCTTCGAGTTGAAAAAACTGCTCGACGCAGGGGCGATCAGCCAGGAAGAGTTCGAACAGAAGAAGAGCGAGCTCCTCGATAAGATGTGATCCTGTTCTATATAGAATGAGAGAAAAGCCCGGTATGTACCGGGCTTTCTTTTTTTTGCGGTTGGACGTGGCCGTCGAAATTCTCGATGATACACCTCCTTTGGGAGCATAGAGGTGGAAGATGGCTCGAAGACTAGGGTGGTGCTTTGGCATCGTGGCGGCGATCTGTTTTGTCGGATGCGGGGCTGGAGGTCTGGAGGACGGTGTCGACGGGGGATCATCTACGGACGGAAGTGAAGATGTGGGGAGTGGACCCGACGATCTGGGCCTGGGTGAAGATGTGGCCGTTGCGGCGGACGAAGGCCAGGTAACACCACTCACGCCATTTCCCAGCTATTCCGCAGGGACCTGTCCGACTTTCGGGGCGGGAAACCAGAACTTTCCGTCGGGTGGTACGACGCGCTCGGTGCATCTGACACTTCCGGCCGAGCCGGAGGGCGCACCAGTCGTGTTCTTATTTCACGGCCTGGGGGATCAGGCACAAAATATTGCTGCCTGGATGGGGGCTAGTCAGGCGGCTAATCTATATGGCGCTATTGTGGTTGCACCGCAGGGTGGCCAGAACTTCCTGGGCTGGGATTCTGGTAGTCAGTCTGCGGCCCCACCCGATCTGGTGTTTTTCGATGATCTTCTGGCCTGTCTGGCGGAGCAATTCCAGATCGACGCGTATCGTATCTATGCGTCTGGGTTCAGTGCCGGGGCCCTATGGACGACCGACCTGGTAATCCGCCGCTCCCAATATCTGGCGGCGGCGGCCACATTCAGTGGTGGAAGCGGAACGCCTGTGAGCTATGCGACTCCAGAACACGATCTTCCACTGATTATTTCCTGGGGAGGAGATACGGATGTCTATGGAGGTTTCCTGAGTTTTCAAACCGCGTCATTGGAGTTCAGCCAATCACTCCAGGCCGATGGTCACTTTGTGATCGAGTGTAACCATGGCATGGGACATACTGTACCCATGGGGGTCAGTAGTTGGCTCTATCCCTTCCTGCTCAATCATACCTGGGGCGTTTCGGATAGCCCCTATACGGATGGACTGGATTCGGCGTTCCCGAGCTTCTGCGTGATTCCATAGCCGTAATTAAAAAACCCGGCGGTTGCCGGGTTTTCTAATGTCTATGGTGGAGCCGATCGGGATCGAACCGACGACCTCTTGAATGCCATTCAAGCGCTCTCCCAACTGAGCTACGGCCCCGGGGTTGGTACGGCCGACAGAAACCTGCCGACGGAGCGCGGGCTTATAGCACCCGATCGGATCCGGTGCAAGCAAACTTCAAAGCATTCGACGTAGATAATGCGCCAGATTCTTCAGGCGACCATCATCTCCGAATCGAGATCACAGCTCTCAAGAGCTGCATCCAGCGCCTGCCGCATATCTGGAAACAGATGCTTGAATTGAATCCGTAGAATCTGTCCGCAGGATTCAAGGACGGTACCCAGGGCGAGACATTCTCCCGAGCTATCGGGCAGTCCAAACCGCACCCAGACATGGCTGGCGGTCGGTTTACCTTCCAGCATGTCGATGGTGAGCCCACCTGCATTTACAGCCAGAACTGTGGCTGGAAGATTGTCGTGAGTCGAGAAACGAAGTTGTGCCGTGTTGGCCTGTAGCATGTTGAACCTCCTCAAGGTGATTGAAGGTTACGTTCGGTCGGTTCGGGGATCAAAAAAACGGGATCGTATTTTGTCCACGATCTAATAAATCGGTACGGCGGATGTTGCTCTTGAGCTTTGCTGGCGAAGAAAATTCATGGTCCTCTAAAGTGCATGTTGAATGGGTCGATTGAAAACGGTGTAAGGCAGATCACTGGACAGGAGCCCGCCATGACCAAACTAGCGAAAGAGAAGGTTCTCGAAGTCTGGCAGGAGCGTGTAGAGAACGGTGAAATGTTCTTTCGGCAGGGGGCTCTGGAGAAGGCGCGCGCAGAATTTGAAGCCGCCATTTGTCTGGAGGAAACAACAGAGCTCGTCTACACCCTGGGAGAGGTCTGCCTAGCCATGCATGATGTGGAATCGGCGACCCATTATTTCCGCAGGTACCTGGTGCTCAGCGCCAAAAAGGTCCAGAGCAAAAAGAGCGCTGCGTGAGTCTTTCCTCGTTTCTGGAAGAAGTTTCAGGCCGTGGCATCCAACCGGGGCTGGAACGGATCCGTTGTGCTCTTGATGAGATGGGGCTCGGCCCCCTCGCGGCGGATGTTATCCTGGTGGGCGGTACCAACGGAAAGGGGAGTACTGCCAAGCGAATCGAGAGTGCCTATCGAGCACTTGGTTTCAAGACATTCCTATATACCTCGCCACATCTGGTCCATGTGGAAGAGCGCTTTCGAATCAACGGTGAGAAAACGTCCACCATCGATTTGAACGATGCGCATTCCTCTTGTCTCGCGCGGTTTCCCGCTGGCCGGTGTTCGGCTGGTTCGTTGACTCCATTTGAATGGATGACCCTGGTGGGCGCCGTGCTTGCGAAGGATCAGGCCTGTGAGATTTGGATTCTGGAAGTAGGACTTGGCGGGCGTTTCGATGCTACCAATGCCTTCGATCCGGCGGTGTCCGTGATCACAGGGATCGATCTCGACCATACGGATCGTCTGGGAGAGGATTTGGCCTCCATTGGAGGAGAAAAAGCGGGGATCATGCGCGCGGGTGTACCCTGTGTTCTTGGAACCAGCACCCAGCCCTGGATAGAGGCAGACGAGGCCTGGCTTGAGGGCCGTGATTTTCAACTGTCTCGTGGTTCGGATCCGGTTTTTAGCGTCGGGGAGGACTGTGTCGACCTGGAGGGGATCGATCGGCGTACAGCCGCCTTCGACTCCAGCCTGGCGCTGGCTTTGGCGACTGTGAAGATCCATCAGGATCCCTCTTTGGACGATTTTCAGACATGTGCGCTAGCGGCGGCTTCTTCCCATTGGCCGGGCCGTATGCAGATGGTGTCGGACTCGCCTCTATTGATTCTCGATGGTGGCCATAATCCGGCCGCGATCGAATGGTTGGTGGGAGCCCTGCAACGGATCTACGTCGATGTACGCTTCCATGTGGTTTTTGGCGCACGTCCGGGCAAAGATCATCGGGCGATGGTCCACGGGCTTCGGCCCATACTGGAGCGTCTGACTCTGGTTGGCGATCGTCAGAAGTTGCTGATGCCGCCAGATGAGTTGGCGGACGGCCTACCCGAAATTGGCGCGTTCCGAGTCCACCCGGGTCCCGCCATCGACCTTGTCCGGGAACGGTCGGAGCCCACATTGGTAGTGGGCTCGCTCTATCTGGTGGGTGAGGTTCTTGCGGATCTGGATATAGACGGCGATCTCACGATTCTGTCCTGAGCAGCGAATCCGCCACGGATCACGGGTCTGAAGCACAATCCGATCCCGGTCAGTGCGTTGAGATCCTTTCGGATTTTGGCTACTTCATTGACGCGGAATAGCGGAAAAGGCATCTTCCCCCCTTCTTGAAGCCCCATTAAGAGGATATAGGCATGAGTTCCTGGACACGAATCAAGGTTGTTTTCGCGATAATCACGCTCTTCATCAGCGCATGTGGCACGGCTGCGGATCCCCAGCCCGACACCGGCGGAACGGACACCGGCGGCACGGATACCGCTGGAACCGACAATACGGGTACGGATACATCGGGTACCGGTGAGACCACCCTGCAGAGCATTCAGGAACTGTCCGCTGCGATGAATTGTGTCGGTGGGGATTCCCCCTTTCTCACCCATATCGAGGGTTTGAGTCTGGAAGGGGTCGTGGTTGTGAGCCCCAGATTTAATGCCTTTACGCCCGAAGAAGAGGGTAACGCCCTTGATGGTTATTTCGTGGCCGACCAGGATGGCGGAACCTCCGCCGGCGCTCTGATGGTTATTTCGCGGGACCTCGGAACCGATTTTCAGATTGGCGACTTGCTCGATATCGAAGGCGAAGCGGGCGAGTATTATTGCATGACCCAGGTCAGCGCCGCTCTGGCGGTCAAGGTGGGAGAGGCCAGCGTGCCGGCACCGGTTGATGTGACCAGTGCGGATTTTGCCGATGGACAGACCGCAGAAATTCATGAAGGTACCCTGGTGCGTCTTCAGAACGTAACGGGCACGGAAGTATTGCAATACGGTGAAACCCAGTTGGAGGGTGGAGCGGTAATCGACGATCTTTTCATGTACGGTGAACTGAATCTGCCTCTCAACGAGACCATTACGGAGATCGTTGGAGTGGTGAATTACAGCTATGGGAATTACCGGATCTGTCCCCGCTCCGCCGACGATGTAGTCGGTGTGGAGATCGTCGGAGGACAGAGTACGACCGTCACCGATATTCAGCAGATCCAGGCCGGTATCGACTGCAGCAGTGGAAGTGGTGAAGAGCCCATGTTCACAAATCTTGCCGATGGCATCATGCTGACGGACGTGGTGGTAACCTCACCCCGTTTCGTGGCCTACGATGGCAATGGTGACGAGAGCAAAGCCCTTGATGGCTATTTCGTGGCCGATCAGGCCGGTGGTATGTATTCCGGTACCCAGCTGGTTGTATCGAAGAGTGCCGCTACCGATTACCAGATTGGCGATCTACTGAGCGTCGAGGGAAGCGCCACAGACTTCTATTGCATGACGCAGGTGAGCGCGGATGTGGCCACATTGACGGGGCAGGGCGAGGCGCCGGCCCCCAGCCTGGTTACGGCCGATACCTTCGCCACCGGAGCCGAGATCGAAAAATATGAGGGCACCCTGGTCGAGATTCATAATCTGGTTCCCAGCGACGAACCCAACCAATGGGGTGAATACGATATCGACGGTGTGATCGTTGACGATAAGTTCATGTTCAACGACTTGAACCTCACCGTAGGCGAGACCATCTCCAAGCTGGTTGGAATCGTGAACTATTCCTACGGCAAGTATATGATTCTTCCGCGTTCGGCCGCGGATATTGAGGTGGCTGCACCAGAGGCAACCGATCCCTGATACTCAGAGATCGAGGACTTCGAAGCCAAATCGGCGTAGTAGATTCAGCAACTTGGTGATCGGAAGTCCGACTACTGCGTTGGAGTCTGCTGTGTCCGGGTCGGCCTCGATCCGATCGAAGAGGGCAATACCTCGCCCCTCCAATTTGTAGGATCCGGCGCAGTCGAAAGGCTGTTCATAATCGACGTAGCGGGTCAGGGTGTCGACGGATAGAGAACGCATTCGCAGAGTGTGGATATCCATCGCCAGTTCCGTGCGTCCTGTAGCGGATTCGTGGACCGCGACGGCGGTGATCAGCCGATGGGGGCGCCCGGACATGGCCATAAGCTGGGCGATTGCCCGGTCCCGATCGCCCGGTTTCCCCAGGATCTCTCCCCCGAGATCGACGACCTGATCCGAGCCGATGATCAATCCCGGCTCGCCGGCCAGGGACTCGGCCTTGGCAACGGCCAGGGTGGTGGCCAGCTCTTCTGGGGGCAGGTCTCCGTATTGGGATTCGTCACAATCCGGCGCGACGCAGCGAAAGTGGAGTCCCAGGCGTTCTAAGAGCATCTTTCGATAGCTGCTGGTGCTGGCCAGAACGAGGGGAGGGCTGGATTTCATGGCTGTGTTTCACCATGCTGAAGACGGGCAGTAGGACCGGATCGGTACGATGATGGAATGCGTGGCGAGGGTCAAGACGTTATATAACCAATACGATCGGCGAATGGGGAGTGACGATGACAGCACGTATCTGGCTGCGGAATCTTATTGCTATCCTCTTTTGTGGAGTCTTCGGCTGCCAATCATCGACCGGCTGGGCGCAGAGCGGCGTATCTCGGGAGTTGAACGACGCCGTGACCAACCGCGAAAACATGGCGCAGATCATTCGAGAGCGGTTGAAGGACATCTATACGGCCGATGTAAAGGCACCCGACTTCGGTGCTGAACAGGTCTGGTTCAACACCTCCCGCCCCCTGTCTCTCTCGCAGGATCTGGCGGGACGCTTTGTTCTCCTGGATTTCTGGACCTTCTGTTGTATCAACTGCATTCATGTGCTGCCCGATCTGGCCTGGTTGGAAGATCGCTTCAAGGCCGATCCCTTCCTGGTCGTTGGAGTGCATTCCGCCAAGTTCAAGAATGAGGAGAGACCCGACCAGGTTCGTCGGGCGGTTCTCCGCTACGAGATTGAGCACCCGGTAGTGGTCGATAAAGGAATGGAGATCTGGCGATCGATGGGGATCAACTCCTGGCCCAGCTTCGCTCTTATCGGCCCGGATGGACGGGTCCTCGGCGTTCTGTCCGGAGAAGGGCAGCGTGATCTGCTCGACGCACTCATCCAGGAGGCGATGGCTCTCTATGCCACCAAAGGTCCGGCGACGACTCCCAAACGGTTACCCCTGCGGCTAGAACCTCGTGGCAAGATAGATGGGCCCCTATACTTTCCCGGTAAGGTCCTGGCCCAGACGACGAAAAAGGGCTCTCGATTGTATATCAGCGATACGGGAAACCACCGGATCGTGGTGACCGACACCACGGGGCGGCATATACAGACCATCGGATCGGGATTGGCGGGGCTGCAGGATGGGCCCTCCAGAACGGCGCGCTTTTTTGCTCCCCAGGGACTGGCGATTCACGGCGGAGACCTGTATGTGGCCGATACAGAAAACCACGCCCTGCGGCGGGTGGATCTCAAGACCTTTGCAGTATCCACGATAGGCGGTGATGGGCGCCAGGGTGACCAGCGAGCGGGTGTACATCCTCTGGGGGAGTTTCGGTTCAATTCGCCCTGGGCTCTTTCCTCCTATGATGGAGGGCTGGTGGTGGCGAACGCCGGCAGCCATCAGCTCTGGTTTGCCGATCTGAAGCGGGAGGTCGCAACGGCCTTCGCAGGAGATGGGAGCGAACGAAAACTCGATGGAGTGGGGCCATCGTCGGCCTTTGCGCAGCCGTCCGGGTTCGCTGTGATCGGCTCTACTTTGTATGTGGCCGATTCGGAATCCAGCTCGATTCGTTCGGTGGAGCTGAAGAGCCGCAAGGTGCGGACAGTGGCCGGGGCGACCACCGAGCCACGAAATCTATTCTTCTTTGGTGATCAGGATGGCAAAGGAATGGGCCGTCGATTCCAGCATCCGCTGGGAGTTGCCAGCGACGGGCGACAGCTCTATGTGGCGGATAGCTACAACCATAAGATCAAACGGCTCGATCCACGGACGGGCCAGGTCAGCAGTTACGCCGGCTCTACGGAGCCTGGCCGCGTAGATGGTTCTCGAACCGAGGCCCGATTCTCGGAACCGGGGGGACTTTTTGTCCATGGGGGATTGGTCTACATAGCCGACACCAACAACCACGCGATTCGAACCCTCGATCCGAAAACCGGGCGGGTAAAAACCCTGAAACTTCGTGGGGTGCCCGCAGCGAAGACCAACGCGGTGGTTTTACGTGACGCGGTGACCGGCCTGTTCGACGATGTGGACTGGGTTCGCGGGGTCTCTACGAGGGTGCGTAACGGCCGGATTACTCTGGATGTGAAGCTCCCCATGCCGGCCGGTCATAGCCTGGCGGAGGGGGCCCCGTCGCGCTTTGCGCTTCGGTCGAATTCCTCGCAGATCTCTGGCAAGGACGGCGTGATCAAGGCGCCGCGATTCCAGATCCCGGTGGATATAAAGGGGCCGGGATCGGTCCAGGTGGCGGCCCGCTATTATCATTGCGATAAGAAAAAAGGGATCTGCCATAGCCGCGCTGTGCGCTGGGATATCGAGGTGGAGATCCGGCCCAGTGGAGGGACCCGGGTAGAGTTGGGACTGTAGTCGGAAGAGCGACCCGCTGGTGGTCGATTTCGGGCGGGAGAGCGGCCGGCTTAACGGACTTCTGTGCACACACCCATAGTGCATTGTTCGACCTTCGTGATCTGGCCGTTTTCGTCCCACCAGGTCCATGCCCCGTGGCGTTTGCCGTCTTTGTATTGGGCTTCTATCCTCTTCTTCCCGTTGGCATGCCAGAAGGCCCATTTCCCGTAATGCTCGTCATCCCGGAATTCGCCCTTGAAGTCCGTCTTTCCGTTATCGTACCAACCCGACCATTTCCCGTTCTTTTTATCGTCCTTGTATTGGCCTTCGGACTCCTTCTGTCCGTTCTCGTGCCAGTTATTAAATATGCCGTGCTGCTTGCCCTCTTTGTATTCCGTTTCTATATGTTTCTTTCCGTTTTCGCCCCACCATGCCCATATACCGTGCTCTTTGCCGTCTTTGTATTCGCCTTCCGACGCCTTCTGTCCGTTCTCGTGCCATCTATTATGTTTCCCATGGCTTTTGCCGTCTTTGTATAGGAATTCTGACCGTCGGTTTCCGTTCATGTACCAGAAGGTCTCTTTCTCACGTCGATTGTCTCGCCATTCGATATCTGATCTCTTCTTCCCATTCGGGAACCAGGTCGTCTCCTTGCCCTGTTTCTGACCTTTGCTGTCTACACAGCTAACGAAACGAGTGCCTTTCTCTCCCGTCTCTACCTTCTCGGTGGTGCCCTTGGGACATTGTGCGTGGGCAATAGCCATCGGTACCATCAAGAGAAACAGGGCCAGAAGCAGAGCTTTTTTCATGGGTTTTCCTTTGTTGGTTTCACTTTGGCTGCCTTTTCGTTGAAATGCTCTATCACTTTGGATGGGCTTACCGCTTCGTAGCAACTCTCAGATAGGGAGACTCTTGGACCCAAAACCTCAAATTCGAAACTAACGCCACAGCCATTTGGACTCTTGGTTGCGACTAGAGCGGATGCTATATCCTGCCATAGCACATCGAAGCCCAGCTTTATCCGGACCTTTTGGACAACGGGCTTTGGAGTGCGACGGGACAGGTTTGACGCAGATACCGAAAGATTCAGCCTACATATTTCTTGAACGGCACTTTTCAGGTCGGAAAAATCCCATTGTGTATCCTGTATACGCTTGGTGATACACTTCTCGTCTCCAATCTGGACACGGGTATGGTAGTTGCGACTCAAGCCTTCTTCGGTTCGCCCACCGGTCGCAAGCTCTTCAGGAAGCCCCGCGTCTCTTTTTGTACGCGGCTTCTTCAGCGTGGATGTGAGGTCCTCTATAGGAACGGGGTTGGCGAAGAGGACGAATTCGTTTGTGCCCATTAAGAGTTGGAGTTCGGCGCCAATAGTGTCTGGAAGAAGTGGGTAATACTTACGATCATCGGGTTTGCGCAAGAAAATGGGTACTTGAATTACAGAACCATTGTTCTGAGTTAAAGCCACTTTCGGCGAACGAAATCGGCTTTTGCCAGCAGTGTATATGATCCGCGCCACAGTGAGGAAGGGAACTTTCGGGTGAACATACAACGTGTATTCGCCATTAAACACTTTCTGCTTTTTCTGGAGTGCCTCCTCGTCCTTCTTAGCGACCTCTCTTAACTTCTTTTGCAGTGCTGGGATTAGGAAATAGGACTTGTCTCCATTTTTTAAGAACCTCGAAGGTATTCCCCCGTCTTTCAGTTCCACCACCTTGCCCTTATGTCGGAGAAACTGAAAGAACACCCGTTCAGGATACTTCGATAATGCGATTGTGTAGTTCTGATACGACGGCGCAATAGAAATAGAATGAAGCCCCACCCAGATGCTGAGTGGATCATCCTTCTCAACGGGATGCTCGGCAGCCAGACCCTTCGCTAAGGGGAAGGGGGCTCGTAACGTCTTACCGGTCTTCTTTTGCCCGTTCAGGTCCCACCAGGTCCAGATCCCGTATCTTCGGTGGTCCCTGTATTCGCCTTCCGATGCCTTCGTCCCACTCTCGTGCCAGACGGTGTATTTCCCGTGTAGTTTGCCGTCTTTGAATTCGCCTTCTTCGCTTATTCGGCCGTTCTTATGCAACCTCGTGTATTTCCCGTGTAGTTTACCGTCTTTGAATTCGCCTTCTTCGATCTTTTGCCCGTTCGCATACCAGACAGTGTATTTCCCGTGTAGTTTGCCGTCTTTGAATTCGCCTTCTTCGATTTTTTGCCCGTTCGCATGCCAGACAGTGTATTTCCCGTGTCGTTTGTCGTTTTTGTATACGGCTTCGGACTTTTTGTTGCCGTTCGGATAATACTCCCGGCGCACATCGGGTTTCTTCGTACATCCCAGTGCCATCAATAGAAACAGGGCCAGAAGCAGCGCTTTTTTCATGGGTTTTCCTTTGTTGAACTGGGGCGGGGGCCGGCTTAACGGACCTCTTTGCACACACCCATAGTGCATTGTTCGACCTTCGTGATCTGGCCGTTTTCGTCCCACCAGGTCCATGTCCCGTGCTCTTTGCCGT
>CAUZEG010000130.1:0-12137 GCA_963578775.1 Myxococcales bacterium
AGATATAGGGGGCCATCCTCCATCGCCGTATAACTGAGTCCATCCTCTTCACCAAAGTCGGTGTTATCGATGCACTCTGCAGTATCGCCACAGGTAGCACCAAGGATGAAGAGGACAACGTCTGAGCCACCGTGCTCGGAGAGAACAACGGTCTCGCCAGCCAGAAGATCGACCTGCATGACCACATCCGAAGATCCAGCCTGGGTATTACCACAGACAAAGTGATGGGTATCGCCGTAGTCGGCGGTGAAGTCAGCACCGGACAGAGTAAAGGTGGTACTGTCGACCACGACCGGCACGGCACAACTTCCAGGTGCTCCCGGCTCACAAACCGATGGTTCACCAGCGCAGGCCCATCCTTCTTCTACCGCGCACGCGCTGGAGCAACCGTCACCGTCGTCGGTATTACCATCGTCACAGCCTTCTGCTAATACGGTCTGAATCGCTCCATCACCGCAGATAAAGGCAGCGCAGGTATCGGCGCAGTCGGTGTCGTCGCAATCGATGGCGTCATCGAAGTCGTTATCTACACCGTCGGTGCAGTCGGTTTCGGGCTGTGGGCCCTCGCTACCACATACGATGTGTAGGCTCCATGCGTTCAAGTTCCCATCATCCAGACTCGGATAGGTGTCTTCAACCGTCAGGGTCCAGGTACCCTGCGGTGGGGCACCATGGAACACTGCGAGATCTTCCGCCGGCGTCAAATCGACAGGATAGGTACCAATGATGTCATCATCGCCCCCACCAGAACCCGCGTGTAGGGCAACAGTCGTCCCGGTTGGATTGGTGATGCCAACTTGCAGATCGCCGATCCACACATGGGAGATATCCACCGATACCTGCACGCTGAGGGCGGATAGACAACCGGCATCCGTAAAGTCGACCGTCGAAACCACGACAGGGGTATCCCCATTGACTGGTAGATTGGGTTCCGCAGTGAGGGTAATCGGAGCCGCACAGAGCGGATCCGCGGAGCAATCGGAGTCGTCGCAATCGACAGCTTCGTCGAAGTCGTTATCAAGGCCATCGGCACAATCCGTTTCGACCTCTACGGCTCCACCACCACAGGTGATGGTCAAGCCCCAGGAGTTCAGGTTTCCATCATCAAGGCTGGGATAGGTATCTTCAACCGTCAGAGTCCAGGTGCCCTGCGGTGGGGAACCAACGAAGACAGTGAGATCCCCCGCCGGCGTCAAATCGACAGGATAGGTACCAATGATGTCATCATCGCCCCCACCAGAACCCGCGTGCAGGGAAACGGTCGTCCCGGTCGGATTGGTGATGCCAACTTCCAGATCGCCAATCCACACATGAGAGATATCAACCGTCACTTTTATAGTTTCGATGGATGTACAGCCGGCATCAGTAAAGTCGATAGTTGAAACCACGACGGGAGTGTCCCCATTGACGGGTGCATCGGGGCTCACAGAGAGCGAAATGGCCCCAGCGCAAAGCGCGTCAGCAGCACAGTCATCGTCCGCACAATCAATGTTGCCGTCGGCATCATTGTCCCCACCATCACCACAGTCGATTTCTGTGGTACAGGGGCCGACACCGAAACAGTCCGAATCAGCGCAATCGATCGCTTCATCGGTATCGTTGTCGATACCGTCTTCACAGTTCTCCGCAGCGATAACATCTACATGGATCTCGTAGGCGCTGTTGGTGTGCGTTTCATAATAGGAAGACACTGCCAGATAGAGGGCTCCATCCGCCTCCGCCGTATAGCTGAGTCCCGCCTCTTCACCGAAGTCGGAGTCTTGGATACATTCTCCATCGTCGGCGCAAGTCGCACCCAGAACATAGAGCACAACATCGACGTTCCCGTGCTCAGAGAGAATCGCGGTCTCTCCAGCCAGAAGGTCGACCTTCATAACCACATCCGAAGCTCCGGCCTGGGTAAAGCCACAGGTAAAGCTCTGGGTGTCATCAAAATCGGTAAAGAAGTCCTCACCCGAAAGAACAAAGGCGTCGCTGTCTACCACGAGAGCCACGGCACAACTTCCTGCCGCACCCGGTTCGCAGACCGACGGTTCGCCGGCACAGTCCCATCCTTCTTCTATCGCGCACGCGCTGGAGCAACCGTCACCATCGTCGGTATTACCATCGTCACAGGCTTCATTGGTTGCGGTCTGAACCGCTCCATCACCACAGACAAAGGCAGCGCATACCTCCGCGCAGTCGTCATCGGCGCAATCGGTATTATCATCCGCGTCGTTGTCGAGCTCGTCCAGGCAGTTGGTCTCCGTGGTGCACGGCCCAACTCCAAAGCAGTCGGAGTCCTCACAATCCGTAGATTCATCAAAGTCGTTGTCCAACGCATCGTCGCAGACTTCCGGCTTACGAATCTGGATCAGGATATCGTAATCAGCACCGCCCCAGTTACACTCCGAAGGATCGGCACAATAGGATTCGACGGCGATAAAATACGTACCCGACTCGCTGATCTCTACTTCAAATCCCGTCTCGGGACCATCTGCGCTATCGATACATTCAGCGATTGAATCGGAGCATTCCGCGCCCAGAATCTGCCAATAGATATCCATGCTGCCGGTCTCATTCAGCAACACCACGTCGCCCGCTTCGAGTTCCAGCTGGAATACAGCGTCTGGTGAATCATCACCACCGGCCCAACAGTTGTTTCCGGCGAAGGCATGATCATTATCGAAGTCCGCACCGAAATTGGCGCCGCTGATTCCAAACTCAATACCACTGACGATAAGTGGGGCTGCGCAGGAACCTTCCTTGGTGCACAGGTCACTACAACCATCACCAGCATCCGTGTTGCTATCATCACAGTCTTCGCCGGCATCCAGGAAGCCGTCACCGCAGATCACATCACCACAGATATCGGTACAATCCTCATCCAGACAATCGACTATATCGTCGAGATCATTATCGGCGCCGTCGGTACAATTTAACTCTGTCTGGCAGTTACTGCCACCAAAGCAATCCGTGTCATCACAGTCCGAAGCTCCGTCCAGATCATCATCGATACCGTTATCGCAGATTTCACTGGAAGTGATGCGAAGATCGAAGTCACTATCCGCCGTCCATGTACTGTAAGGAGCGAAAACCACATAGGCGGTTTCGTCCGCTTCGGCGGTATAACTGATCCCCGCTTCTTCGGCCGCGCCGAAGAAATCGCCAGACGCTACACAGGCGGTAGCACCATCACAGTTACCAGTCATGACATTCATGACAATATCGATGCTGCCATATTCGGAAACAGTGATGGTCTGCCCGGCCACGAGCTCGACCTTGAATACGGCCTCCGGCAGATCCGCTCCACCGTTATCACAGCCATCACCTTCCAGGTTGAAAGTGTCGGTGAAGATCGCGTCGAAGGCGGCTCCCGTGAAGGAATAGGGAAGCGTAACCGGCAGAGCGTCGCCACAGGAATCGGCACCGGCAATACAGGCCGCATTGGCATCACCGTCTATACAGAAGGGGGTGCTCGTATCACAATCCTCGGGCACCAGATCGAGACAGCCATCGGCGTCTTCGTCGGTGCAGGATACAAGTGTATTGCCGTCGCAGGAGCTCGTTCCATCGAACTCACAGGCATCTACAGCCTCGCCATTGGGTACACCGGAACAGTCCGCGCATGTTTCATTGTCATTCTCGGGGATGTCGTCACAAACACCACATTCGTCTTCCGTGCTCAGACCGTTGGGTACATCCGCGCAGTCCGAACAGGTGGCATTGTCATTCTCGGGATCCTCATCACAGACACCACATTCGTCTTCTGTACTGGCTCCATTTACAACGTCATTACAGTCAGTGCAGGTCTCGTCGTCGTTGTCGGGGTTGTCGTCGCAGACACCACATGCGTCTTCGGTGCTGAGTCCATTCGGGTTACCAGCACAATCCGCACAGGTCAGATTATCATTGGTGGGGTCGTCATCACAGACGTCGCAATCGTCACGATTGCTTGAACCATTCACCACACCAGCGCAATCGGTGCAGGTCGAGTTGTCGCCGTCACATACGCCGCAATCGTCTTCCACGGCCGTGCCATTGGCTACGTCGTTACAGTCGAAACAAGTCGAATTGTCCCCGCCGCAAATGCCGCAATCGTCGACGCCCTCGGAGCATGTATCGCCGGTTGAACCGCCGCAGGCCACGAGTACAGAGATCAGTAAGATGGGCAACAAACACTTTAGTGTCTTCATGAAAGTCCTCCAGAAACAATCCCAATAGTGACAACTTCGCTCTACACGGAACGAAATCTGTCCGGGCGTTCAACCAAATCTACCCACCGAATTCAATGCTAAGCGCATCATCCCCAATAACAAGGGCGTATTCGAGTGCGAACCAATCCGGGGCCACCGAGGGAAATCAGTGGCTTCCACCAAAGACCTGGGTCCAATAATGGGCCAGCGAGCTACCCGCCAGGAATACATAGCCAAAGCCGACCACATGGTACGAAGGGTCCATGATATTTCGACAGTGGCCCGGACTATCAATGAGGGACAGAACCGCATCCTCAGCACTCTCACTGCCCCCCTGGATGTTCTCTCCCCAGGGTGCTGCCCCCGGATAGCCTGTCGCTTCAATACGGTCCCACGGGCCTTCACCATCCGGGTTCTCATGATCAAAGAAATCTCGGACCGCCATATCCAGACTATGTAATCGAGCCGCGCGACGTAGGTAGGGGTTCATCTCCAACGGTGTCGTGGGTGGAAATTCATCACCACCACAATCGGCCCCTTTGGCTCGCCATTCGTTCACTTCATGAAGCATTTCGACTTCTTTGTCTGCCCAGGCCGGATCCCAGGCCCCGCGCCCCATGCAATCGATCGTGACACAATTGGGGTCAAAGACCTCAACAACAATAAGATCCGTCGACTCACCGCCCTCATCATCTATGACTGTGAGGGTCACATCATAGGTTCCATGGTTCGAAAATTCATGACTCGGCGCAACCGCAAAGCTCGGTGGAGAGCCATCGTTGAAATTCCAACGTGTCTCGACGATCTGTCCATCAGGATCGTAGGAATCGGAACCATCGAAGTCTGCATTCAACTCGAATACGGTTTGATTCTCCCCCCCATTGGCAACCGGAAGCCGATTCGGCCCTTCGTCCCAGAGAAACGTAATCTCGTCCTCGCCCAGACCGCGTTGAAAGATCGAAATATCATCCAATGCACCATCGAAAAAATGGCGTGTTTCGGTAGATCCCGCCTCTCCGGTTCGACCGATTACAGGAACCGCCGGGGTGGGCTCATCGGCGAAGAATTCAAGACCCGCTTCACTTTCCGCCGCCAGGGCCCCATCGACGTAGATACGTACCCGCCAGCCCTGTTCCGCGGTAACCACCAGATGGTGCCAGCGGCCGTCGTTGAAGGCGCTAACTGTTTCGACACTGAACTCGTTCTTGGCGGAGGCAACGATCTTGTCTTGACCCGCCACCATACGAATCCACAAACCCGGCCCGCCAGAGAGTGCTTCAAAGTAAAGAGCCCTCTTCCCCGACGGAAACTCCTCCTCCTTCTTGCCACCACTTCCGGTCTTGAACCAGAGGGATACGGTAAAATCCTTCAGGCTGTCATCAACCGCACGATCCGAAAGGACCATATAGTCGTCCACACCGTCGAATTGGTAGGCATGGTCTTTTCGACCAAATCGATCGCGGGTCAATTCGGGTCCCATGATATTGCCGTGGTTGTTCTTCCCGCTATGGTCGGAGCCATCGCCTGCAAAGGGGTAGAAAGCGACCAGGCCATCGATGGTGGGTGCCGCTCGGTCGAAGACGATAAGGGGTTCCTCTTCCTCAAAGATCTCCTCACCAGGAGAATTAGAACTTCCACCGCCGGGACAGCCCACCATCAGTAGCGCAAGTCCCAACGCCCAGTACCGCCACTTGAACCCCTGGCCTTTCAATCGATTCGACAGTTTCAAATCACATTCCGTCTACGGTGTTTGCGGGAGTGTAGCAGGAAAGATGGGATGTTTGGAATCGAATCAAAAAAAACTCTACCAGGATTGGATTCACGAGACTGCTCACATCCGCAGGCCAGACCGACCCGCCACATCATTGGCCTCACGTACTGCCACAGGTAATCGGATCGAGAACCTCGACCTCCACCGGATCTGTCGAGCTGCCGCCTTCATTATCCGTCACCATTAAGACCACAGTATAAACACCAAAACCGGGGAACTCGTGGGTCGGTGCCCAGTCCGTTGACCGTTCGGTTCCATCATCGAAATCCCACTGCACCGCTACAATTTCACCGTCCGGGTCGAAGGAGTTTGACGCGTCGAACTGGACCGTCAGTTCAAGAACGCTCTGATCGTCGCCGCCTTTGGCGTAGGGTTTTCGATTGGGCCCCTCCTCCCAGAGAAGCACCACCTCTTCGTCGGCCAATCCCCGTTGGAAGATCGCGATATCATCGAGGGCTCCGTCGAAATGGTGACGAGGCTCGTCCGCTCCAACCTCTCCCGTACGACCGATCATCGGTAACTCTGGAGTCGGCCCATCCACCGTATACTCCAGGTTGGAATCGCTCTGCCCGGCGAGCACGCCGTCCACAAAGATACGAACTGTGCGCCCCTCGGCCGCCGTTACAGCCAGATGATGCCAGTAGCCATCATTGAAGGCGCCGGCCGCTGCCACGCTGAATTTATCGAGAGCAGATACAACGATTGTATCCTCATTGGTTCGCATTCGAATCCACAAGCCTGCCCCCCCGGACTCTGCTTCAAAGAACATAGTGCGGTCACCTGTGGGCAACGATGGTGTATCGACCTTCGTTTCCGGGCCCGTCCGATACCAGAGGGATACGGTAAAATCCGTAAGACTGTCGTTAATGGCCCGTTCGGAAAGAAGGATGAAATCGTCTACACCGTTAAATTGGTAGGCGTGGTCTTCACGATTAAATCGATCCTGCGCAAGGCCCGCCCCCATGACAGTGCCGTGATTGTTCCACCCACTATGGTCGGATGCATCACCGATAAATGGATAGAAGGCAACCAGCCCCTCCATGGTCAGGGCTGCTGGATCAAAGACGACCGGCGGCGATTCCTCTGCGACGAAGGGGTCGACAGGCGACTGCGAGGAGTCCGCGCAGGACGCCACCAGTAACGCCAAAACCAACCCAACCGTACAGATATATTGGGTTTTTTGAAGCCCATTCATTGGACGACTATCCTCGTGTTCGGTCCATAGTATAGCAGAAGATCCAGGATAAATGCTGTCCCAAACCAAAAACCCATTATTCGACTAATCACAGGTGCCCGTGCCCACTTCCACAAGCGCGTGGTAGTTGCTTGCCGCCATATCATCACAACCAAGGACCACTCTATCATTCAGCGACCAGGTAATCGGGCTATTGGTCGGTAGGGGCGAGATTTGGCCCGTGCCAACATCGAAGAATTTAAAGTGGACAAGATCGCCTGGCAGTGCATCGGAATTCACCGCAACTACGACCGTATAATCACCCACGGGAAAGCCAACACCAGACATCTGGTCGTTGATAAATACGGCGATGGCATCCCCAGCTTCGATATCGTCCCCATTCCATTCCCATTGGTGGAAGAAATAGTAGGATTGGTTCTTATTATGGGCCCAGACGGCCTGGCCCCAGCCCGCGGGAAGGTTATAGGCGCAGGACCCATCGTCGATATGGGCCGACGGATTCGTATTCGTCGCGGCCGGATCCGTGCAGCCATATTGGTAGGTGGTTGTCCCATCGCAGGCCGAACAGCTGTACTGGAAGTCGGCCACCGCTGTGGTCAGCTTTACTTCATACCCCCGGTTGGGTTGGAGCGCCGTAAGGCTGCCGATGAACTGTATACCATTCCAGAAGGCGGCGATCCCCTCCCCGACAAGACTCTCAAAAAGTCCTTCGGGTTGGCTGGACAATGCTTCTGCCAGGGGGGTGCTATCGGCAGCGAATGAGATGGAATTGATGCCCTGATGCAGCTGGTATTTCACGTCCGGATCGGTCGCTGTTCCCGGTAATTCGATGGTCACGGAGCTCTGCCCGGTAGGAAGATCCATATTGACCCAATAGCCGGCCGTACGTTCCAACGCATGGATATTCCCAAGATATTCGCCGTTGGGGAAACGATAGTGGATTGTCCCCTCACCCATAACGAAACGGACCTCATCGGCCCATTCACCAAAGACCGAGGCAATGGTGGCCTGCTCCGGTAGATAGCGGAAAGAGATCAGGTTGTTGCCTTCGTTCAGGTGGAGGCAGTTGTCCGCATTCGAGGGCTCATACACGCACTCCCCCGTAGTCTCGTCGCAGGAATCCAGGGTGCAGCCGTTGCCATCATCGCAACTTCCCTGGGGTCCAGCGCAGCCCTCACTGGTCGCTTCGCAGCCCATCGCCACGCGCACTTTATCTACCCAGCAGACACTGTTACCACCGCGGACGTAGCGGAATGGCACCGGTACAAAAACGATCTGACATACCTCTTCCCAGCCGCCTCCTGGTTTCGGCACAGACTCCGTTGGGAAAGAGGTTATATGGGTCCAGCTCACGCCATCTGGAGACACATCCATATTGGCGATATCCGTACAGCCTGCGTTCCAGCCGGTTTTGATGCAGAACTCCACATCCGCGTTGTCGTAGACCTCGCCGTCCTCGAGGAAGCCCTGCCCCATATCAAGGATGTGGGCACTCAAATAGGTACCCGTCGGATCCGTCTGGTAACAACAGCACACTCCATCGTCGAAATCGTTGACCTGGTTACAATCAAACTCGATGCCGTTAAGCGGTAGAGCCGTTCCTAGGCAGCTTCCCTCGGTACAGAGATCATCGGTCGTACACGGATCGCCATCGTCACAGGCCACCTCATTATTCGTGAAGACGCAGCCCTCTTCCGCGTCACAATTGTCCGAAGTGCAGGGGTTTTCGTCATCACAGACGATGGAGCCGCCGCCCACACAGTTATGCTCCGCATCGCAGATAGACACCGAGGAACACGCGTCCCCGCCTTCACATTGGGCGCCTTCCGGCATCCATTGCACCGTACAACCTTCACCGCTCACGCAGGAGGCTCCGCTAGCACAATACGGCACGGCACAATCTACCTGGCCACCGCCGATACAGGTGCCCAGATAACAATGATCGTCGGTGGTGCAGTTGTCACCATCATCACATTGACCTTCGGTCAGGGGCTCGTGCTTGATCTCGCCCTTCTCACAATAGTCCTGCGTACAGGGGTTGTTATCGTTGAGATCGGCGGGATCCCCCGGCTGGCATTCCCCTCCGATACAGCTGTCTCCGGTGGTGCAATCATTTTCGTTGAACGAGCAGGACGTTCCATCGGGTTCCACTACGTTTTCGCAGATCGCGTTGTCCGACTCATCGCAGTTGCATACATCAACCGTGCAGACCTTCTCATCGTCACAATCTGTGGCGGTTCCCGTACATTGGAGTCCCAGCTCCGAACAACCTTCGTCGGCTGCGGGATCACACCCCAGGCACTGGTCGTTACTGGTGCAACAGTCATTATCACTGCAAGCATCTCCGGGCTTCATGACTTCACAACTGATGCCCTGCTCTGAATCGCAGACACAGACCTGGCAGAGGTCTTGCGGCATCTCTACATGGGTACCCCCGCTGCAGGTGCCCTCGGCCGAACAAAGCTCTCCCGAGGTGCAGACATCAAAATCATCACAGCTCACGCCCACATTGGCGATCTGCTCGCAACTTCCATCGATAGTACAAATCCCGGTGGTGCAGGGGTTGTTATCTTCACAATCGTCGGTGTTCGAACAGGTCGAACCAATATCGTTGGTCGATCCGCAGCCAACGGCCATACCGAGCAGCGCGACGGCTATTATCCCCATCGCGAGACGATGGAATTCCCGTACGTGGATCATATTCTATTCTCCCTGCTACCGATTAAAATCCCTGCCACAGTCATACCATACCCGGTCAACCGTTGAAAAACCGACCCGCTGGCACCAAAGCTACTTATAAATCACCAGATGGGATTTCATCTTGATGTTCGCACCGAAGCCCTGTCCCGAGTTTGAGGGTTGGGGCACATAGTCTGCCCCCTGGAAGAGACCTCGGTAACTTACGCTCACCGTACTACCGGGGGCCGCAGCGCTGGTGACATCCACAATCCAGGGATCCACCTGTTTACCGGCGCACCAACCACCCCGGCCATAGGGCCAGGTACCGAACTGGTTCGGAATTGTTCCCTGCTCAATCTGTTGAACACAACCTTCCGCCGTACCCGCGAGGGGATGGTCTTTCATGAATTCCGTGGTCCCCACCGTGAAATGATGGGTGTGGTTACAAAATTCGGCACAGTTTGCGACGTCCGATCCCCAGCCATGCCCTGATATCACGGCATAAAGGACGACTTTTGTAGCATCCGCTGGAATCGCTATCTCCTTGGGCTCATACTTTTCGTTGTAGGACTCATTGAAGCCTCCTCCCCCAAATAGAGGGATAATCTCCTGCGGGGTACCCTTGTCCTCACCACTATTCGTAAGATGCAACGTCAGATCGTTCCAATAGCTATAGGAACTGTTGAACCGAAGCGTTCGGGTGCCACCATCTTTGAGCATGGCCAATAAGGGGCTCGCATCCGATACCCAACGACCGCCACGTGCATAGGCGGTAATCCATCGCCCAAACTCCGTTCCACACGAGCAGGCGCAGTCGTCGTAACCGGTACCCTCCGCGTTACAGGTCTGTACCGCTTCTACAACGGTTCCAATAGGCTCTTTGCAGGAGCAGCCGATCGTTTGTGCCTCAATTGCCGGTGTGGTCCCCTCACACGTCCCGACGGCCTCCGGATCCTCTTCACAGGCCGAATCATCGGTACAGACAACTCCAGTACTGGCGCCGTCCACATGGCATATGCCCTCGACCGCGGCTACATGGGGCTGACAGGGCTCCTCTGCATGGGCATTGGCTTCCATGTACTCGTCACATAGATAGGCATACACCAGGTAATCCCATTCGCCACAGTCTTCATACATGGGATCGCCACACCCAAGGGAGAGCTCCAGGTGAAGGGTGTCGTAGTTTGCCAACTCCGTCGCATCCGGCAAGACAAGCTCCGCATAGCCGTTTGCGACTCGCTCCCCGGCAAAGGACGGAATAGCCGTCGACCCCAGACCATCAATAAAGGCCTGCTTTTCCACCTGGTGGTTGTAATACCGAGCCTCGAAGGTCAGGCCTCGTAACGCCGCCGAAAAATTCTGCGCGACATCGCCCAGGCTGCCAACTTCCGCAAATCGCTGCCCACGGTCAATCCCAAAGGCCCACGGTCCCCGGTTCTGCAAAAGGGAACCCAGGGTATCCGCGGTCCAGGCCGAGTCGGTCACATAATGCAGTCGTTGCCGCCACTGTTCCCCTTCGGAGTGCTCTCGTGTGGCCAGAAATTCCTCGATCCGTGTCTGTAGGGCGGTAACATCCGTAACCGCGTCGTCACCACTCCGGTATGACATAATGAAATAATGGGTGTTGGCAGGGCTGGAGTTCAGGAACGAACCAATATCCGAGTTCCACAGTTCGTTGGGGTATTCATAGTCCGGGTGATACATGGTAAAGAGGTAGCTATCGCAACCGCTCCATTGGTCTTGAAAACTCCACGACCCCGTAAGTGTGTTCACTGTAAAATCACTTACGATGTCACCAAAGTTGGATCCGTAGGGCCCCTCGGAAAATGCCACCTCCGACAACCCGAGCGCTTCACAGGAAGCAAGAGCACAGGTATTGGCCGGATCATCCGCCGCCATAGGCTCACAGCTCACGCCTGTATCGGCACTGCAGCTACAAGTCTGACAGGGCTCGTCTGGGATCACCACAGCCGTACCGCCGCCACAGCTTCCGTCGACCGTACACGACTCACCTTCCGTACAGGCGTCCGAATCGTCACAGGTCGCGCCCTCATTGGCGACCTCCTGGCAACTACCATCGGCCGAACAGACTCCCGTCATACAAGGGTTTGTAGTCGCACAGTCCTCATCGACGGAACATACCGGTCCAGTATCTGGCGCCGGCTCATCCGATCCCGACGACCCGCAGGCGACCAGCACAACAAGAATCGATGTAAAAACAATATCTCGAATAGTTCCCGAGCCGACCATCTACTGTTCTCCCATATTCACAAGAAAAGATGAGGATCGTCGTACCATAGGAAAACCGGCTTTGTGA
>CAUZEG010000131.1:0-12105 GCA_963578775.1 Myxococcales bacterium
CGGTGAGGTGCCCATCCCGGGTATCGACACCGAGTTCTTATGCAATAAGATCCGCGAGAGCGGCACGGAAGTCACATTCGTTCCCGATATGGACGATATCAACGATCATCTGCATGCGAATCATGCTGGCGATGGAATGGTCATCTTCTTCGGAGGAGACGACCTCTTTGCTGTCGCCGACGGCTATGCCCACGAGCTGGGTGGGGTCGAACATATATGAGCGTGCTGCCGCCTATTACGCCGCGACGCGCATTGCCCTCACAAGCATCGGTCCTCGGGCTCGGTCGCACGGGTATCGCCGTCGCTCGTTACCTGGGAAGCCATGGAGTGGACGTAGTCGCCAGCGATAGCCGGTCCGATCTGGACCCGGCTACCCAACAGGAGCTGGAAGACCTCGGCGTACAGATATGTCTCGGAGACAACCCGATTCGGCCCGGTGACACGGTCGTCATATCCCCGGGGATCCCTCCACACCACCCCTTATTCCAGAGGGCTGTCGCCGCAGGATCAGAAGTCATCAGCGAACCCGAACTCTTCGCCCGCTGTTTCGGAAGACCCATCATCGCCATCACAGGGACGGACGGAAAAAGTACCGTCACAACCTGGACCCACCACCTTCTTCAGCATGGCGGCATCAACGCCCTTGTCGGCGGAAATCTTGGAAACCCGCTCATTGTGGATGCCGATCACGACTCCGCGGATGTCGCAGTACTCGAGATCAGCGCATTCCAATTGGTCACAACCGACAGCCTGATCCCTGCCATAGCGGCCGTCACCAATCTGGCGGACGATCATCTTGATCATTTCGACGGCGACCGTGATCGCTACATCGCCGCCAAGAAACGCCTGGTAGACCTCTGTCAGCCGGGAAGTCTGATCATACGGGCCAGTGACGATCCGATCCTTTCCAGCTGGCAGCTCCCCGCAGGGACACTGGACCAACGCATCGGTCTGGTGGCCGCGGCTGGCGTTCACGGCTGGGTCGAAGACGGATGGCTTGTTTTATCACCGGGAGACAAGACCATTCCCGTTCTGCCCGTCAACGAGCTACCATTGGTGGGTAGCCATAATATTCGAAACGCACTCTTTGCATCGAGTATGGCCCTCCATATGGGAGTTTCCCTGGATGCCATTCAGGCGGGCTTGAAAACCTACGAGGCCCTACCGCATCGGTGCACGCTGGTACGGTGCCTGAATGATGTGCAGTATATCAACGACTCGAAAGCTACTACACCGAACGCCACCATGGCGGCCCTGATCGGCCTGGAGGCACCCGTGATCCTCATCGTCGGTGGAAGTGATAAAGGCGCCGACTACACCGATTTGGGCCAGGCCATAGGGAAATACACCCGCGCAGTAATCGGAATAGGTCAAACCGGACCAGAGATCCTCGCCGCTGTTCCCTCCCACCATCCGGCCCATAACGCCAAGGATCTCGCGACGGCCATAAACCGGGCCAGAATACTCGCCCAGGCGGGTGATATTGTTCTGTTGTCGCCTGCCTGTGCGTCCTATGATCAGTTCGAGAACTACGGGCATCGAGGCGAGATCTTCACCCATCTGGTCGAGCAGGTTTCTGACGAAACCAGCGAATAGCTCTCCAAAATAATCGTCTCATTCTTTGATTCCGGCTTTGGATCAAGCTACGCTTAAGGCGACCTTCAAACGAGCTTTTCGTATGGCGTTCAAGACCTCAATAAAGAAAATGCTTCTTTCTCCGGCCAAACAGCGGTGGGTGTGGCCCATTGCTGCCGTCTTTCTGGCGGGCTGTGCGGCAATGCCCGGATTCCATCTTTTCGGCGTTGTTCTGCTATTCGTATCGGCCCTCTCTTTTTCTACGGGCTGCACTTCCTCCGAATCTACATCCAAAACTACAGATGCCGTTTCGGACGCATGTTCGGGGGCCTGGGAAGCCTGTTGCTCCGACGGAGTCATCACGACCTGCTGCTGTCCCGACGATATGGCGTGCAACTACGGCTGGTTTACCGACTGTGGCGATAACACTTGTACCCTGGGCGAAGAATGCGGAACATCGGACGCGATCAGCTCGGATACTACCAGTTCGGATGCTAGTAGCTCGGATACGACCATCAGCGATGCAACCAATGGCGATGCTGGCTGTGACGGGAACTGGGAAAGCTGTTGCGTTGACGGGCTGATTTCCAACTGCTGCTGCCCCGAGGGGATGGCATGCAATTTTGGCATGTACGAAGATTGTGGTGACGGCGTCTGCAACGACGGGGGCCAAACCTGCGAGCCGGGGGATACGACACAGACCGATGCCACATCGACGGACGCCACTGTGACCGACGCCAAGGATAGTGGCGATACCGGTTGCGACGGAAATTGGGAGTCTTGCTGTATCTCCGGTGAGGTCTCCAGTTGCTGCTGCCCCGAAGGCGCGGATTGCAACTACGGCTGGTATACGACATGCGACGATGGATCCTGTGTAGGAATCGCGGACTCCTGTGACGGCGCAGACACCTCCGAAACAGACACTTCCGAAACCGACGCCAACCCCACGGACAGTGGTGATAGCCCCGATGCGGGCTGCGACGGAGAATGGGAGACCTGCTGTACGAATAACGCAATCTCTACCTGTTGTTGTCCGGAAAATATGGCATGCAACTACGGCATGTTCTTTACCTGCGATGACGGCAGCTGCAGTATCGGCCCGGATGGCTGTGACTCCTAAGCCAGGTCAGGTCCCGCTTTTCAAGACCGAGTGCATCACGTAGCATAGGGATCCACCACGTCAGGGTATGGCTATGCCTGCGGATCGCTTCGACATTTTCATTGTCCATAAGAACCCTCGTCAGAGATTCGCCGACGGCTCGATTTCTGCGCTCTTGCGCAATTTCGCCATTACCCGTCTAGCGCTTCCTGAGGATGAAGCTATCGCCAAAGACTGGGCTGAGATCTATTGCGCGCCGACCAATTCCTCGCACGAGATCTTTGTGGAAGGGAAAAAACGAACGGAAGAAGATGCATTCGTCCAACTTACCGTTCATGCCGCCAACAAATTGGAACCCCTCCCCTTTGATAATGGTGAAATCCAGGCTGCCTTCTGGATTGCCATCTATGGGGCCTATACCGACACACCCCATGGGACCTTTCTTCATCGACTGCGGGACGTCATGCTGGTCGACGCTCAAATCCACGTGCAACCCCATGCCGGGGTCCCGGAACATAGGGTTGTCCCGGCCGGTGAAGAACCAGAAGCCAAGAAAAAGCTGGGGCCGCGTAAGGGACCGGGGATGGTGGGAACCCATGTCGAAGAACTGTAGAAACCTGCCTGCTAGATTCGGTGGCGGACCACTGACAAAAAACCCTGCCCGCTGAAAACCTCCCGCTTGAGTGCGTCGAGAAACCGTGCTACCAAGGCAGGGTTATGGCAATCAAAACCCATATACTGAAAGACGCTGGGGAATACACTCGGATGTACCTTGAGCGTCAGGCGCAGGGACATACCCTCAAAAGAAACCCGGATCCACCGTACTACCTGGGCTTTGTCGACCTTGACACCGAGGAGCGCTGGGTCATTCAGATCAACGACTATAAAGAGTCCGGAGATCTCGACCTTGCCAAAAAGGTCACCAAGGAATTTGAGGCCGCAGCCAAAGCGGATTCCGAATCCGCGGCCGATTAACCGCGACGCGAAGAGGCTACAGCGTTCTTAAAACGCTGTAGGATCTGATTGGCGTCGGGAGATTCCATAAAACTCTTCATGATTTGCTGCGTTGCATCGTAACCAAGGGCATCAACGTAGGTCTCATAATAGCGCGCAAACCGTGCTTTGTTCTCGGTCCCAGTCAACTCGGGATGGAATTGAACACCGTACACCAGGCTATTCTTAACCCGAACAGCCTGATAGGGGCAGCGTTCGGAACGGATCAGATTTTCCAATCCATTGGGTAGTTCTATCACTCGGTCTTTATGCCCTTGTTGGGCCACAAATCGAGTGGGTAGATCACCGAATACGGGATCGTCTTCCAGCCCATCCATGCATTGCAACTCGTAGGTTCCGACCTCGGCCGCCGCTTCATCTTTGCGTACCATTCCACCCTGGGAGATTACCATTCCCTGAAAGCCAAAGCAGGACGCAAATGTGGGTATACGTCGATCACAGATCATACCCATTGTATCTATGAAACCCTTTATCCAGGGCTCCGAGTCGGTGGTGGAAAAGTCACCACTTCCACCCACAACAACCCCATCATATGTTGATTCCAACTGGTCGATATCAGGTGGCCCTGTGAGCAAATCCCATACATCGACCTGATCAGTATCGACCTGCATCTGCTCTGCAAAGGACCGATGCTCTTCCTGGCGAACCGGGTCGCCGGGTTTGCGAGCCTGTAAAAGGCAGAACTGTATTGGACTGGTATCTGACAATATGGGGCCTCGTTCCGAACTTCGAGGGTTCTATATTGATGATCGGTACAAATTGGAAGCTAATGTGCAGGGACTTGAGAGAATCTGAACGGCCGCAAAAAAAGAACGAGCTTCGAATCTACCATAAAGACTCGAAGCTCGTCCGGCTTCTTCTGGGTAGGTTCTCCTCTATTCGTTCATCAGTTGGTCGATGATCGAGTAGAGGTTTCCGCCCGGACTGAATGTAGTACTGGTCCGATACTCCATATTCGTTCCGCGCATGACGGCGTCCCATGGGAAGGGGATCTCCACCGAATTACCCTGGGCGGTCAAATAGGGGTTGATATGGGTCCACACCGTCGCAAGAGATCCAGCGGTAATGCCCGATCCCTCAGGAAAGATGAGGGGGATGGGCACGTTATTGCCGTAGTCCATATACAGATAGGACGGATCCACACCATGTTGCTGCGCAAACTGGCTACAGAAGACAGCTGTTGGCGGACCGTTCTGCGCGTTTTCACCAAGCACATAGACAATGCGGTATCCTGGTCTCTTGGCCTGGACCTTTTCATCCGTAAGTGGGTTACCATACTCGGCTGCGTCGGCTTCCATATCCGCCATACACGCTGGGCACCAGCCGGTTACGCCCTTGAGGTGCACTACCTTGCTTCCGCAATATTCATGCAAATCCAGGGTGTCACCATTGCAATTTTGAAGGCTGAAGTTGGCGATATTGCTACCCACCAGGGTGCCGTTACCATTCGTGACGCAGCCCGCATCGGCCGGTGTCGTTGCGATGGGCATATCGCCGTTAAAGGGGTTCGTATTGCCGGGATCGCTGGCGAAGTCGCCAGTGAAGTTATAGCTCGGAATACACCAGGACTCCGCGTTCAAAACCGCCTGGGATTGCCATGTGTCCGGGTTGATAGCGACCTCTTCAAAGACCACATTCGTCAGTGTACCCGCGAGACCGGTTCCATTGGGATCGGCCTTTGTCAGTTGCACCGTTCCGGTCGTAGCCAGAAACTCTTTATCGCAAACCAGGCCCTGACCACTCGGTGCCGGGCTACAATTTGTCCGAATCAGAAGGCATAGCCCACAGGTCGCATAGTTTTCGCCATTCAGCTCATAGGTACCGGCTGTTTTCGGTCCGTTATACTCGGTACTATAATAGAGTTCGACAGCCAGCTCATCAAAGGGAGCGTTTTCCGACGTAAGACCGACATACACCATGGTCTCATAGTCCGGCATCGATTGGGCGATATGTTGTGCGGCAACAAACCCAATATTATCACATTCATCAGTGGCCATATTACCCGCATCAGGGGACTGCAGGGAGATGTCATCTCCACCACCTTCATCCGCTGTTCCGGTCGAATCCTCGTTGAGCGTCGTAGGGCCATCACCACCACCGCAGCCAACCAGGCCAAAGGGAGTAAACATCAGGAGCACAAGCAGAGCTGTAAGCATACGTTTTCGCATCGGAAACACCTGTTCGTTTTACATCGCGTTAATGGGGACCCGACTCCCCGAGCCCGAGTAGCATAGTTTTCTCAACACTCCGGGTCAACGGAGAAGCATATTTTCCTTGTTTTTCGGGACTTGCCGCTGCAGTCGTCGACGGTTATGGTTCGGTCCATGCCATACATCAGCTCCCGTGGACAAAGCGCTCCATCATCCCCCATTCGCAAACTCGTACCCCACGCCGACGGCGCACGCGCTCGCGGCGTTCATGTATATCATTTGAATATTGGCCAACCGGATATCGAAACTCCGGAAGCCATGCGGGACAATGTTCGCACGGGAATGGATCCGGTTGTCGCCTATAGTCCAAGTGGTGGCGAACACGCCTTTCGCGAGTTTCTATTCGGTTATTACCGAAACCTGGGGATCGCCCTGGATGCTCCTGATCTGCTTGTCACAACCGGGGGAAGCGAAGCCATAATTTTCGCGTTCAGCTCCTGTCTCGACCCAGGTGACGGGGTCCTCATCCCTGATCCCATGTATGCCAACTACCTCGGTTTTGCGGCCATGCTGGGAAACCATGTGGTGCCTATCCCGACCCGGGTGGAAGATGGATACCATCTTCCCGACGATCTGCATCGCTTTGTAACCCCCGAATGCAAGGCAGTTCTGCTTTGTAATCCCTCCAACCCGACGGGCGCCGTCTATACCGAAGACGAAATCCAACAGATCATAGACCTGGCCATTCGCCACGATCTCTTTCTTATCGCTGACGAGGTCTATCGGGAATTCATCTACCAGGGCTCAACCGTCCGGAGTCTTCTCAGCTACGATGACATCGCAGACCGGGTCATCGTTGTAGACTCCTTGTCCAAGCGTTATTCACTCTGCGGTGGACGTATCGGTTGCCTCGTCTCAAGAAATCGCCAGATAACAGCGGCGAGCCTGAAGTTTGCACAGGCACGCCTGAGCCCACCGACTCTTGGCCAGCTGGCGGGGGCCGGGGCCAGCTCGCTCGGTGAAACCTACTTTGACGAAATCCGCGACGAATACCGCAAACGCCGGGATATCGTTTTTGATATTCTTCGGCAGGTGGACGGCATACTTGTTCACCGACCAGAAGGGGCCTTCTACCAGATGGCGCGTCTACCTGTAGATGACGCCGAGAACTTTGTCCGCTTCTTATTGGACGAGTTCAGCCACGACGGCAAAACCACCATGGTTGCTCCGGGAGCAGGCTTTTATGCCACACCGGGCGCGGGCCGTGACGAAGTTCGAATTGCCTGCGTATTAAATGAACAGGATCTAGCCACCTCCATGGATATTCTGGTTCGAGGTCTGGCCGTCTACCCAGGCCACCGCTCCGGATAATGGACACTCCCGGCTCCGACCCAAACGTCACCACATCCGGGCTACGCCTCTTCTGCCGTCAACATATCTTGATCATGTTGCCCCTGGGTTTCGCCTCGGGGCTCCCCCTGCTCTTAAGTCAGAAAACCCTGATCGCCTGGCTGGCCGATACGGGCACAGATATCCGAGCGGTCGGCTTGTTCTCATTGGTCGCCTTGCCCTACAGCCTCAAATTTCTGTGGGCACCCTTGATGGACCGATATCAACTCGGCTTCAGCCAACGGGGACATCGAAGGGCCTGGATTCTGGCGAGTCAGTACTTCCTGATGGTCGCATTGGCCACCCTGGCCACCCTATCACCGGAAGCCGCCTACGGGCCCATCGCCGTTGTCGCAGTGCTCATCGCTTTTTTGTCCGCATCGCAAGACATCTGTTTTGACGCCTACCGGGCCGACCTTCTTCTCCCCGAAGAGCGTGGCTTCGGTGCCGCCGTCTCCGTGGCTGGCTACCGGATCGCGATGATCGTCGCCGGCGGCCTGGCACTGGTTTTGAGTGATGTATGGGGCTGGCAAAACACCTATCTGATGATGGCCGGTCTTATGGGCGTGTCCATGATCGTTACCTGGATAGCCCCCGATCCTGTGGTCCACCGAAAGACTCCTACGAGCCTTGGGAAAGCCTTTACCGAACCCTGGTCCGAATTCATCAAACGACCCGCCACATTATGGGTCCTGTTGGTACTTTTATTGTTCAAACTCTGTGATGCGCTGGCGGGACTGATGGCGATCCCATTCCTGCTTGACCTCAAATTCTCCATGACAGAAATCGGGGCCATCTACCAGATGGTAGGACTGCTATGCACCATCGCAGGTGGACTCCTCGGGGGCTGGATACTGACTCGGATGGACCTTATTACAGCTCTTTTGATCTTCGCCATTCTTCAGGCCCTGACCAATCTTGGCTTCCTACTGTTGAGTGTCCTACCCCAGAGCCAGGGCCTGCTGGCTACGGTCATCGGCTTTGAACAGTTTGTCAGCGGTATGAGTATCGCCGCCTTTGTGACGCTGCTTATCGCTCTTTGCCATCCAGCCCACAGTGCAACACAGTTCGCAATCTTCACCGCCCTGGCCGGCTTGTTCACCATCGTGGTGGGTAGCCCTGCGGGTTATCTACAAGCCGCCCTTGGTTGGCCCGGGTTCTTTGTTGCAAGCACCGTGCTCGGCGCCCCGGTGGTTTTCGTGCTGGCCATCTCTCGTAAGGCATTACGCGGCCATCTCAAACACGTCGCTACAATCCAGGCCTAAAGGCCAAGTCGAGCCATATGGGCCGAATCGAGGGTGTCCAATTGTGCGAAAAAGTCGGCCCCGGTAAGCGTCCACTCGGCATTTTCGCGCAACACATCCATTCCGGCATTGTTACCTTCAACGATCTGCTGGATACGCCGCTGCACATCGGGCCGGCTCACATCGGCAAGCCCCGCATCTTCGAGTCGAAAATAAAGCTCTGCCACTGGTAGAAAGGCATGCACAGCCAACAACACACCGTGCAGTGGTCGTGGATCGGGCCGAACAGGAGATGAAAACAAGGGGTAAAAGGCGTTCTCAAGAAGCGGGTCCAGGTTCAAAAGGGCGTTGACCTTATTATGCTGAAACTCATGCACCATGGCTTCCATCATCGTAAAGGTATTCGGATGCAATGTGAGATAGGCTTGGCCGATCGCTTCCTGATACGAGGCAGAAAGATGTCGTTCGGGCTCGTACCCGACCGGAATCCACTGTTGCATCACGAGCTCCATCTCGGCCCGAAGCTCCGGCAAACCCTTCTCGATATAATCGAGACTCAACTTGAGTGAATCCACCCATTCGGAGGCTGGACGATCGCTCAGATCAATGCTGTTCCCCTCCTTGTCGGGGTGGGCCTCAAAATCACTTAGCGGATTGGTGTCGTGGGTCGACAGGAACATCCTGCCGGATACTACCGAGAACGACCGGTCCACCGTGACCCCCGCAGCGGAGATCTCCGACTCGGACCCGAAGGCCACACTCTGCCCGTCAAAGGACCCGCCTCGGATCTGAAGAGCATAGGGAGAGAAGTGAATACCATCCGCGTCGCCGGGTAGGCGGAGGACGACACCGGCCGGAACCCAGGCCACAGCATCCACGGCCGCAGGCCAGAAAATCCCCTCCCCCGGGAGCAGGCCTGCGATGGACATCTGAGCCAGAAGCTCGGGGACAAGGGTCGACATGCGTTCGGGATAGGCGGCACGAGTCTCCTCGGTTAAGAGGCATCGGTAGGCGGCGTGAATCGGCCCCGATAGAACGACGCGATGAACCATCTGCTGGACCCGGCGCGCTGCGGCTCGGTCCTTTACAGCCCGCTGAACGGCAGTCCGGACCCGCATGAACGTCAACGATGTCGTATTATCCAGGCCGTCGGTTGGAAGGGTAAGCAGGATCTCGAGGGTTCGGCGCACATGTCTGGCAAGTAACGAACGAACGCTACGGGTACCATCCGCCGGAACCGAAAGATCCGAAACCTGAAGTCCTTCTGCTGTTATCCTTGCCACTACGATTTTCTCCACTCACCCGATACTAATTACCATTCTACTTACTGTACCTCGTCAGCCACTGTAAATTCCAGAGCCACGATCAACCATCCAGAACCGCCGTTATCAATAGCCAGGTCTGTGCCATGATCGGCAGGTCCTGGGCCTGAAGGCGAAACAGCCGAAGTCCTTCCCGTACGCGCTCTTGCGGAGCACCGGGTAACCAACGGGCTCGATTCGGGGCCAGGGAACACCATTCCATACGTTCTTCTGCTGTAATAAGATGTTCCTGCTCGTCGATTCGAATATCGCCAAAGCCCAGACCCATCAAGAGGTCTATCAGGTCGTCTTCATTCGCCGGGAGAGGGCTATATGCTTCCTGAGGGGGCGTTTCTGCTGCGGTATGATTAATCATTACGAGCTGGCGGATACGGTTCATTACATCCGAGAAAGCCCTTGCTTCCGGGCTCACCAGATTCTCGGACCGTCCAAGCTGTTCCGAAGACAACGATAAACCAATGCGTCCGCCGGGTTTAAGGGTCTTTTGTAGCGCGGATAAGACCGCATGTGAATTGGAGACAAAACCAAGCGTCGCGGAACAGATCGCAGCGTCGACACTTCCTTCGCCCCTTGTTTCCAAAACACTATATACATCACCACATAACCAACGAACGCGCGGGTCCTGTAACTCCTTACGACCACGTGCCACCATGGCGCGTGCCGGATCCACTGCCCAGACATGGGCCTGTGTGGGAGCCGCCCGCAAAAGAGGGGCGGTGCTCACACCGATGCCCGCCCCCAGATCCACCAGACAGCGATCACTCCGACGTACGATCCGAAGAACCAATGTCTCCGCAAGCTCTGCGAAGAGCGGGCTCTTGCGCGTTAGACGAGCATAATCAAGCATCGTCTCGGAGCTATCCCACGCCGCGCCTGGCGTCTCTATGGATCGTGTTTCTTTTTTCATCGAGCCGGATCTTCGCATGTTTTCCGGCCGAGGAAAAACGCCGGCCCGATCTTGCTTGCGTTGGTCATGGCGTCGTATTAAGGCTCCATCTATGGAGGAGGTCCTACCATGTCTGATGCTCGCGCCGCTTTTCTGGCTGGAGAACACCTGATTACATCGGATGTCCGAACCATCCAGAGTCCCTACGATAAGCGACCAGTAGCCAAGATCTGCTTTGGAGACGCACAGGATCTGGACCGCGCGATTGGTCTAGCCGCCCAAAAGGCATCGGAGCTCGCGGCCTGGCCAGCCCACGAACGAGCAGCAGTACTGGATCGAACTCGAGAGATCCTGGCGACAAAGATCGACGAGTTTAGCCAGGCCATCGTTGCCGAAGCCGGCAAGCCTATCGATATTGCTCGTTCCGAAGTTCTTCGATGCCTGGACACATTTACGGACGCCGCCCTGGCCGCTCGAACGCTGACGGGTGAGATGATCCCCCTGGATGCGGCCAGTTCGGGTGAAGGACGCCTTGGGATGATCCGACGGTTTCCGGTTGGCCCCGTCGCCGGCATCAGCCCGTTCAATTTTCCGCTGAATCTGGTGGCCCATAAGATTGCCCCAGCTGTTGCTGCTGGTTGTCCGATGGTTCTTAAGCCTGCCTCGCAAACCCCGACCGCTGCTCTGATGTTGGCCGATGTATTGGGGCAGGCCGGCCTGCCCAAAGGGGCGCTGTCTGTACTGCCTCTTTCCCATACGGAGGCCGGAGCTTTGAGCACCGACCCTCGTCTTCGTCTCCTATCGTTCACCGGAAGCCCAGACGTAGGTTGGGCTCTTAAGAAACGAGCCTCCCATATGCGAGTGCTATTGGAGCTTGGAGGAAACGCCGGCAATATCGTCTGTGAAGATGCGGATATAGACCGAGCCTGCCAAAAGCTGGCGGGGGGGGCCTTTGCCTACGCAGGCCAATCTTGTATCAGCGTCCAACGAATCTACATTCATCGGGACATTTTCCCTTCGTTCGTGAAGGCCTATACTTCTCATATTCGCGACCATGTACGTGCTGGAGATCCCAACGATCACGGAATTATGGTTGGGCCTCTGATCAGCCCCGAAGATGCGGTACGCGTACAAAAATGGGTTCAAGAAGCCATCGACAACGGGGCCGAACTGGCCTGTGGTGGCGAATACCAGGGCTCCGTATTCCAACCGACGGTCCTTTTGAACCCCCAACACGACGACAGAGTGGTGTCCTGCGAAGTCTTTGGGCCCGTAGTATCCCTCTTCCCATACGACGATCTGGAACAAGCTTTTTCAGCTATCAATGACAGTCCCTACGGTCTTCAGGCGGCCATCTTCACACGCGACCTGGAAACCGTTCTTCGTGCCCATGAGACGCTCGAAGTCGGCGGTGTCATGCATAACG
>CAUZEG010000132.1:0-12079 GCA_963578775.1 Myxococcales bacterium
CCATCATCTTGTACAGCCCCGGACGTGTCAGCCCTAGAATTCTGGCGGCCTTGGATACATTTCCGCTGGTCTGTTCCAGGGCTCGTTCAATCGCCACGCGCTCCACCTGATCGACCACATCTTTGAGCCCGTGTTGGGACGAAGAGTCCGACTCGTCGTAATCTTCGGACAAGAACGTATCGCCTATCGGAATCTCGATAGTCGGAGAACGGGTTCCGGAATCCTCCAAACCTTGTGGCCTAGAAAGGCTGAGACCAATAAACGACGCCCCTATGCTCACAGACACCAGTCCCTCCACGGGAAATGGTGTAAGTCCAAGATCCGACCAGGCCGCTATAACGCCAACAATCTCATCACCAACCATCACAGGTGCAGCCACAGCCGCACAAGTGTCGTGCTCGTCATTTCTGCTGTCCAGGTTGTACTCCATAAGAACAACCTGGCCGTTCTCGTCCGCTACACTCGACACCTGAACAGGGATCTCTTCGCCCGCCCGGACCGGAACGGACGCATTCGAAAGGCACGCTCCATAGCGATCCGCGTACGGAAAGATCTGCTCCAGGTACAATACCGCGGCATCGGCAAGGGCCTGGGCCGAAGTGGCGGTTATGGCCCGCATAGCCAGATTTACAAAAGGATCCTCAAAGGCCGTCTGGCCGTATAACGGCTCCATTGCCACAATCTCAGTGCTCGATACGTCCACCTTGTCCAAGGACGCGGTAATCGACTCTATACGCACCGTAGAGGGTGCGTCAGCACCACCCACCAACAGACGGTCGCCTTCTTTCAAGCGAACCGGGATCCCGCTTCGTAAAGCCTCGTAATAACTGGCTCCCGCGCGAAGAATCGCGGAACCGTTTCGACTGGATAGATCGGTAAAGGTATAGGCTCCGGATTCCACCCGAAAAACACCGTGCTGCCCCGAAACGCGGGGGTTCTCAATACAGAGATCACAGGTGGAGTCGCGACCTGCCACCGCCTCATCTCCATGCAGGATATGCTCCACCACTTCTTCCGATGTCTCGGTCTCTACAACCAATCGCAATGCGTTCTTCATACAAGACTACCGATCTCTGATCGCAGCCAGAGTATACGACAAGTCACGGTCTAGAATCGAGTCCAGGGCCAGCCGTACCTGTCGGAGCCTCCAACGGATTGCCAAAATATGGATGCGAATTGCAGTCTATTTCTCCAGCCAGGCTTTATAGGCATCGAGGTTGTAGGGGCGCCCCAGAAACCCCTCGACCAGATCGGCGGCATCACGGGTCCCCCCGGGCTCAAGAATATGTTTACGGTACGCCCTTGCTACGGCCGGGTTCAAGACTCCTTCGCCACGGAATCGGGTGAACAGGTCTTTCGCAATGACCAGGGACCACTGGTAGGTATAGTACATCGAGCTGTACCCCACGAGGTGGCCAAAGTTGGCGTATACATACGCGTCCTTCATAGAGGGGTAGGGACTGTATTTGGTATACATCTCCTCCATAAAAGCATCCAGATCGACGGTCTTCGGATCCCTATTATGCAAAAAGAAGCTATAGGCCGTGTAGAAGACTTGGCGCATTACCGCCAGCCCCTTACCGAATTCGCTGGCCTTCCGCATGCGTTCTACAAGATCGACCGAGATGGGCTGACCCGTCTCAAGGTGCATGGCAAACCGAGCCAAAACGCGCGCGTCCCAGGCCCATTCTTCCAGAATCTGAGAGGGTGCCTCGACGAAATCCCATTCTACATTAATACCGGAAAGACTTACCCAGCGGGTATCACGGGCCAATAGATGGTGTATCAAATGTCCGAACTCGTGAAAAAACGTCACCACCTGCGTATGTTCCATCAACGCATGTCCATCTCCTTTGGACGGGTCCGGGAAGTTGCAGACAAGGGATGCCATCGGAATCCGATCCCTGCTGAGTCCCGTCTGGATTGGGAACATAGCCGCATGCTTGTACTTTCCAGCACGCGGATGCATGTCCAGGTAGAATTTCCCTACCACCTTGCCATCGGCCTTCATTAGATAGGCTTCCACATCGGAGTTCCACACCGACTCGTCGGGCAAATGCTCGAAGGAAAGCCCGAACAACTCGCCATAAAGCTGGAAAACACCCTCTTTTACACGTGGATAGGAGAAGTAGGGGCGAACGGTCTTCGCATCAAAGCCGTGCTGTTCCTCACGCACCTTGGCGGTATAATAAAAACGATCCCAGACGGCCACATGGGCCGCCGTGGAATCATCCTTACGGATTCGATTCAGGACAACCTGTGTATCGGCATCAGAAATAGGACGAACGATCCGGTTCAGTTGGTCGATGAACTGTTCGACCACCTGCGCCGATTTCACCATCTTGTCTTCCGCATTATAATCCGCCCAGGTATCGGATCCCTGCGTTTGGGCGTATTCATGGCGCAGGCTTAACAGCTTCGTAAGAACGTCCTTATTCTTGGGATAACCACGCCGCATGAACTCCCGGTAGAGCTTCTCTCGTAGCTGCCGGTCTTTGGCGTATGTCTGAAATGGGAAGAAATCCGGGTAATCGGTCGTGATTACAATCTTCCCGGCTTTGTTTTTCGGGTGGGCCTTGATGAAATCCCCGGGCAAGCCATCAAGCCCCGCCGCATCGTCAAGTTCAATCGAGCGAACATCCAGTCGAACATTCTTCTGGTAGGCCTGGCTCAGGAGAACCATCTCCTCGTTGATTTCCGAGAGGCGTTTGCGTGTTTTTTCATCCTTATCCACACCAGAACGACGAAAGTCTCGTAGAAGATGCTTCGTAAATCTCCTGGTGTGGTCATCCGCTCCCGAAGCGTCCACAGTCGACACGGCCTTGAATAATGCCTGGTCAAGCCCCAGATCGCTCGCAAACTTGGCGACCTTCTGTTCACATTTCTGGGCTGCATCCCGAATCGGTTTGTCGGGATGAACGCTAAACATGAGCCCTGCATGACCGTAGGCCATATCAAGAGCAATCAACATTTGATTATAGCCTTCCAGGGTATTCTCGATGGTGTTTTCTCCATCAGGAACCGCCTTGATCTGATCTCGTATAGTGGCAGCCGCCTGAATCGACCCATCACAGATCTGGGTCAGATGATCCGCACTCGCCCAGAACGTTTTTGCATTCTTCATGGCTGTTTCCTGCTTCGGGGGAGGACAAAGGGTGGCACAGGACATAAGCCACGGAAGTACCACCAACCCAATTAATCCATATCGACACATCCTATGCCCTCGTTCGTAGTTCAAACGGCAAGGCGTCTCTGGTAACAGGGCCCAGCAAAATGTACAAGCCCGCCTCCTGGGTTCCAGGAGGCGGGCTTTTCTTCTCTGCTGTAAACTGGATTCTACGCCACGCGTAGAGCCCAACTCACTCGGTGTAGGATACCTTCAGTGTGTAATTCCCGTCGTAGCTCGACCAGCCATCCACAAAGACATACACCCGCTCGCCATCACCCAATTCAAGGGAGATCTCCTCACCACCATCGGTGAAGGCGTCGTCGTAGCCCAGGCAGGTCGCATTCACAGGAGGACAGCTCGTGTTGATATAGAGCAAGCTGTCGAAGTCCGTACCAGCTCCGGTCAGCTCGAACTTATAGGTACCTGGTAAAAGGGACCAGAACTCGTAGACAACGTCCTTATTATTGGACAGTGACGAGTTACAAACATCGTAGAAGTCCGTGAAGGTGGTGGTACTTCCGATTACCTCAATCGGTGCTACCGCAGCATTGCCTTCGAGGGGAATGGCCTGCTCGCAACTATCACCTGGGACCGCACAGATACCGGCGCAGTCATTATCGTCGCAGTCGACCGAGCCGTCCTCGTCGTTGTCGATACCATCATCACAGAAGAGCTCGATGCAGCCGACCTGGCCGTCACAGTCCGGATCCGCACAGTCCACCAGCTCGTCTCCGTCATCATCCAGACCATCATCACAGATCCCCTCCTGGAAATCGGTCTCAACAGTCAGGATGAAGCCTCCCGGTGAATCGCTATAGTAACTGTCCACCAGGATGAATACCTGCTGTCCTTCCGCCAGTTCCAGTTCGACCTTTTCGGTCGAACCCGTCCCCAGGTCCTGGTCACCCAGACATGTCGCCACGCTGGACGGGCAATCCGGTGACACACCGAGCGTTGAATCGAAGTCATCATCGGGATCCAACACAAAGGTATAGGTACCAAAGGCCGGAGCTGTGTAGGAAAATACGACATCTTCACCCGAGTTGTCGCTATACGCACCACATGCGCTGGCCGCTAGATTATTACCAAATCCGGCGGTCGTGCCTGCAAATCCGGCTGGATAATCGTTGAGATTTGCCGGTGCATCACAGGAGCCACCCGCCGGCACGCACGAAAGCTCGACAGCCCAACAGTCCAGATCCTCACAATCGACGAAACCGTCTTCATCGTTGTCCAATCCATCAAGGCATTCCGTTTCAAGCTCTTCGTAACCAACCGTAAGATCGTAACCGCCCGATTGGGTAGCCGAGTAGCCATCCACAAAGATATAAGCCACATCGGGTGGACCCATAACGAACTTGACCTCTTCGGCCCCGCCGGCCGCAAAGTTGTCATCCCGGCCAAGACAGACGTCCGGTATAACAGGGCAGCCGCTGCTAACATACAGAACCGAGTCAAAGGACGCGCTTGGAACAAGCGATACCGTATATTCCGCAAAGAATTCCGGTTCGAATACATAGACGACCTCGGGACCCGACCCACCGTAGCCCTGGCAGTCACTGGATTCGGTATAACTGGTGAACCCGGTCGTCGACCCCGAAATCGGGAATTCGTCAAACAGGGTAATAGGTAATGCACCGGCACAGCCATCCCCGGGCTGAATACAGGCGGCGGTACCCGTACAATCTGGATCTTCGCAATCGAATAATCCATCACCTTCATCATCGAGTCCGTCATCGCAGATCGACTCAATGCAGATTGGTACAGCGCTGCAATCGTCATCTTCGCAATCGAATAGACCATCACCGTCATCGTCCAGACCATCTTCGCAGTTCTGCTCCAACGCGGTGTAGATCAGATCAAGATCGAAGGGACCTTCTGAAGTATCCGTACTTCCATCAACATAGATGAATATGGTCTGATCAGCGTCCAGAACCACAGGGAGAATCTCAGGTGAATTGTACTCGTCTTCCTCAGCCAGGCAGACCTCGGGAGTCAAACCACAGGTATCAGTCGAAATGTAGAGCTCCGAGTTCCAGCCCGCAGGACTGAGGATGAACTTGTATTCACCAAAGGCTGGCGCCGTGTAAGAAAAGACCATATCCGGTCCGTTCCCACCGTACTCGCTGGCGACACAGCTCGGTGCGGTCACATCGCTATTGAAGTTTACGGTCGACGAAGACACGAACGCATCGCCCTCGAAATCTGCCTCCGTCAGAGGAATGGGATCCGAGCAGGTATTACCCGCAGGCTCACCACAGATCTCAGTCCACCAGCAATCGGAATCGTCGCAATCGATCTGTCCATCCTCATCGTCATCGGTCCCATCGTCACATAGATCTTCGATGGCATCGTATTCGAGGGTCAGCGTATAACCACCACCATCCGCGGATGAAAAGTACGAATCGGCATGAATATAGAGGGACGTCGGCTCGGTGATGGTGAACGTCAGTATCTCGGTCACACCAGATAAACCATCGTCATACCCAATGCACTGTTCTTCATCGTCGGCCATCGGACAGACCGTACTGATGTAGAGTACCGAGTCGAAACCCGAGTCCGGTACGAGAGTTACCTTATAGTTTCCAGCCTGTGTCGCTTCGTGCAGATAGACCGCTTCAGGGCCCGAACCACCATAGCCGATTCCACACTCGGACGTCGTGGTAATGGCGTTGAAATCACCCGTATGACCGACCACGGTTTCCCCTACAGCAATGGGAACGGCCGCAGCACATACGTCGCCTTCCGGAGCACAGTTCCCCGCCGCTCCGCAGTCCGGATCGTCACAATCCGCCAATCCATCGTTGTCGTTGTCCAGTTCGTCTTCGCAAAGAGCTTCGCGGCCCTCCCAGACGAGTTCATATTGACCCGAATTGGCATACCATCCGTCCACAACGACGTAGACCATCTGGCCTTCTTCCAGGGTTACTTCGACTTCTTCGCCACCATCGCCAACGTTATCGTCCTTGCCCAGGCAGCTCACAAAGTCACAATCCGATGCGACATAAAGTAGAGAATCGAAGTTCGTTCCGTTCTCGGTAAGCGAAAATATGTACAAGGCGGTCTCTGGCGCGACGAACTTATAATACACTTCGGGGGCCGAGCTGGTATAGCCACAACCGGCCAGATCATCGGAGAGACCCTCCAGCTCGGTATCACCCGTCACACTTCCTGGGGTCCCCATAGCCGACAGATCGATGGCAGCTGTACAGAGGCTTCCCGGCAGGGCGCAGAATTCACCCACGCCATAGCAGTCCGGATCATCACAATCCGTAAGGTTGTCGCCGTCGTTATCCGTGTCGTCACCGCAGTTGTCTTCGTATTTCTCGATGACGAGTTCGTAGATCCCTTCCTCGGGTGCAAAGGTCCATTTCCCGTCGACCACGATCCAGACCATCTGATCGGCCTCGAGCGTCAGTTCAACTACGTCTCCACCCAATCCCTCAACATCATTGGAGCCAAGACATGCCTCGGTTCCAATAGGACATTCGGACATAACATACAGCTGGGCATCAAAATCCGTAGTCGCAGGATTTAATGAGAAACGAATGGCACCGGCCTCCGCCGCCGTATACGTAAAGATCGCATCTCTTGCCTCTTCTTCCTGAAGCAGCGGATCGCAGGCTTGCGCCGAAAATGCATTCGTTAAGGAATCATGATTGGTAAGACCAACTTCGTGAATCGGAAGCGAACCTACCAGGGCCTTGGCCGTTTCACAGTTGTCATTGGTAGGACCACAATGGGGCATAAGGATACAGTTGCTATCATCGCAATCAACATAGGTGTCATTGTCGTTATCCAGCCCATCGTCACATTCCGTTTCAAGCACGTCGATTCGTAGCTCAAACATACCGGAGATGGGTGTGGTTGTGCCCCAACCATCTACGACGATGTACACGATCTGGCCTTCCGTCAGGGCAAAGTCAATAACCTCGCCTCCCTGAATACCACTCAAATCCGCACCGGCCAGACATTGTGCTCCCGACCCGGCCTTGGGGCAGAGATCGGTGATGTACATCATCAGGTCGCCATAACCATCTTCCTCGTGCTGCACCAACTCAAAATGATGCGTTGCCGTCATGGTGGCCTGGAAATGGAATACCATATCCGGCGATGCTGCACCGTTGGACGTTTGAGAGATGTCTGGGCACCCAGCCGAAATGAAATCGGCGCTCGCATCGGTGGTGTTTCCATTATAAACAACAGGATGACCCGTAAAGCCTAGCAATGACGAGCAGTCATACCCGTTTCCGTCCAGGGTCGGTTCCACACAGGGGAAGCCCACTTCCTCATTTCCGCCCGCGGGATTTCCGTGGGGGCAATGGGTCGCCGGATCGTTTTCCGCTACTCCCAGATGGTAGATTCGACAATGGGTGCTATTGCCATCGGTGTCGCCATCGGTTCCCTCGGGCCATAGCGCGCAATCCGAGAGACATCCAGCCTCACTGAATTCAATATTGTTATCGTCCGTGCAATTCGTATCCGCCAGCGCACAGTAGGTTTCACATAATGTGGGCTCGGGATCGGCGCATGGGAAGCCGGCTTCTTCACTACCGCCAGCAGGGTTGGCGTGGGGGCAATGGGTCGCCGGATCGTTTTCCGCTACTCCCAGATGATACAGGCGGCAATATAGGCTATTGCCCTCAGTGGCATGCTCAATACCGACTGGCCAGCCTTCACAATCGGCTATACAGCCATTTTCGCTGAACGCATGGCTATTTTGTTCGGTGCAGAATTCAGTAGAAAGCGCGCAATACGTTTCACAAAGAGTCGGAGGCGGAACATCCGCACCCTCGTCAGATCCTTCGTCTGTACCTTCATCAGACCCTTCATCAGACCCTTCGTCGGTCCCCTCATCGGAGCCCTCGTCCGAGCCCTCATCTTCCGTGATATCAGAGCCGGTATCGGTCTCCGGGTCGGTGGTTCCACCCCCACAGGCCGTGGCAAACATCATTGTGACAATCAGACAAAATAAAGCATATGCACGAAATAACCGCATGTCGGTACATCCCCTGTCCAAAGTTTCCGATCTGCTCCACCCAATATATGGAGTCGGGGTGACATAGCGGTTTTGGGGAGCCTCAATCAAGGAGAAAGCCAGTATACCCCCATTCCTCAACGGATCGCGCTGTATGGGGTCTTTCTGAAGATCGGTTTCTGGGGACACCGGATTTCCGCAGAAACACTTGTGCACTGACCTATTTGTAGCGCTTCATCTCTCCCGCTTTATAGCGGCCCCAATAATCCGACAAACCCTTACGGATGACCGGTGACAAAATGACGCCGCCGATGATGTTGGGGAACGCACATAGGAAGATCATATAGTCGCTGAAGTCCAGCACTGCTCCCAGGGATGCGACCGAACCCAGAACCACGGCTCCGAGGAATAAGAGTCGGTATAGAATCAGAGTTTTCGGCCCAAATAGGTAGATCCAGCCCTTTTCGCCGTAATAACACCATGAAATCATGGTGGAATAGGCGAACAAAAACACTACCAGACTGAGGATTATCGGGAACCACGGAATGACCGATCCAAAGGCACTGCTGGTGATAGCAGAGCCCCGTTTTTTGGCGATCACCTTGTATTGAACGGTGCCGTCCTTGGTTTTTTTAGTGGCGATCGAGTTGCGCGTCTTCTGAAGGTAATTGAGTGTCCCGTCCCGGCGTTTACAGGCTGCCTCTGCGTCGGCACCTCCACCACCACAGGCTGCATGATCTGCGTTCAACTTTTTATCGTCGTAAAGGCGAACCAGGTCGTCCACGCCCATCCAGGGCGTTCCCGTCACCAACGCCTGCTTCTTTTCGAGATTCTCTTCATTTTGTTTCTTGTCCGCGTCCGTCGACTGCGCCACCATCGCCTGGGCCTCATATACGTCGGTATTGGCACCCCAGTAGTCGGTAAGCTCCGGCGGCCGGGTAATCAACAATACCGTGGCCGTCATCAAACAAATCACAATGGTGTCGATGAAGGGGCCGAGCATCGCCACCATCCCTTCGCGGATGGGCTCATCGGTCTTGGCCGCACTATGGGCGATAGCAGCCGAACCCACGCCGGCCTCGTTGGAGAATACCGCCCGTTGCATGCCTAGAATCAGCGCACCCATCACGCCTCCAGCCATTGCGCTTCCGGAGAAGGCCTCCGTCACGATTGACGACAATACACCCGGTAGCTTGCCGAGATTCATAAAGATAATGATCAGACAAGCAAGAATGTAGATCCCCGCCATCAGCGGTACAATTCGCGAGGTCGCTGCCCCAATTCGCTTGATACCACCAATGATGACCAGGCCCACAAGCGAGGCCAAAATCACTCCATAGACCCAGCTATTGGCGGCCAAAAACGGTACCTGTTTAGCCGCCAGCTCATAGGACTGGTTGGCCTGGAACATATTACCTCCACCAAAGGCTCCGCCGATGATGCAGACCGCAAACAAAGCACCAAGAAACTTTCCGAGAAGACCAAAGCCCCGTTCCTTCAAGCCGATCGACAGATAATACATCGGTCCACCATGGACCGTTCCGTCATCATCCACGGTCCGCCAGACCTGGGCGAGGCTACATTCCACAAACTTGGCGGTCATCCCAAAGAAGGCAATCACCAACATCCAGAATACGGCACCCGGGCCACCCATACCCACGGCCACCGCCACGCCAGCTATATTTCCAAGTCCAACCGTGGCGCTCAAGGCCGATGTCAAAGCCTGGAAATGAGGAATTTCGCCCGGATCATCGGGGCTATCGTAGACGCCACGAGTAATCTGGATCGCATGCCCAAAACCGCGAAGGTTAATCAACCCCATATAAATCGTGTAGAACACGCCACCCAGAACGAGAACCAGGATTACGAGGGGAATCTGAAAACTGCTTGGCCCGACCGGGTAGAAGACATACCGGCCCAACTCCGCAACAAACTGCTCAAAGCCACCTACAAAGCCACCTTTTTCGGCGGCCTTCTCGGCCACCCACGGCGCCGCTTCGGCAAAGGCATTGGCTGGAACCAGAAAAATGCTAGCCACAAAGGTGCATAGCCCCAACCAGATGGGAGAGAAAAGGCGTTTCTTGCCTACGCCGGGGCTTCGCTCATCTAGCGCCGTGATCTGTTCCATCAACCTGTTCCTCCCATTCGCTCGATGGCGCAAACGCTAGGCCGTCGAGCCCTAACCTGTCAACAGGGTTATGGTACCTATCGACAGATTTCTGGTGCGTCTGGTCTTGACGCAGCCTCCAACACCATGCATCGTGCGCCACCCAGGGATTGGCTAAGTCCACTACGGAGGTATGGTCGTGGCCCCAATGACGCCCGACAAACCACGGATCAGAAGCTTAAGTGTCATAGTACCCGCCTATAACGAGGCATCTCGTATCGGGGCCACACTTACGCGTCTCGGTGCATACCTCGAAGAGGAAGTGGAAAACTCGGAGATCCTCGTGGTCGACGACGGTTCCTCCGACAATACAGTCGAAGTCGTCCAATCGTACCAGGACCAGATCCCTTTTCTTCGTGTCATCGAGTTGGAGACCAATTGCGGCAAGGGTGGCGCCGTCTGCGCTGGAGTCATGGCCTCCAGGCACGACCTGGTCCTCTTCAGCGACGCCGATCTGTCCACTCCGATCGAAGATGTGATGCTTCTATTGGATGCGCTGGATGAAAGCACTCCCATCGCTATCGGCTCCCGCGGACTCAAAGAGTCGCGCCTCGAAATCCGACAACCATTCTACCGCGAGATGATGGGGCGAACCTTCAATCGCATCGTACGCTTACTTCTCGGAATCACGATCCGAGACACCCAATGTGGTTTTAAATTATTCCGCAAAGAGAACGCCCGCGCCCTCTTTGGTGCACAAAAGATTCAAGGTTTCGCGTTCGATGTCGAGATCCTTTATCGTGCATGTCTCGCTGACTTTCCGGTTGCGGAAGTAGCCGTAACCTGGAGAAATGATGAACGGAGCAGCGTTCGTCCCATACGAGATGCCGCCCGTATGTTTCGTGAAGTGGTTCATATTCGAAAACTCGTCCGACAAGATAAAATGAACGGCTGCCTTCTGGCTCCTCCTACTGAGGTCGCGCAATGAAACTGACCATTGTCATTCCATGCTACAACGAACGCGGAACGATCGAAGAGATCGTCACGACGATTCGAGAACAGCCCTACGAGATGGAAATCATCATCGTCGATGATGGTTCCACGGATGGAACACGCGAGGTCATTCAGGATCTTTTTTGCGACGCAGCCGACATCGAGGTGGTTTTTCAGCCCGAAAACAAGGGCAAAGGAGCCGCTATTCGCCGTGGCTTTGAGTTGGCCACCGGCGATATCGTAATCGTACAAGACGCCGATCTGGAGTATTCGCCCACCGATTATCCGGTTCTTCTATGGCCGATTGTGACCGGAAAAGCCGACGTGGTATATGGGTCTCGCTTTCAGGGTGGTGCCGGTCGTGTTCTCTATTTCGTGCATACCATGGGCAACAAAGCCTTGACGCTTTTGTCCAACGTGCTTACGGATCTGAACCTCACAGATATGGAAACCTGCTACAAGGTATTCCGTCGACCGGTAATACAGAGCCTGCGATTGGAAAGCGATCGCTTCGGTATTGAACCGGAGGTCACGGCCAAGATTGCTCGCATTCCAGGCCTCAGAATCTACGAAGTTCCGATTCAGTACCACGGACGAACCTACGCGGAAGGCAAAAAGATCACCTGGCGCGATGGTGTCGCTGCATTCTGGTATATCGCGAAATTCAATATCTTCTACCGGGCCAAGAACCCCTTTACACGTCCGGCCGACGAGATCATCACCGAACTACGCAACACACCTATTCCCGTCAACGACGAAGAACGGGGTTGGGTGCATCCACCTCTGCGAGTGATTGGGAGTTGAATCAGCGTGTCCGTCGAGCCGCTCGAGC
>CAUZEG010000133.1:0-12060 GCA_963578775.1 Myxococcales bacterium
AGACACCTTCTTTGCAGTACGTGAAGGGATTCGCGACATGTTCAACAATGCAGAGGTGGTCACCCGTTTCTTCACCACAATCTCAGGCGACGAAATGGAAGCGCGGGACCCGATCTTCGCTTTCAATCCAGACCTTGAGTTGCTCGATCGAACCAATAACATCGAGGCTGTAATCAAATCCGACGAAGACTGCGATGAGTCTTGGATTGAGGCCACCTACGAAGATGGAACCATGCGTATCATCTCTTGTGATGATGTTGGCTGTTTCGGGATTCCCACGATCCCGCCGCTTGATGGCGAGCCTGCTCTCCACCGGGTGGAGATCATTGATGAATCGGGACCTGCTCGGGCTTTCGATCCCGAGACGGCGGAAGAGGTTGATCAGTTGCTCAATAATGCAACCGTCGGCACACCGACGCTGCCCGAGAACTACGAGCTTACACCTCCGCAGACGGTGTCTACTGGTACGCCCAAGCCTGGCTTTGGCAATCCTGGTCAGTCCTCGTCCGGTGGTGGCCTGTGCAGCACGGGTACAGAGCCTTCATCGGCTCCGTTGGTGCTCTTTGGTGCCTTACTTCTGGGGCTGGTCGTTTCCCGCCGCTTTAGCTGGAACGCCTGATTCTATAATCAGTTTTAACCTTTCGATGCCCGCAGCCAAATGCTGCGGGCATCGTTGTTTTTGGCTTATGAATATGTCCTATGTTTGACCTCGGGGCGCCCCAACGTGTAGATGCCAGGTATGCGATTCTTCTGGCTTGTTCTGAGTATTCTGGTGCTCTTTGCCTGTGGTGATGGACCCGGCGAGCCACTACGTGCTGCTATTTCTGCGGCGGATAAGGACGACATCGACGCCTTCGAGCGTCATCTCGACAAACCCTCTCGGGAGCTCTTGCAGCGGATACGCACCGAGCGAGAGGTGTTGAAGGGTAATTCCTCGTGGGTATTTATGCGTGGTAAACCCCATCGGATCTTGAAAGGTGCCAAAATTGAGAACATCGAATCGGTCAGCTCGGTATCGGCGCGTGCGACTCTGAAAGGGCGAACAGACCTGGATGAGGTATGGCTACTCAAGGGCAAGAGTGGTTGGGCTGTACATCTTGTGGGGGCCTTACCGGTGACGGATATACTTCGAATGGCGGACGATTGATGAAAGCTGTCTATGCCATAGTACTCGCTGTCCTTTGTGTCGGATGTGGCTCGAAAGAGCCCATCGACGTATATCGTGACATGCTCGCGGCGGCAGAAGTGGGCTATGAGGATGGTTTTGTGAAGGGGTTCTCAAAGAAGTCCCAGGCTACGGTACGCGCGCTCTTACGCCTGTCTGATGCCTATGGGTACGGTAGGGAAAATCCACTCAACATCATTATGCGGCCTAAGACGACGGATGCTGTCTCTCAAAAGATTAAGGGTGATGTGGCTATTGTACGCATAAGCCGGAAGAAGCGGCGGCCTCAGTCGGTACTCTTTGTGAAAGATAAGGACTCGGGTGGGGCCTGGCGCGTGGATTTGAGTGAACACGAAGAATTTGTGAAGAAGAAGACCCTGGAGCGATATCTTCAGAGCCGAGAGAAACGAAGAAAGAAGAAGAACGCATCGCGAAAACCAAGAAGGAAGAATCGGAAGTGACGGCACCAGGTGGACCAGAGGAGCGACGGCTTCGAGAAGAGCTCGTTCGACGAGCTCGGCAACTCTATGACCGAGGTCTTATTGCGGGTGTTGATGGTAATCTGACGGCTCGCTTTGGATCTCGGTGGGTGCTTGCTACGCCCTCCGGGCTCCCGAAGAACGAAATGGAGCCTGATGATCTGGTACTCCTGGACCTTGGTACAGGAGCTCGTACGGCGGGCCAGGTGCCATCAGAACCACGTGTAGCGCGGGCCCGTCGAGGGCGGATCCCATCTTCGGAGCTGTCCATGCATCTGACGGTATATGCCGAACGTTCCGATGTGCGTGCTGTGGTCCACGCCCATCCACCAACCGCGGTGGGTCTCACCCTATCGCCGGAAGAGGTTCATCTGGATATTTGTCCAGAGGCGGTTGTATTTCTGGGGGATGTAGCTTTTGCACCTTACGCCACACCGGGCACTGAGGACTTGTCCGAGAGCCTGAAACCCTTTGTAAAGCGTTCGAATACCATATTGCTGACACGGCATGGCGCGGTGACAGCCGGTGATACCCTGGCCATTGCTCATCAGCGTATGGAGTCCTTGGAACATATCGCAAAAATCTATGTGGCAGCCCGGCAACTAGGTCCTGTAACCCCCTTACCCGACGCAGAACAGGAACGGCTACGTGCGCTTGCCGGAGGTACGACGGCAGAACCAGACCTTGAGGAGCTCGTTCGGATCGTTATGGAACGAGTACAAGCGCGTTTATAGGGAATCAGTCCGCGTTATCAGCTTCGAAGGCAATGACCTGATTACGGCCAGCGCCCTTGGCCTTGTAGAGCATACTGTCGGCAAGGGCCAGCAGATCGGCCGGTCGCTCCCCGTGTTCGGAGCTGGTACAGGCGATGCCGCCTGAGATGGTCACCTGAATGGGAACGGAGAACTTGGCTTCGGCTATGGCTGTGCGTACCTTTTCAGATACGATCTGGGCCTGGTCGGTGTCGGTATTGGGCAGGATGGCCAGGAATTCCTCGCCCCCATATCGCCCAACATTGTCGGTCCGCCGTATATTTTGTTGAAGGATGTCGGCGAGCTTTCGCAGAACATCATCACCCTTCAGATGACCGTAGGTGTCGTTCAAGTTCTTGAAGTGGTCGATGTCGAGCAGGAAGACACTCAAGGGGTCACCGAAGCGTCGACTTCGCTCCCATTCCGAATCGAGCACTTGAAATACGAAACGACGATTGTATAAGCCGGTCAATTCATCGTGTATGGCGAGTTCATGGGTGGCCTCGAATAATTGGGCGTTCCGGATCGCCACAACAACCAGGTTGGCCAGGGTCTCAAACATTTGCACGGATTCGTTTGAAAATGGTTTTACTTCTTTGAGGGCAAAGTTGATTACCCCGAGGGGTTTCGCTCCAAAGAGGAGAGGTATAGAAACGAGTGAACCATGTGTTGAACGCAGCCCCTTGTACGAGGTGTAGGCCGGCACGTCGGTAACATCGGCGGTCACGAGTTTCTTCTGACTCTCGAAAACATGGCCGACGATTCCCTCACCAAGTCCAAAACTCAGGGTTTCGACCTTCTTACTCTCCTCCTCGGGCAGTCCGTGGGATGCCGTTAGCTTAAGGTCATCCGTCTCGGAATCGTAGAGAAAGATGGTGAATTCTACTTCCGGTCGGAATTGCCCCACCGCCGTGCATGTCTGTTCCAGGACTTCCTGTAGCTCCAGCGACGATCCCACCGCCTGTGCAGATTCGAAAAGGATGGCCAGGTCTCGAACGCGTTTTTTCAGACCGATATTCGTCTCCTCCAGCTTTTTCATGAGATCGAGTTCACGTCGGTGGTATGCGGCTTCCAGATCTCCGTCCACAAGGGCAGCTTTCGTTTCAGTAAGTCGTGTCAGGATCTGGTTGAGGTCTTCGGCGAGAGTGGCGAGGTCGGGATCGTCCAGCACGGGAAACCGTAACAGGTCTTCCCCCTGAACGATGCGATCGGCGCGCGTCGCGAATTTCTTCAATGGTGTCCGAATCCGTATGCGATGGATGATAAGACCGCCGGCAAATCCAGCAAGGAGGAACGATACGCCGACAACGAAGCCGAGCGGCGCGTCGAGTTTTGCTACGCATACCAGGCCCAAAGCCGAGCCGAGTAGCACGCATCCAAGCGACTGCACTCCCCCGATCCAAGATCCTGCTTTCTTATCGTTGGCCATCCCGATGTCCTCTCGCCAGGGCAGCATACCGATATATTTTGCCGGGGTCGAGCCGGAGCCCTCATTCGAATGGAGCTACGGGTTGGTAGCCGATGGTTCTGAACAGTATGTGGCAAAAAATCGCCTCAGCACGTATTTCAGGTCATCCTTGATGTTGGGAACGACCGGGTTTTTGACCGCGAATCAAGGTTTGTGGGTCGAAATCCGAATACTATTGTATCAATCAACCAGAAATCAGACGGTATCTATGCGGGATTGGCTTGAGCATATCCTGTCGCGACTCGGCAGAGGAATTCAGGGCCGGGTTGTATCTATGCTGATTTTGGGCGCTTTCGGTGTATGCGGCGTCAATCCCAGCGCCCAGGCCCGAGAGCCTGGTCCTGGGGAGAGACAATTGGCCAAACGACCCATGCTGACCCTGGATCGGGTTCTTGAGGGACCAGGCTTGGAGACTCGCGGGATAGAGGCGTCGAGTCAGTCCGTAGGAAAACCCTTTCGAGGTCGGCTTGAAGCCGGACTAAAACTACCAGGGAAGGGGGACGGCTTCTATTGTAAATCTCGCCATGTCTACGGTACGCAGGAAACTGTCGATGCCCTTATGCGTGGTTTCTCTGAATTGTCCAATCTGTATCCTGGCTCTGCGTCTGTGGTGGTGGGCGATATCAGTCGAAAAGGAGGAGGTAGGCTTTCTCCTCATAAAAGCCATCAAACGGGCCGGGATGTGGACATTGGTTATTTCCTGGTTAAGAACAAAGCAACGAAACGCTTTGTAGAAGTGAACAAAAAAACGATCGATGCCGAAAAGAGCTGGGCGTTGATGGAGGCCCTGATTCGCCAGGGGCGGGTACAGTACATCTTTGTGGACCATTCCATTCAACCGGTACTTCGAGCAGCGGCGGCCCGGGCCGGCTGGGAAGAAGCGGCCCTCAATATATTGTTTCAATATCCTAGAAATCGGTCCCATCGTTCAGGGATTATTCGACATACTCCCGGCCATCGAAATCATATGCACGTCCGTTTTTCCTGTCCGGCCAGCCATAGGCAATGCCAGGAGTAGAGCTGTCAGGGCTGTCGTATGGGTTCTACTGTCGGCGTAGATGTTCGTATATGGCTCAGATGAGCTTCGTAGCCTTGCTGGAGTTTATCGAGGTCGGCGCGGGCGTTGTTGGGTAGGCATACGAGATGACCCTTCTGGCTTCGCTCCAGGCGCCAGGAGGCAAGCTCGAGCGAGTTTTCGGTGCGTTTGGATTCACTGGTTCGCATCAAGGCGACCCGAGTCCGCAGGCTCGAGGGGTCTTCGGGAGCAGTGCCCAGAGCGAGATAAAGGGCGGCATCCGGTGCGATCAGATCTTTGGGCGGTGTTCTGTTCTGTGCCTGATAGAGCTGACGGAGTTGGTCATGACGTGTTTTCAACCGGGACAATCGTTCCTGATCTTCCGTACAAAGCTGGGAGATCAGTTCCGTAGTGTCTTTCTCAAACCAGGAGACGAAAAATGCAGTCAATGCATTTCTAGGTTGGGCCGAACGTGCTTCCGGCCCCGGTAAGGTGCACGAGGCGAGGAGAATTACGAGCCCAACGACTGAAAGACGCTGCAATACTACGGCTCCTTGCACGGTTTTAAGGCGGTTGCGAAGAGGGAGTTAATCGGATCCGTAGTCCCAGTTACGACCTTCGATATCAAATGGACCGGAGGTATCTGGGATCACCTGCGGGATATCGGAGTCCGTTGTTTCATCTGCGTCCTCGGTGCTGACGATATCGGGGATGGACGGTGGCCCCGTATTGGTGACGATATTGGACGACAACGGCGGACTTGGCGAATGGGACGGAGACCCCCCGGTCAAGCAACCGAGGCAACTCACGAGTACAAAGAGAAAAAATGGTCTTGAAGACACCATACAAATACAAACCATATGAACGTCTTATCATCTTAGCGGACCGCACCACGTCTGCAAGTTCTAGCGCCGCAGAACCGATGACGATGGCATAGGTCCAACCGACTAGAATGGCCGACGACTAATCCTTGTCAGAGCTACTGGGAGGATCCGCTTTGCTGGTGCTGGCGCCTGTCGAAGGAACGTCGTTGTCTGCATCCGAGGAGGAAGGGGTTGCGGGCGTAGAGTCTTCCTCGGTGGACGGTGCGCTGGAGGACTGTGAACCCGACTTATAGTCGGTTGCGTACCAGCCGCTTCCTTTTAGATGGAAAGCTCCTGCGGAGAGAAGTTTGGTCGGAGAGGCCGCATCACAGTGGGGACATGTTTCCAATAGCGGATCCGAGAACTTCTGGATGGTCTCGAACCGGGTATCACAGGTGGAACAATGGTATTCGTAGATAGGCACGATCAGCGTAGTCTGCGTTGTTTTCAGCCCAGCTGGCGGTCAGCTCAAGACTTATTATTGGATTTGGAACCGCCGGAAGGCGACAGGCGACGGTAGATGAATCGAAGCGGGTCGAAGTCCGGGTCTCGACTGTAGCGATACGACGGGCCTAATCGATAATCACCGTCGTCGGATTCGTCCGTATCTCCTAGAATCAGACTTGCATCGGCTTCGCGAGGCCCACTGCGCCAGTTGGCGGTTTTTCGAGCATAGGCGATAGCCCACTCCGATTGGAGTTCCAAGAGTTCCTGTAGGCGCACGGGGAGGTGTTCGCGCATGGCATAGAGGATATTACCCGCCGCCTCCGCATCATGGTCCGCTCGATGTGCTTCCTCCAGCGGTATGTTCAGGCGTCTTGCGATCACACCCAACTTAAAGCTGCGTCGCTCGGGGTAGATACCTCGTGCCAGAATCAACGGGTCCAGTTGTGGTGCGTCATCGCTCCAGCTTTCTCCCGCAGCCGTCAACGCTCGTTCGAGAAATCCCCGGTCAAAAGCCAGATTATAGGCAAGGACGGCACGACCGCTCAGGCGCGAGGCCACTTCTTTGGCAATTTTTGGGAAAGTGGGGGCGTTGGCCACGTCGGCATCCGTAATTCCCGTGATGCGGGTTGAGTCTTTGCCGATGGGGGTTTTGGGGTTTACCAGGGTACAATAGCGGTCCTGAACCTCCCCTGCGCACATATGTACGATCGCCACTTCAATAATGTGGTTATCATCGGCGGAGAGACCCGTAGTCTCTACGTCGACTGCCGCAATGGGTAAATCCCACCAATTTTGAGGCCAATTTCCCATGGTATTCTCCCCACGTTGGAGCACCATACAGAATTCAACTGACTGTGTGGCATATCAATGATATTTCGTCTACCAGTTTTTGTGGTCATGGAGATTTTGGTGGCCTTGGCAGACACAAGACGGTTGTAATGGAATCCGGAACGAATACTCCTTTTGGGACATCGACGGTGGACGAGCCGCCGGTAGACGCTCTGATTGCGCGAATGGAATTAGCTCGCAACCTGGCTCGTGAGGCCGGAAAGATCCTCCAGGACATGAAGTACCAGGGGCTTCACGTAGAACGGAAAGGAACGATCGATTTTGTTACCGAGGCCGATCGAGCATCCGAACGACATGTGATCAATGGTATCCGAGCGATGTTTCCATCGGATGCCATCTGGGCCGAGGAGTCCGGTGGGGCCGAGAGTGGTGTGGGCGTTCCATGGGATGAGGGCTTTGGCTGGCTTGTGGATCCTCTGGATGGAACAACGAATTATCTACATGGCATACCCCATGTTGCTGTTTCTATTGGAGTGGCCTACCGCGGGGTGCCGGTCGTAGGGGTTGTACTGGATCCATTTCGAAAGGAACTGTTTCACGCCATTCGAGGACAAGGTGCGTTTCAAAATGATCAACCCATCGAAGTCACCCGTACACTCGAGCTCTCCCAATCTCTGCTGGCGACGGGTTTTCCCTACGATAGGCGTCAATACGTAGACCGTTTATTGTCCCGGGTTGCCAACGCTATGCGCGAATCCCACGGAGTACGTCGATTCGGAGTAGCATCTCTGGACCTGTGTTGGGTGGCTTGTGGACGGTTTGATGGTTTTTTTGAGGAGGGCCTGAGCCCCTGGGATGTATGTGCGGGCACCGTGATCACCACGGAAGCGGGAGGGATGGTGAGTTCGTATGAAGGGGCCGACTTTGACCTGATGGTACCCGAGATCGTTGCCTCGAACGGGCGAATTCATGACGCATTGATCAATCGTGTGGTGATCTCTGGTGTCAGCCGTACGCCCTTCGCTGTTCCCGACATGGGGAAGGAACAGGCTTGATCATGCTGGTTCGCTTCGTCGTAGCTATCCTTGTTTTTGGCTGTCTGGTGACCTGTGGTCGATCGGCGGCACGGATCCAATTCGACCGCGAATTGTCTGAGGCTACGGCGATGGCCAATGAGGGGCATTATGCCCAGGCCGCCCGAGCGATGGAACGGCTTGCAGCGCGCGGTTACCTGCCGGATGACTCGGTCCGCCTACGCTTGCGTGCGGTGAATCTCTGGATGCGTGCAAACCAGGATCAGGAGGCGACTCGTGTCTTGAACGGTTTGGCGGAACGCAAGCTGGACAAAGAGGCTGCAGCAACGATTTCGTTACGTAGAGCACGGCTTGCGGCCCGTCGAAGTCAAGATCCTGCTGCCGCGATTACAATCTATCGGAAGCTGATTGTGGAAGGTTCTTCAACCGTTGCGGGGCACCTTGCCGTTCGTGAGCTAGGTCTACTGGTGTTGGACCGGCAAGGCTCGAAAACATGGCTTATGGTGCTTGAGGAGCTGGTTGCAGAGACCGGGGACACGACTATGAACGGTTTGTTGCGGTACCAGATGGTGAGACTTCATCGGGATGGCAAGAACATACCCCAGGCGCTGTCTATACTGGAAGACCTGCATACCAATTATCGCGGCTCAAAGGTCTGGACCCGGGCATCGTCCGATCTAGCCGCGATGTATCGTCGCCAGGACCGTTTCGAGGAGGAAGCTTCCATCCTTCTGGCATTGGAGAAAAAAGGGGGGACGTCGACTCCTCTTGGAGTGGGATTCCCCAGCCTATCCAAACGTGGAGAATTACGTCTTGCAGCGTTGATGTGTGGCCCCTTACATACACCCGGTGGTGGGATTCGGCGGATGCGTAACTTTGGGAATCGTCATCGGAAGTCATCCCTGAAAGATGATGCTTTATGGCAGCTTGCCATCTGTTATCGGGAGGCTGAGCGCGAGTCGGAGTACCGGTCCACCCTCTGCCGAATCGTGGAAAAGCATACACTTACCCGCCATGCACGACGGGCTCGGAAGCTCCTGGGCCTGCCCGTGGGACCAGGCCCCGGTGGGTCGGGAGCGACACAGGATCCTATCAATCCGTGCAGCGGTGCGGTCTCGCGGCCGACTGGCTCCCGGCATGGAGACGCATCTTGACCCCGACCGTTTCACTCGAAGGAATACGCCATAGTTTTGGAGGGGCACCCGTCCTCGATGGGATCTCCTTCTCCGTACATCCGGGTGAGGTGCTTGGGATTGTGGGCCCCGGTGGCTGCGGTAAGTCTCTTCTGCTCAAGATCATTGCGGGCTTGGTTCGACCACAAGAGGGATCGGTTCATGTTCTTGGTGAGGACATTCTAGCCCTTGAATCTCTGGACATGGTCCATGTGCGGAGCAAGATGGGGATGTTGTTCCAGAACTATGCTTTGTTCGACTTTCTTACGGTGGGGGAGAACGCGGGCTTTCCCTTGTTGCAGGCGCCTGAAAACAAAGGAAAAGACAAGAAAAAGATGGTTATGGGCCGTGTTTCGGAACTACTGAAGAAGCTGGGGCTTGGCGGTACGGAACGACTGTATCCCAATGAATTGAGCGGTGGCATGCGAAAGCGTGTGGGCCTGGCTCGAGCGACTATTCACGAACCGGAGCTCATTCTTTATGACGATCCATCTGCGGGGCTAGATCCCGTCACCTCCTCCAAAATATTCGGCCTGATTGACGCCATTCACGACGCCACAGCAAGCACTGAGATCATTGTCAGCCATGACGTGGATCGGATGCACGCCGTTTGTGATCGATTCCTGCTTCTACATAAGGGCAATATCCATTTTGAAGGAACACTTAAAGAGGCCGAGGAGCATAGAGACGACCCGGTCGTTCATGCATTTTTCTTCCGCGAGCAGGCTTCTTCCGAGCCGACTGGGATGGCATCTCCACCACCGGTGCCCCAATGAGTCGAGGTCGAACATCGGTCTTGTCCGGAGCGGCCTTTGTAGGGAACCGGTCGTTGTGGTTGGCCAGCGTAGTGGGTGGAATGACTATGACCTTGGTACATATCGTACGTGCCATGATCCCTCCGCGATTCGACTGGCGCGAGTTCATGCGCAATATGTACAAAGTCGGGGTCAAATCCTATCTGGTCATTATCGTCGTGGCCTGTTTCACCGGGGCCATCATGGTGGTGCAGTCTGCCACCTATATGTCCAAGATTCACGCCAACCATATGATCGGTTGGGGAGCGGGATTGACGATTTTCTCAGAGCTTGGACCGCTGATGATCGGTCTCATCTTCAGTGGGCGTGTGGGTGCGAACAATACCGCTGAGCTTGGTACCATGGTGGTCACGGAGCAGGTGCATGCCCTGCGTTCGTTGGCGATCGATCCGGTGGAATATCTGGTGGTTCCACGTTTTCTGAGCATGGTCATAATGATGACCGTTCTCACCGTATTGGGTGACCTCTTTGCGATGATAGGTGGGGCGATTACGGCCCAGGTTATGCTCGGATGTGACTGGCGCGAGTTTTTGGCCAGTTTGCTTGATGCTCAGTTGCTGGGCGAGTTCGTGGTGGGTCTTTGCAAGGCGTGTCTGTTCGGATTCACCATAGCGGTTGTCTCCTGTTATTACGGCTTGAGTGTTCGTGGTGGAGCGAGAGGTGTTGGTCGTGCGGTCAATAATGCCGTAGTCGCCAGTGCCATCGGAATCTTTGCGGTGGACTACCTGGCCACGCTTCTCTGTGTTGAATTCGGGTGGTTATGATGTCGGATAAGCCACAGACCCCCAACCTCCTCGAGGAAGAAACCAGCACCCATCATACTGTGCAGGATGGTCGCCTTATTTCGTTCATTCGAGATATGGGGCGTGCGACAACCGACGGCGTCGGAGGCGTTGTCCGTTTCTTCAATCTCTGTTCCCATACAATGAGTTCGATTCTTCGCGGGCGCATAATGTGGCGGCGTGTGGCGAGCGAAATGTACGAGGTGGGCAATCGCTCCCTGATATTTATTGTCGTGACCCTCTCGTTCTTGTCGATGGTCATGATCTATCAGACAGCCACGCAGATGAGCCGAATCTATCCGGACTTCTCGATGCTTGGAGCTGGCTATATCGAGATGATGGTGAAGCTCTTTGGTCCCACGCTGACCGCGTTGATGATCGCGACCCGTGTGGGAACAGGGATAGCCGCGGAAATCGGTTCCATGGTCGTGACGGAACAAGTGGACGCTTTGAAGATGAGCAATACGGATCCGGTGGAATATCTGGTTGTTCCCCGGTTCATCGCCTGCATCATAATGGTCCCAATGCTTGCGATTGTGGGAACCATGGTGGGGATTTTCGCCGGGATGATTACTGCCGATGTAGGCTTTGACGTAAACCCGATTGGTTTCTGGGACCTCCAGCTTGTCGGTGAGAACGACATTATCGTCGGCTTATGTAAGGCGTTCAGCTGTGGCGTGGCTATTCCGATGATCTCTGCCCAGGCCGGGCTGGAGGCGAAGGGCGGTTCGGAAGGCGTGGGATGGGCGACAACGCGTGCCATCGTTAGTTGCACCCTCGCAATCGTCGTGATCGATCTGGTCTGGGGCATAATCGGGGTAAAGCTCTTATGATTTTCGAGCTGTTGTATGAGTATAGACAGGGTCTATTAGAGTGATCGAATTCAAAGACATTCATAAGTCCTTCGGTACGAAGGTGGTCCTCAACGGGGTATCACTATCCGTGGATACGGGTCGTATCCTCTACATTGTGGGGACCAGTGGTGTCGGGAAGAGTGTTCTTGTAAAACACCTGGTGGGTCTTCTTCGGCCGGATACGGGACGAGTCTTTCTGGATGGACGAGACATAACCGACCTGTCTGAGAAAGAGTATTATGCGGTGCGTCGTCGCTGTACCATGGTACTTCAGAGCCCCACACTCTTTGATTCGATGACCCTGTTGGAGAATGTGGCCCTTCCTCTTCGGAAGATTCATCGACTACCTCATACGGAGGCTTTGGAGCAGGCACGGTCGTATCTTGATAAGGTCCAAATGGGTAATTACGCGACGTTTTACCCGT
>CAUZEG010000134.1:0-11779 GCA_963578775.1 Myxococcales bacterium
GGGGCTGCGCCGCTACAAAAGACGAAGATTGTGCCCAATCGCAGAAATGCCTGTTTTCGGGGGCCTGCTCCTGGGATGGGTATGGCTCATGCGTGCCCACATCCGACGCGGATTGCCAGGGAACGCCGGATTGCAATCTATCTGGAAACTGTTCCTTCAACGGACATAGCTGTGCACCCGCGTCCGACACGGACTGTCAGCTGTCGAGTGCATGCACCAACCAGGGGAATTGCAGTCTTGCCAACAATGGGTTTGAAGTGAGCTGTGTGCCGGGCAGCCATGCGGATTGTGCCCAATCCACGGCCTGCGTCAATGCCGGGATTTGTAGCAAGGTCGATAATGTCTGCCTCGCGCAGAGCGACGAAGACTGCCAGACCTCCCTTGGCTGCTTCGTAGAGGGCCGATGTCTCGTGGGCGTCGGAACCTGTCATCCGGACGAGAGCTCCTGTGCGTCCTCGCTGAATTGCTCCGATATTGGCCGGTGTAGCTTGAACCCCGATGCAGATGTATGCGCCGTTGGAGGCGACGAAGATTGTGTCGAATCCACCATATGCCTGTATGACGGGCTCTGTACCGCCGAAACCAGCTGTCTGCCAGAGGACACAGTCTGCGAAATCTGGGGTGCCTGCATCGAGTAGACTCGCAAAGGACTGGAAAGCTGGGGGCGCCTGAGGCATAACGGGGCCATGGCAAAAACCACCCAGCCTCCACCCATGGACGTCATACTCTACGATGGGGCCTGTCCTTTTTGCCGCGCCCAGGTAGCCCGTCTGAAGCATCTTCTGATCGGCTCTACCATTGAATACCGTTCGTTTCGTGAGGACGGTGTTCTGGAGCGGTTCCCTGGTCTGAGCCTGGCCGACTGTGACCGGGCTATCCAACTCATCACCCAATCCGGAACCATCTATTCCGGCGCGGCGGCGATCGTAAAACTTCTACGACGCACCCGGCTGAGCCCCCTTGTCCTTCCCTACTATGTCCCGGGGATCCGCCAACTTGGAAACGCCTTCTATGACTACGTCGGCCGGAACCGTCATCTTCTCCATGGACCGGGTACCTGTAATGATCAAGTCTGTGCCCAACCGGCAGCAGCCGCAGCTCCACCCCGTTGGAAGGTGCAGGGGCTGGTGGTCGGGCTTCTGATCAGCTGTCTGGTCGCCGTGCTGGTGGCCGAGCCCTACCAGTGGTTTCTGGACCATATCCCGCTGGGCTTTTTCAACGCGCTGGCGACCGTTGGCTTTGGGCTGATCCTCGGCGTCGCCCTGGGCTGTGGCTTGTGGATAGGCCGGGCTCGCGCCCCGACCTGGACGCTGGTTCTGGCCCTGATATGTGCCACAGCGGCCCAGGGGACCAGCTTCTACCACGCCTCCTCGCGCACTGAGCTTGTAGCTCCCTCGGCGGACGAACTGGCAGAGAATCCACAGAGTGTATTTCGGGCACGTCGTGCCCTACCCCACGACCATTTGAAGATCGGCCATCCCATCCGTGGGAGTCTGGTGATCTGGGTATGGATCTTCGAGTTCATGCTGTTGTGGCTGGCGGCTTTCTTTCTGGCCCGCCACATCACCCATTGGCCCCAATGCCCCGACTGCGGCCGTTGGGCCAAGAAGCGACGAATCGTCCATCGGCCGGTCGACCCGGACGAGCTGCGCGCCGATCTTTCCAACGGCCGTCTAGACACCATATTTAATGGGCCCGCCGCTGAGGATAGCATAGCAACACTCGAAGTATGGGCCCTGGAATGTTCCGAACATCCGCATCGCTGGATCAGCGCTATCCTCCGAGATTTCGATAGGAGCGGACGCTCCCGAAAGGAAAGCATTCTGGACCAGACACCTTATGCGGGAGACCAATGGCCAAGGAGCTGACATCGGTCCAGGTCACGGACTGGGTACCTACCCCACTAGCCCGTGCAGGGTCGGCCCTCGTGGGCGGCTTCCAACATACCTGGGGGCCCGGCTCCGGTCCTCTGGTCGCGCGTGTCTTCCATCGATTGATGGCGCTTATCTTCTTATGCGCTTTTGTATCCCTCCTGCTGCAGGTGGACACCCTTGTTTCGAGTCGGGGCCTGCTCCCGGCCGGACCCGCAGCCGAGAGTCTTCGGAATGGCGACAGCGATTTCTTAGAACGTCCAAGCCTATTTCATTGGGATCCCGGTCCGGGCCTGCTGGACAATGCTATTTTCGATATTCTCCCCAAGGCCGACTGGTGGACGACGACCGACGCCCTCCTCCATCTTTTTCTCTGGGCCGGAATCGCTCTTTCCGTCGCCGCCTTTCTGGGCTTATGGCCGCGCCTGTGCATGCTTTTATGCACCCTGCTGTATCTGAGTCTTGGATCTGTAACCCAGGCCTTCCTCAGCTTTCAATGGGATAATATGATCCTGGAATGCGGTTTTCTGGCCGTATTTCTTCCCCGGCATCGACGCTCCTTCTGGATCCACTTCCTGTTTCGGGCGGTCCTGTTCAAATTGTACTGGGAATCGGGGATCGCCAAAGATCAGTCTCATCTGGGTGACTGGCACGATGGCAGCGCCATGAAGCTCTATTACGAGACCGCCCCGATACCCACCTGGGTGGGCTGGTTCGCCCATAACCTACCCGTCTGGTGGCATGAGTTTGAAACCAGCGCCGCCATGATGCTGGAGCTGCTTTTGGCCCAGTTTGTATTCGGGCCACGTGTCTTCAAACGGGTGGCCTTCGTCGGCCTGAGCGGTTTCATGTTCCTGGACATTCTGACCTCCAATTATGGCTTTTTCTGTTATCTGGCCCTGGCTCTTCATCTATTCCTGCTGGAGGACGACGATCTGCGTTGGTTGGGGCGTGGCTGCAAACGGCTTTATGCCCCCCTGGTCCGGCATACGATTGGACGTCTGTGCCGTCGCGCCGGCACGGAACCAATCTACGCGGGTCTGCAGTCCGGTCTGGGAGCGATGATGGCGCGAACACGATCCATCGGAGCTTGTTTTGCCTTTTGCCTGGTCACCACCACGACCATTGCGGCCCTCGGTCAATCCACCGGTTGGACGCTTATAACCGTGCTGGTCGCACCCGCTCTGTGGATCGGCTGGACCCAGAGATTCATTCCGCTCCTTGCCCAGCAATGTCTGGTTTTCTTTGTGGCACTAGCCGTCAGCGCATTCTTTCTGGCGGCATCCTACGTGGACGGTATGTACGCATTTTCGACCGGTTTGTATCGTCTGGAAAACTCCGATGCGGCGGAAAGCCTGTTCATCCCGTACAAAGCCAACCAACCGATCGGAGACGGCCTCTTCGAAAGTCTTACGGTGGGAACACGGTCCATCCATGCCACGGTACGAGAAAGTAATGGCTCGCAATCCCATCTATTTCTCGAACATCGCAAAGCCTATCGACCCGGTCGGATGCGCTCGAAGTCCTTCGTTATGCAACTACGCCCCGACCAGGCCGGTCAGCCCCTGGGCCGCACCGTCCAGATCCTGGCGAACAGGGTCCGCGCCAACGATAGAGGACAGGTTTCGTGGAAAGGCATCGCACAAAGCTTTTACGAACGAGCCCGGCGGTACCGGCTGGTGCATACCTACCATCTATTCGGCCATATCACCCAGGACCGTATCGAACCCGAATTCCAGATCTCCATGGACGGTGAGTCGTGGACTCCTCTTCGATTCCATTATAAGGCCGATGATCCGGCCACGCCTCCACCCTTCGTAGCGCCCCATCAACCGAGGGTGGATTTCCAGCTCTGGTTTTATGGCCTCTCCTACCAGGGCGTAGCACGAAACATCGCACGGCAAGCCGCATCCAGCCGAACGCCAGTACGATGGGATGCGGGACAACAAATCCGATCCAGAGCCTATCGCACGAGACGGCATCCCTATATTGCCACCATGGTCGACCGTATCTGCCATGACCCCGATATCGTCTCCTCCCTGTTCAAGACCCCCCTACCAACGGATATCCAACAAGTACGCATCCGTTTCTTTAGCCACCGATTCACTAGCGCCGAGGAACGAACCCGAACGGGGCATTGGTGGACCCGAGAACCCCTCGAAGAAGAACTAAAAAGAGACGACCCTGGCCTTGCCCGGTTCTTCGCTAACGTCCAGCCAGACCCGATTGTATGTAGTCACCACCGGGTTCGCTAAGCATTTCCACACACATTCATCTACAATACCTGATCCCCAGAGATGACGACGGACCCAACATACGGTAGTTGCTAGCCTGTAGCTGGACCGTTAAGATTTCGTTTTTGCCATTCTCCTTGAAACCAGTCCCAGATTCGATGCACTCATTTCGAACCAGTTTGCAGACAACCATCCGTCGTCTTAGCAGGACAATCCCGATCTCCGTGCTTCTGGTCCTTGTCGTCCTGGGATGCTCGACTGAGCCGGAACCACCCACATCCTTATGGCTGGCGGTGAGCATGGACGACTCGGTGGAGGCACCACTCAATGCTCGGATCCTTCGCATCCGCATACGGGGGGTGAGCAATGGCGTCGTGATCCCAGGAGATCCTGACGACCCCGCCTATAATATCGATATCCAGGGACGAAACCTCCAGAAGGCGCCCTACGTCGCCGAGATCCTGCCCAATCAATTGCATGGAAAGGTGCAGGCCCAGGTGCTCGCCTTCGATAAGGACAACCAGGTGATGGCCGCTCATTCGATCGGTTTCGACATTGATCAAATCGCGATCGTAGATGTGGTAATGAAGGCCGTCGACCCCTGCGATGCAGACCTCGATGGTACCCTGAACTGTTCTTTGGATGGCTGCTGCCCCAATCCGGATCTGATCGTTTCCGACTGCGATGACGATGTCTTCGCAGCAAACATCTTCGGAACGGAAAGCATGTGCGAGGATTGTGGCAACGGTATCGACGAGGATTGCCAGAACGGTGATCTGGAATGTGTGGACACCGACAACGACACCGTTCTGGATGACTGCGGCGATTGTGGGCCGACCGATCCCACCATTGGCCCCGGGTTTGTCGAACTCTGCGACGGTGTGGATAACAACTGCGACGGCGTGGACGACGAAGGCTTTACCGTCGCCGAGGGTGACGTTCTTATCCCCCTGGGAGAGCCGTGCGGCGTCGGCCAGTGCGCGGGTGGGATCGTAGTATGCCAGGATACGGAGAGCGCCATCTGCAATAGCCATAAAAACGCCACCGATGAGCTCTGCGATAACCAGATCGATGACGATTGCGATGGCTTCGAAGATGAGGGCTGTTTGAGTAACGACCAGGACGGTGACGGGGTCGTGGACTCCGAAGACTGCCCGCAATATCCCCTGGCCCGCTATCATTCCGAGATCTATCCCGGAGCACCCGAGTCCTGCTGTCTGGCCGCCCTGGAAGGCAGCCCTGACCAACTCGATCGTTGCGATAACAACTGTGATGGTGCGGTGGAATCCTGCGCCGATGACGATCTGGATGGGGATGGGATCTCACCGCCCTACGATTGCGATGACACGGATCCCGATGTCCACCCTGCGGACGCGGGCCGCGGGATTGACGACCCACCGGAATATTGCGGCGACGACCAATCCCAGAACTGCAGCGGAAGTAAATCCCTCTGTGAGACCGGAGTCGACGCGGATGAGGACGGATTCCTGGCGGGTCAGGGTGATTGCGACGATGAGGATCCCGACATCCACCCCTACGCCGCGGAACGCTGTAATAATGTGGATGATGACTGTGACGGGATTGTCGATAACGGAAACCCCGAAACCGATGGGACCTGGCTCTTCGTAGATCATGCGTCGGATATGCCCTGTCACCCCGATGGCGAAACCGTGGCCACGACCGGTACCTGTGCGCCCGGCGTCACGGTCTGTTCCCATGGCTTTACAGACTCGGTCACCAATCAACCCTCGACGGAGCACCAATGTCTGGAAGCGATTCTTCCCGCCGATGAGGTCTGTGATTCGGACGGCAATGACGAGGACTGCGATGGAGACGATAACAATCTCAACGCCATCGATTGTACGATCTTCTTTCTCGATCAGGACGGTGACACATTTGGCGTCGATGACGACACCGAATGCCGCTGTTACGAGCATGGTTTCTATACCGCCCTGGAGGGATCCGATTGTGACGACGGCATCTTCAACGTGAATCCGCTGGGCATCGAAACCTGCCAGACCACCTATGATGATGACTGCAATGGTGATCCCAATGACTTGAACGCGCTAGAGTGTACGCTCTACTACCCGGACACGGACTCCGATAACTACGGAGACATCTCCGCCGATCCGGAATGTCGGTGTGCAGCGACGAGCGACTATCCCAGCCAGAACAATACCGACTGTAATGACAATCTGGGCAGCATCCACCCCACGGCCGAGGAGTTCTGCAATCTGATCGACGACGATTGCGACTCGGAAACCGACGAAGACTTTCTGTTGCTATACCAGGACTGCGACGGCGACGACTCCGACCAATGCGCCTACGGAACCTATAGTTGCACTCTGGATACTGTTGGGATCGAGTGTGTAAACGAAGATCCAGCCAATGTAGAAGAGTCCTGCGACGGCGTGGACAACGACTGCGATGGGGAATCCGACGAGGAGAACTCGGCGGGTTGTGATATCTATTTTGCCGACGTGGATAACGATGGGTATGGAGTGGTGGACGACATACGTTGCCTATGTTTCCCCGTTGTCCCCCATACCGCCGCCGTGGGTGGAGATTGTAACGATGGCGATGAAGACATCCATCCGGATATTATTGAAATCTGCGGAAATGGTCTGGACGACAACTGCACCGGAACCAATAGTGATGATCCCACCGGCGAGCTCAACACCCTCAATGATCTCGACGGTGCCGACTGCACGACCTACTACCTGGATGCGGATAACGACACCTACGGGTCTGCAACAGAGCAGTGCGCTTGTGGCGTGATCGGCTCGTTTTCCTCTGAGAACAGCCTGGACTGTGACGACGTGAACCCTGAGGTCAACCCCATAACCCAGGAAACCTGCGACACCACCTACGATGATAACTGCAATGACACCAATAATGACGAATCGGCGATTAATTGTACCGATTACCACCAGAACGAGGATGGTGACGGCTACGGGCATCCAGTCAATACCAAATGTTACTGCCAACCATTTGAGACCTACAATACACTCGACGACACAGACTGTGAGGACGATCCGGACCAGAACGGGGCTCTCATCAACCCGGGCAATACCGAAACATGCGACACCGGATTCGACGACAACTGCAATTTAAACAACAACGATCTCAACGCTATAAATTGCACCACATACTTCGTTGATGAGGACCAGGACGCCTATGGCGCTCCAGGACCCGGCCAATGCCTATGTTCACCCATCGGGGATTACGACACCACCGACAATACCGATTGTGAAGATGATCCGGCCCAGGACGGTTTGCTCATAAACCCGGGTCGCGAAGAGACATGCTTAACCCCCTTCGACGACAACTGTGATTCCGACACCAACGATCTGAACGCAAACCTCTGTACGCCCTACTTCATGGATGTAGACAACGATGGGTATGGTGTCGATGGCGACTCCGAATGTCACTGCGAGACGGAAGGTAATTATCGGGCGTTGCAGGAGGGCGATTGCAATGACTCGCTGGCTGACGGGGCCGCCATCCATCCGGACGAGCCCGATAGCTGTAACGAGATTGACGACGACTGCGACGGCCAGACCGACGAAGGGATCCTGGTAGAGGGTTGTGTCTTCTACTATTACGACGCCGACGACGACGGCTGGGGACAGGATGACCACCTCTGTCTATGCAAACCCCAGGGCAATTATCGGGCTCTGAATACGGGCGATTGTGAGGACTCTCCCATCGGAAATGGGGCGCTCATCAACCCCGGTTTGACCGAGGATTGCAACACCGCCTTTGATGACAACTGCAATACGGAGCTCACCGAACTCAACGCCCTGAACTGCACCGACTATTATATAGACAACGACGACGACGGCTACGGATTACAGGGCTCCGAAGCCCAATGCTGGTGCGCCCCCCAGGGCAACTACGACGTTACAAATGACGACGATTGCAACGACGGAGCGGGCACGATTCGTCCGGGCATCGTCGAAGATTGCACCACCACCTTCGACGACAACTGCAATGGCGACAACAACGAGGTCGATTCCGCTAACTGCAGTCTGTTCTATCTCGACGAAGACCAGGATGGGCGCGGCCACGATAGTGTCAGCGGCCTTTGCCTTTGCTACGCCGATGCAGCGGCCTTTTTCACGGCCGTGAATCAGGATGACTGCAATGACTTGGAAGCTACGGCCTATGGTGGTCCAAGTCCCCATCCCGAGGCATGCGACGGTATCGATAACGACTGCAACGGCAACACCGACGAAGGTGAAAATGTGCCTGGATGTACCTCGTACTATTATGACGACGATGGGGATGGTTACGGGGATAGCATCGCTCCGCAGGTGAAATGCCTCTGTGATCCGGGGCATGTGCCGAAGTACACCGCGCTCGTGGCCACGGACTGCGTCGACACCAACGCGTCCATTCACCCCACAGCGGCCGATGGCGCCGGCTCCGGTTCGGCCCTGGCCTGTAATAGCGTGGACGACGACTGTGACGGGCTCACCGACGAAGACGCGACCTATCTGGATCTGGGAGTGTCCCGGTCCTTCGGTGATCCCTGTGGAACCGGGGCCTGTGCCGGAGGAACGGTTGATTGTGCCGCCGATGGCAGCGCCTTGTTCTGCACCACCGATCCCATTAATTCCAGCAACGAAGTCTGTGATGGAGTCGACAACGATTGCGACAGCCAGACCGACGCGGAAGATGCCGCCGATGTCGTGACCTTCGACGGCCAGAACTGCGAAAACCAGACCGGCCTCTGTTCCGGTAGTACCAAGCCGGCGACCCTCTGTGTCGAAGGGCTATGGCAAGCCTGCACCAGTTTCGAATATACCGCCCACGATGGCCGTTACGAAGGCGTCGAAAGCAGCTGCGATTTTGAGGACAACGACTGCAATGGGATCGACGATGATTTCTTCCCCGTGGATGATCCCTGCGCCACCAATCCCAGCTTCTGCTCCAACGGCATCTTTGACTGTAAGGCGGACGGTAGTGATGTCGAATGTGTCGATGACACCCCCAAAGCCGATACCACGGTTTGCGAAGCACAATCCTGTGTCGACACGCTGAAGACGGACGAACGCCTCTGTGATGGAGCAGGCTCCTGCGAGGCGACTGTTACCACCGACTGCTCCCCCTACGGTTGCGATGGCATCGAATGCCATACCAACTGTACTGCCGATGCAAACTGTTCGACCGGTTTCTTCTGTGACCCGAACGTCGATTGCGCCACGGACCCGTCCTGTACGGCCCAGGAATTCGATCTGGGGGGCTATACCCTGACGCAAACAGGCGCAAGCTGCTCCTACACCATCCCGTCTCCCACGATCATACGGGAGGGCGAGTACCTGATCATTGCGCGCGGCCCAAACACCCCGGCCGCCGATTATCTGGCCGACTTTGAAACCTACTGGGGGGTGACTCTGGGAGCCGATGCGGTGCTACTGGACACCGGCGATCAATGCCCGAAGATCAACGGTGGTGAGACCTATCAGCTCAAAGACGCAGGTGGCGTATCACTCGACGGTCCAAGCCTGTCAATCTCCGGTGGAACGAATTACCAGCGAAGTGTCCCACCCGGCGATCCAGCCGCTGGCGCATCCTGGAGTCTGGGCTCTCCCACCGTTGTGGGCACACCGGGCAGTGGACAGAGCGAATCCGCCGCCGACTCCGGCCCGTATATCTCCGAAATTACCGACGCGCTGGGATCCGGCAATTTCATCTACGAATTCATTGAGATCTACTACGACAGTCCGGGAACATCCGGTAGCTGCCGAACCCAACTCGCCGACGGGTCCAGCTGTAGTTCGGACGGCCAATGTGCGAGTGGAAGCTGTACCGACGGATTCTGCTGCGACTCGCCGGACTGCGGCCCCTGCAGCAAATGCAACGCAACCGGCTCCTGTATCGACCATGCGATCAACACCGATCCGGAAGTGGATTGCGGAAGCTGTCAGGCCTGTAATGGTGCGGGCAGTTGCGTCAATATGGACAATATTGATCCCAAGACCGAATGCGGCCTCTGTCGCGTATGCAACGGAGCCGGCGGCTGCCAGAGCGCGACCGTTGGATCCGATCCAAAAGACGATTGCACGGAACAGGACCCTTCCACCTGTGGTCTTACCGGAGATTGCGATGGGGCCAATGCCTGCGCCTACTGGGACGCCGACACAAGCTGCCAGGATGACAGCTGCTCGTCGAATCCAGACGGTACCGTGACCTATAAGGGAGACTGGTTTTGTATCGCCCCCTTGAACTGTACGGCCACCGATATCCAGGCCTGCCTGGGTCATGTCTGCAGCATCGCCAGCGGATGTGTAAGCCCGTGCGTAGACGGCAACCAATGTCTGGGCGACTATTATTGCCAGGCACCCAATTGCCTCGCCAAGAAGGAAAACGGGGAAGGCTGTGGTGCCCACGGGGAATGTATCAGTGGATCGTGTATAAGCGGGACGTGCGGCACCCCGTAGCTGCCTGGGTCAATCCGCAATGATCTGGTGCGCACGACAGGATTCGAACCTGTGGCCTTCGGCTCCGGAGGCCGACACTCTATCCAGCTGAGCTACGTGCGCAAGGGTGGCGGACGATAACGGCGGTTCCGCGCCCTGTCAATGGTTCTCTATGTAGCAATGGACCCACCCAGACGTTGACGCCCCTATAGTTCCAATGTTACCCACGCGGCATACGGAAACCGTACATGGCCTTCGATATTGCGAAGGACCTGGAGTGGCCTCATGAAGCGAAATACCCTGTTCATTGTTCTTGCCTTCCTTACTCTTCTGGTCGTTGGGTCGGCGTATGCCGCATCCGATGTGGTAGAGTCCACCGACGCATCGACCACCGATTCGAGTGCGGATGCACAAAATAGTGGAGCGGATGATTCGGCACCGATCGAGGAGCCCGCACCGCCGGCTCCCGAACCGGAACCCGAGAAAGTCGACTTCGACGAGGCGGCTGAAAAAGCTCTCTTGGACGCCCTGAGTGAATGGGTTGAGACCTGGAACGAGAAGCCGACCCTGGTAAGTCTGGCCCAGATGGGCGATGTCGGATCCGCCGGAGGAGAACTCTCCGATGTCCTCAAGGGACGACTCAAGGCGCTCAGCAATAAGAGCTTCTCGAATCGGGAATGGCATGAATACTGGACCAAGCAGAAGACCGGAGCCGCGCGCGTGGGAGCGGCCTATAAGAAAAAGGCCAAGGCCTATCAAAAGGCCGACCCAGTCATGAGCGCCGCCTACAAGGCTCGAGCCGAAGCTATGAGCCGTTGGGCTGCCCTCGCAGGCCGTAAGATGGCCAACCAGGACAAATACCTCAAGGCCATCGAAACCGAGCGCGATGCGGTAGCAGAGCGCCTCGAAGCCGCCTTACAGTCCCCCGCCGCCAAGAAGACCGTGGCCACCAAGAGTACGGTCGATCTGTCCCCCTTCGCGGCTCGGCGCCAGAAGCTGGCCCAGGTCCGCCAACAGATCACCAATAATAAAGAGCTACTGCGCGTTGCAGAAACCGACAAAGCCCTTATCCAGGACCAGCAGGCTTCGGCCAAACAACTCCTGGAGGCCCTCGCAACCGACGTCGAGCTGGCCGAAGAGGAGTACGCCATCGCACGAGGCCAGGCCCAGGGTATTCATAAGGCCTGGGCTGATATCTGGGCCGGTATTGCCAACGCATCGGCCGGAAAAGCCCAGAAGATCTCGGCGG
>CAUZEG010000135.1:0-11766 GCA_963578775.1 Myxococcales bacterium
TGCTTCGTCACATTGCGTACCAGTTGAGCCACAGGCGTTGCCACAGTCGTCGAATACGTCCAGGCCGCAAGCCACTGTCGACTCGGTGCATTGGAGGGCGTTTAGACCGGTACCCAGACCCTCACAGTCATCCCCACAATCGTCCTCGATGGGAGCATTGCAGAGGGCCAACTCTGCGGCGGGACAGGCCGATGAGCACAGCTTTACCTTCTGGTAGGTGGTCCCATTGCAGAGCATTAAGGAATTATTCGAGGGTTGGTAATACATATAGCCAATATGGCCGGCGTCGCAGTCCTGGGGGCTGTCCGTTGCCGGGATCCCCGAAAAGATCGGCCCGCAGGCCCAGACCGCTCCGTCCAAGCGGGCGATTTCCCCGTCTGCACAGCTAAGAGAGCCGAGGGCGTCCGTATTGGCGTCACCGTCGGCGATATCTGCGGGGATCCCCGCTAAATCGGCCCAGTTGCCAGAGAAATGGTCGCCCGTCACATAGCCAGCTCCAGCGACCATGGTCAGCACGTCAGCCTCGGACAATTGGCTATCTGCATCTCCGTCGGCGATATCTGCGGGAATACCGGCAAGGTCGCTCCAGTCTCCCGAGAAATGGTCGCCAGTACTATAGCCCGCGCCTGCTACCATGGCGAGGACCTCGGCTTCGGTCAGCTGGCTGTCATCATCTCCATCGCTGATGTCTGGGGGGATCCCTGCGAGGTCCGCCCAGTCACCGGAGAAATAGGGGCCAGGCTCGTATCCCAGATCGGCCAGTATCGACACCATTTCGTCGACCGTAAGAAAATCCGCCGCTGCGTCTACCTGCACGAAGTCGGTCGGAAGAAGGCCTCCCAATGTAACCGCGTTCTCGGATTCCTGGGCGTGTTCGGCCACGGCGGCTCGTAGAGCGTATGGAGCCGACACCACCCGTTGACGAGGTATCAGGGCGGCCTGGTCATTGATCTGAATTTGCAGCCAACGGGTGCCATCGAGGATCGCGCCGTCGATGGGTTCTTCGCTCCCGAGGATCACATGAAAGATACCGTTGGAAATCTGGACGAGGCTATGGATTTCGGTCCACAGTGCTTCGCCGCCCGCCTGCTGATCGAAGAGGGAAAATGTGAAGCTGAAGCTGCCATCGCATTCGCCCTGAAGGGTGCAATGGATGGGAGTCCCTACCGAGTCGGTGAGATACCCCTGGTATTCCAGCCGATTGGGTACCTCCGCTACGGCGGTTCCCAGGCTCAACCCCAAAAGCACTAGCAAAATCGTTGCCGACACAATCGATTTCATACACCCACCAGATCCCTTTCCATGCCATCCTACCCGATTCTGGGGCGAAGTGCGACGCTTAGAGGGATGGAATCAGTTACAGAACTCGTAGTCCAGGGTGATCTGCCCACCATCTATAGTTTGGACCCAGACCCGGAAATGGCCGCTGGTCTTATTGGCCCGCACCGTAAGACCGTGACCGGCCTCGGGAAGGAAAAAGATATTGTCTTCCTCTTCGTCGGTGGGGGCTGTGCAGGGAACATCCGTGAGTGTCTCGAATTTGATGCGATTGAAGTCGTGTAGCGGCTGATAGTCCATTCCGAATCGTCCGCCCTTCAGATCCAGAGATGAGCTATGCTTTTGCGCTACCAGGTCGGAGTTGAGTCCGGATCCGTCCGAGATGACGCTTCCACTCGACGCTACCAGGCCCTTATTGGCTTCCAGTGTCACGGTACGTACCCCTGGATCAGTTGTGCATGCGACGATACCGAACAGCAGAAGGGATAGACCAAGACGTACAAGCATTTTGAGCTCCAATCAGGATCAATATCATAAACGACTGGGAGATGTCTGACGAGTGGTACCTGCTATGCTCTTGGTACGGCGGTTGATCTGGCCTGCCTAGTCTATTTGAAGCATGCGTAGGTACATCGGTTTCCAGCGGATAACGACGTTTGGGCACAGCCCTTTACAATCGGAGTTCCCTGGTCAAAGACCTGACATTCCTCTTGCCCGTTTTTCCCTTCGAGCAACATAATTCTCTCGCCCCCGCCACAGCTTTTACAGGACCACCCTACGAGGATTTCCGTATCGGTCCCAAAGACCGATACACTTGCTAGATAATCGTTCAGGAAGGACGAACTGCCCGCATCACCGGCTGGTCCCTGGTCTCCGATTGGTCCCTGGTTCCCCGGTGGTCCCTGGAACCCCGGTGCCCCCTGGTTTCCCGGTGCCCCCTGGTTCCCCGGTGCCCCCTGGTTCCCCGGTGCTCCCTGGTTCCCTGGTGCTCCCTGGTCCCCGATAGGTCCCTGGTCTCCGATAGGTCCCTGGTCTCCGATAGGTCCCTGGTCTCCGATAGGTCCCTGGTCTCCGATAGGTCCCTGGTCCCCTCCCGATCCTACGGCAGAAAGCCAGCCCGTAGAGGTACATAATTCGATCTGATCCGTAGAGGTATTGAGGTAGACGCTCCCCAGTGTATCTGCGCTACATTCAAAGGGGGGGCCCGGTGCGGTGGCCACGCGCTCCGTTACTACAGCCTGGTCGGCGATGCCGGCGCGAAGCGCGAAGGGGGAAGCTACAAGACGCTGCCTTGGAGTCATGGGATCCTGTGAATTTACCTGGATCTCCAACCAGCGTTCTCCCTCCACGACATCGGAATTTAGAGGAGTATCCGAGCCCAGGACAACCTGAAATACCCCATTTACGATAGCTACATCGGAGTGGCTCTCGACCCACAACAGATTTCCACCGATCAGAGTATCGTATAGGGAAAAGGTGAAGTTGTAGGTGGTTCCACAAGCCTGACAGTCGATGGCAGTTCCCACGGAATCGGTCAGATATCCCTGGTAATGGACCCGTTCGGGCACAGCCGCATACGCATTGGCGACAAAAATGATAGATATTGCGCAGGAAATCCGGCTGAGCCAGTTCATGATTATACTCCGTAGCAGGTCGAAGGATGCTAACTAGAAAACCCCTCCGTAGCGAGACAAAACGCCAGATCCCCTCAATTGTCAGTTGGCGCCGTTGGTTTTGGAGAGGATCGTCAGATCCCTGGCAGATGCCGCCCAACGCGATAGATAATAGCTGGGTGTTACCGGTGGTGCCGAACTGTTGTCCTGGTCAACAGCGGACCAGGCCCCCTGTGATACCAGCCCCCAATCCTGGGCGTTTTCGATATGTCTCGCATCGGGCACGAGGGGGCGTATCGAGACTGTACGCATGGCTGGGGAAAACGACGGGTCCGCGTAGAGCTGACCCTCGGGCCAGCGGTCTCGCCAAATACCCAGGGTGGTCCGATGTAGAGAACGAAGTGCAAGGCGTGACGATCCGTCAACTGGGGAGCCGTCCACACCATCCCAGCATTGACCGTCACCGGATTGGCTCACGAAGAAGCCCGTGCGATGGGGAAGCGTGGCGATCGGCATGGTGGATTCGTTCGGGGCCCGAAAGAGACTGAGGGATCGGGCGATGGAACAATGAACGATCCAGTCCTCGCCCAGGGTGGCGACGCGCGCCCGGGCGAGCCAACCGATGGGGAGAGCGTGTCCTTCGGGGGTTACAACAATCTCCAGGTCCGGGCTTAAGTCGGCGTAGATCGTGGCATCGACGGGTACGGCCCGTCGCGCTGTGTAGCCCCAGAGCCACTGTCGTGTGCGCATATAGGTTAGCAAGGCAAATAGAATAAGCGCGGTGACCAGATGTACCGGATCGGTGGAGCCAGCCCGTTGTCCGAATACGTTGCTGACTGCCACGATGGCTGCAAACATGATCACGGGAGAAAGCAGAAACCACGTTCGTCGTATACGGCCGAGTAGCGGGCGTAGCCAGTCCTGTCCGGCCAGGGTATAGGCCCAATACGAACCAACGAAAAGACCTGTAATAGTCAGGCCCAGGTAGGCTACCCAAAGGGCTATTGTGTAGATTGTGTCCGGATCCATGCTGCGATTTTCTACCCGATTCGAGGCTTGATTCTACGTCAGCTGTGGAGGCTTGGCGAGGACGCTCCGGGGAGCGGATATGGAAAACGTGCTTGTCAGCACGCCTGGGGTTGCCTATGTAGGGGCCATGAGCGATTCCTCCCCACAGAGTCTGCGTGAAAAAATCGCGGCCGAGGTAAACCAGGTCGATTGGAAGGCCCTGGTTGGCCATGCTCGCCGTGGGAATGTCGTATTGGTAGATGGATCTCTCGATCTGGTGGATATCGCTCATGGCATCGCGACGGATCAGGTGGATAGTATTGGGCCGCTTATGGAAAAGGGACTTCTCTCCAAACCGGAGGAAACCGATTTCGAAACGGACCTGGTATTTCGTTTCGTGATCGTCGATCCCTTCGTCCTGGTGACGCCCCTGAAATTGGCAGACTGATCCCCAGTTCAAAGCCCAATCCCGACCGAAGACTTTCCCTTCCCAGGGGCTCTGGTAAGCTGATCGGTATGAGCCATTTGGAAGGGCAAAACGAGCACCCCAAATCTGTCCAGAAGACAGGTTCCGAAGGGTCGGATCGTCGACAGATTTTGAAGCTGGGAGCCGTGGCCGCCGGCCTGCTCGTAATGAGCCCATTGGAAGCGTTAGCGGGTGGCCATGTAACACGACGGGTGAATCTTAAGAGATTGCCGGGCGGTTCAAAACCCGAGGTGATCCCCAAGGGGCCCATCGCCCTTCCCGAGTGGAGCTACGGCAGCAGCAGTACAGCCCCGGACACGGTCTTGATGTTTCGCGGAAATCCTTCCCATTCGTTTTATGGAACCGGCTCTGTAGCCGATCAGCTGAAGGTCGTCTGGGCCCATCGCATGTTGGATTTCAAAACCCACCTTCGGGGACGACCGATCACCTGGCAGGGTACCGGCTGGACCGGCCAGGCCGTCCTATATGGGGGGACTGTATTTATCGGTTCCGTCGGACAGAATATGTACGCCCTTGATGCTCGTAGCGGTGAGGTTCGTTGGCGGCTCCGGGGCGGTAGGATGTTCAAGTCCTCGGTCTGCTGCTTTGAGAATCGCCTCTACCTGGGAAATACGGATAACCATCTGCGTTGTATCGACGCGTCTACAGGCGAGGTCGTCTGGGCTACGAATATGGGAGCAGACTGCGATTCCTCTCCTTGCGTGGTCGATGGGCGTCTATATATCTGCGGCGAGAGTGGCCATGCCCGTTGTCTCGACCCACGCACCGGACGCGTGCATTGGGAAACGGAACTGGGAGGGACCGGACGTGGTACCCGGCCCGGATCCAACGGTGTGGAGAGTTCTCCTGCGGTGGTGGACGGAAAGCTGTATGCGGCGAGCTACGATGGATTCCTGCATTGTCTGGATAGTCAGACAGGGAGACATCTATGGAAGGTGTCCACTGGCGATGACACAGACGTCTCGCCGGTTGTGTCCGGTGATTTTGTCTATGTGGCCGCCGAGGATAGAGCTTCGTTTCTCTATTGCTTCGACCGGACCCGGAAAGGGAAACTCGTCTGGAAGTTTGGCGCCAATAAGAATGGTTATTGGTCGACCCCGGCGGTGGGTTCGGACCGGATCTATATCGGAGGCCAGGACCATCGGCTCTACTGTCTACGAGCGAGCGATGGTGAACTGATGTGGTCCTATAAGACCGGTGGGGCCATCTGGAGTTCACCGGCCCTTGTGGGGGACAGGGTCGTCTTCGGGTCCTACGACAACCATATCTATGTTCTGGACGCGGCCAGCGGAAAACTCCGTGGACGAACGAAGCTCAAGGGTCGCTGCATTTCAACACCGATCGTGGTGGACGGGCGCGTCTACGTGGGGACCGCTACGGGCTGGTTCTACTGCCTGGGTTAGTCCTTACAGCAGTAGACCGCCATGCTGCTACTGCTACCGGACGAGAAGGTACTGTCCCAGGAGCAGCAACTGCCCGATCCTTGGAGAATCTGGGTCTTGCTATCGTTGTACAGATACTTTCCGTTATTCCAGGGGTTGTAGCCGTTGTTGCAGGAGCCAACATCGCAATCCCAGATGTTTCCGTTGTCCGGCGCACCTGCAATCCAGCTGCCGGAATATCGGGGAGCCTGTAGCTCACCCCAGGAGGTCAATGTACCACCGGGATAGGAGCCTTTGGGGTAGCGGTCGTTCCATTGGGTGTATGTGCATACGCTCCAACCGGTCGCGCAGGCCTCGTCAATCTGCCCCGGATCGTAGGTGTTTCCGCATAAAACAACGTGCATCTCCGGGGTGGTGTAGGAGGGGTGCTCGGCTTCTTTGATGGCACAGCCCTGGGAGACATTATAGGTGCAGTCGTTGGCGCAGGAGTTTGTGTCGTCGTCGTCACCGTCATCGCATTCCTCGCCGGGATTGACCACGTTATTACCGCAGCCGGGGATACAGCTGCCTTCATGGCAGGCTTCGGTTTCTCCGGCGCAGTAGATGCCCAGCTCGCCACAACTGTTGCCGCAGTTATCGGTAACCGCCACGGCACAAGCAGTGACCGAGGGTGTGCATTCGGTGACGTCGAGGGCTGTGCCTCCGTTGGGGCAGAGATTGCCACAATCATCGTAGATGGGTTCACCGCAGGTCACTGTGGAGGGATCGAGGCATTGGTCTAAATTGAGGCCCGTGCCCAGCCCACCGCAGGCCGAGCCACAATCGTCTTCGATGGGGAGAGCGCAGCCAACCGCATCCGGCCCTGGACAGATTTCATTGCAGACTTTGAGCTTTTTCCATTCGCTGCCATCACAGATCATCAACACGCTTTCCGGCACGTCGTAGTAGATGGTTCCCACATTATCGGCCGCACAATCTGTTTCGGTGCTGGTGGGGATCTGCGAGGTCTGGGTGGAGGAGCAGGTCCAGGCCGTACCGTTCCAGAGAGCGACCTGGCCGGTTTCACAGGAGAGGGTGGAGAGAGTGTCCTGGTCGGTCGCGCACGACCAGTTCAGGCCGTTCCAGCTCGCGAGCTCACCGGCGGCACAGAGCAGGCTCGACAGGGTATCCGTGTCGGCGTTGATGGTGCAGGTCCATTGGCTACCGTCCCATTTCAAGATCTCGTCCGACGCGCAGCTTATGCCCGCAAGACTGTCGTCATCACCATCGTTGAGATCGGCTGGGACACCGGTCAGGTCCTCCCAACTACCGGAAAAGGAGGGACCCGCTTCGTAGCCAAGAGACTCCAAAACGGCACCAAGCTCCGCCGCAGTCAGATAATTTTCCATATCCGTGGTCTGGACGAAATTTTCGGCGGGGATCCCGCCCAGGCTGACCGCATTTTCGGATTCCACCGATTGTTCGGCCACACTGGCCCGAAGCGCGTAGGGGGCGGATACCAGGCGTTGTCGTGGTTGGAGCGGGGGATGCGTGTTGATCTGGATGTCCAGCCACCGATTACCCGTCAGGAACTCCGGATCGAGGGGTTCCTCGACCCCGAGAGCGACCCGAAATATGCCATTCTTGATCATCACGCTGTCGTGGAATTCGGTCCACAGCAGATTTCCTTCAATAGGTGCATCGTAGAGCGCGAAGCGAAAGGTATAGCTCTCGGTGCAGCCATTGGCGGGGCTGCAGTCGATGGCATTACCGGTTATATCGGTCAGATAGCCCTGGTATTCCAGCCGCGACGGTACATCGGCCTGTGCCGTGCTGGTTGCCAGAACGAAAAATAGAACAAACCCAGTAAATGCGGTCCGCATCGACACCTCTCCGTAAACCCGAACCCCCATAGTAGCGAAGTCGAGGGGGTCTGGCGAGGTCCAGGCTTGAAGCGTGCCCCTACTACTCGTTCAGCAGGCCGGTTACGGCGATCTGGCTGGTAGCCGTTGTCGTTTCGAACATGATGGCGATGGCGTGTACATCGCTGGCATTCAAGACAATGGTGCCGTGGGCGATTTGACCGTCCGCATCATGGACCGCCTCAATGGGGGTGAAATCCCAGATCCAATTGCCGTCATTGGTTCCATAGCCGACGCAAAATGTGGTGGGGATCCGCTCGAAGGCGTCCTGCGGAACATGATACGGCATGGTCAATTCGACCGTGTCTACGTACATGATGGTGGGCGATACCGCTGCCAATGCCTCCGTGGGACTGATTCCGGACGTGGGCGCAGATATCAGTTTTCCGTCATCGGTCCATCCCAGGGGACCATAGCTACTATCCGCAGCGGCATCATAGATCTCTTGATTTCCCCAACATCCGAGCAGGGTCTGAATTTCGAAGATTGTGTCTGGTCCTTCGGTTTCAACTACTTTCAACGGGCCATCCCATAGCATCGGGAAGACGGCCATCGCATTATGGGAAACGATCATCGTTCCAGGATCGCTGGAGCCGCTCGTATCCAGGACATAGGTTTGTATAATTGGGGATCCTTCGTCGATTGCGACATCGGGGGCTCCCTCATCCGTCGAATCACTGTCCAGGGAGGTCTCATTCGAATCCCCGATGGTGTCGTCCGGAATGTCTGGCCCAGTCGTGACCTCGTCTACGTCACCAACAACGTCGTCGTCGATATCTTCGGTGCTCGCGTCCGAAGCGTCCGAAAGACTCGTCTCTGTATTGGCTATGTCCTCCACCGGAACATTTATATCGGGCGCGGCTTCGGAACTTCCACCGCAACTCGAGAGCATGGCCAGCAGGAGGACCGGGAGCAGGTGCCAGACTTTTTTACGCATCGTTTTTTCCTGGAGTGATAGTCCATGCTTTCGGGTTATTAGAATACCCGACCCAGGTATCCGGAACAACACCGTCTGCCTGGGTCGACATGATACCAGGAACCGCTCAGGCATTCAGGGGCTGTTTTCTCAAGAAGTCGGCAAAGGACTCGAATACCGAGCTGGCCGGATGATCTTTTCGATACAGCAACCGGAAGGTGTCCTGAAGCATATTCAACTCGGGCAGCAGCTGGACTAGAGTCCCCTGGCGGATGTCGTCGGCGACCAGATAGGTCGGTAATACCGCCACACCACGCCCCGCTTGAACCATCTGACGAATCGCCGCCGTTGTCCCACATACACGGATCTGCTTGAAGTCCAGCTCTGGGTTGTCCGCGTCGAGGAGATAGCGAGCTAAAGGCAGATCCGGATTGGCGTCGAATAGAATATGTCCCGACGCCTGCGATGGACGATCTAGCGGATGGTCCTTTATCTGCTCCGGGCTCGCCACGAGCATATAGGTCTCTGGATGTAGCACCTGAACCGCCCACTCGGCCCGCGCCACCTGGGCACTGGTGACGACACAGTCGATCATACCGGCGCGGAGCTGATGAATAATATCAGATCCCACCCCGAAGTAGCTGTCTACCTGCCAGGCGGGATGGATTTCTTCGAAGCGAATAATGGATGGAAGAAGCCAGGATAAACCCAGTTCGAAGCGGGTGCCCAGGGTAATACGGACGGGAGTATCCGCACCCTGGAGCACCGCTTCGACGCAGCGTCGAACGCCATCGATTGCATGACGAGCGACGGGCACCAACGAGAGCCCGGCACGGGTCAGGCGAACCGACCGTGTGGTTCGGTGAAACAACTCTTCCCCCAGGGCGCGCTCCATCTGTTTGATGCGTTGGCTGAACGCGGTAGGAGTGAGGGCCACCTCGTCGGCGGCCCTCCGAAAGTTGAGGTGTTTGGCGCCGGCCAGAAAACAACGAAGACTATCAATCGGTGGTATGTAGCTCGACGCGGGCATGGGTTCACTCCACGATAAGGGTAAGGCTGGCTTCGCCGGTGTTGAAGCCATCATCGATGAGTACGGTTACTTCAAAGGTGCCCGGCTTCTCAGGAACCCACTCGAATTCCCGATGCATGGACATGTCCGATACGGCAACATTATTGATGAAGAACTGGTGACCATGTACGAAATGGCCTCCCACATGGGTGGCCACAAAGGTTCCTGGTTCGTTGACGGCCAGGGTTGTCGGTCCATCAATATGGAGACCCAGCTCGGTCGGTTCGCCCTCGATATTCCAATCGGTGCAGCCATATAGAGCCGTCCCCTTCGTGTATCGAGCGGCGAGCGCCGAGCTGTCGGGAGAAAACGCCAGCTTATCGACAGTATTATTTAGGATCAGAGCCGCAGGCGTAGGGTTAAGCGGGTCTTCGACCACTTCCACTTCCGGTGTTTCCAGGCGAGCGATGACCGCAGAGGACGTGAGGTCGTGCAGAAAGATTTCGCCATCTTCCGCGAGATAGGCGAGCAGTTGACCATCTGGTGAAAAGGCGATGGGACTGATCACATCGGGCATATAGGTGTTTAGATTTACGTGCATGATCGCCACGGAAATGGGCTCTCCGATAGCCGTAAGATCGGGTAGAGACCACCGACGCAATACTCCATGGGTACTTGTTGTCGCTATGAATTCTCCGCTCGGGTGTACGGCTACATCCAGGACTTGATCCGCGGGGAAGTGAAAGCCATCGGAGAAATCGTCACCCGGTTGATTCGCACTACCGAAACCCTCCAGGGAGAGTTGGTTTACTTCACCAGTTTCGAGATCAACCACATGAATATCGGAACCCTGGGATCCTACGACAATGGTGGAGGTTCCGTCTGGGGTTGGAATCAGCATCGATCCACGAGGGTACCAATGACAGGGAAAGTCATCGATGGTGGTGACGGGCCCCTGTTGTCCGCTGCCGACGTCAAAAGAGGTTATAAACGCGCGGTCTTTTTGCACACTGCCATAGCATGTAAGGCTAATGAGTCTGTGTCCTGATGGGGACAAGCTACCCTGGTGGCTACGAACTCCGTTCGAAGAACCATCCGCCAATGGAGTAGGATCCACCTCAAGAAGGATTTCATCGGTGATGAGCCAGCGAACCTCCAGACGATTATTGGTCCCGGTTAAACGGATTTGCCAGTTCCTATCGATTCCGTAGGGGCTGATTGCGGGCGCAGGAAAGGCGTGCTCACCCGTGGTGGCGTACTGAAAGGCGCCACCGGCCCCAAAGGTCTGTTCATGAATAGAACTGAGCAAGAGCGCTGGTTGTGGTGAAAACCCAAGGTATAGGCCCCGATGGTCAAAGCCACTACCGATGTCCAGGTTGTTGTCTTGTTCCCACCAGAGTAGGTCGATGGAATCCGCTGTCTTCATGTCACAGCTGGAGAAGCCGACCGGATCATGAGGATGCCACGGCGTGTGGGGTGGGGGATCTACCTCAATGGGAACTATGATGGGCGGTGGATTGGATTCTGTGTCCACTCCGGACTCCAGCCCGAGACAGCCAGTCAAGATCATCAAAGGAAATATAAAAAATAAATGGTTCAAAGTCTTCATGGTTCGTACCTCCAGACAAAGTCGAAAAATATCGTCTAAAAGGAATGTACGGAATCCCATTGTAATACTGAATCGTTATATTCTTTATAGTATTATGCATTTTAACAGCATAATAGGGCGTACGCCAGCCGAGTGGGGCTTTTATCTGGGAGACCCGGGGCCAGGTCTACGGAGATAAACAGCCTGGGGCGTGGTCTTCGAGGAAGGAGAAGAGCTTGCTCAGGTAGGTGTTGAGGCCTGCTTCCGGGATTCCGCCGGTGCTCAGGCTGTGGCCTACGCCTTCCACGGTCCAGAAGTCTTTGGGGCCCGGAGCGTTATTAAACATGTCTTTCGAAGCCCATAATGGAAACTTCACATCTGCGTCTCCATGGAAGAAGAAGGCGGGCCCGGTATAGGTCCGGATCTTTTCAATATTGTTGAAGTGTCCGGCGGAGAAAAAGCCCTCTCCGAAGGTCAGGGTGGATGCGCTTTTGGTGATCGCGGAGATAGACGGGAAAGCCGCTTCCATGAAGAGAGCGCAGGCATCGTTGGCCATAACCATCTCCACGGCTGGTACCCCGCCC
>CAUZEG010000136.1:0-11693 GCA_963578775.1 Myxococcales bacterium
AAGAGTGGTGCCCGTTGTCTGGTCGCCGGCCCCGATCGCCGCCTGAATGGGGGATGCACCGCGCCAACGAGGTAGAAGACTGGCGTGGATGTTCAGGCAGCCCAACCGGGGGATCTCCAGAAGTTCCTTCGGCAGAATCTGACCATAGGCCGCGACCACGATCAGATCGGGGGCGAGGGTGCGGATGTCTGCGATGAGTTGCTGGCCCTCGGGGCCGCGTAGAGAGGTGGGTTGCGCTACCTTCACACCCGCTGCAAGCGCCGCTTGTTTCACGGGGGACATCACAATACGATTGCCGCGTCCTGCCGGCCGGTCGGGCTGGGTGACGACCCATTCTACCCGATGGCGCTCGAGTAGGGCGTCCAACCCAGGTACGGCAAAGTCCGGTGTACCCATGAAAATAACGCGCAGCATGAACTCTACCTTTGTGCTGGTCCCTAGAGCTTGAAGCCTGGGGGCAAAAGCTCGGGACGGAACCAGGGTTGTTCCTTGAGTTGTTCCACCAATTGGCTGCGATGTTCACCCTTGGCCCGGTCCATCAGGGTGATGCCCTCGAGGTGATCCATCTCATGCTGGATACAGATGCTGAGCAATCCGTCGGCCTCGAGTTCGAAGGGCTTGCCGGTGGCATCTTGCGCACGGAGGGTGATCTCGGCGTCACGCTGGACCGGGACAGTCAGCTCGGGGAATGAGAGACAGCCCTCCTCAAATATGACCTCTCCCTTGGCTGCGACAATTTCGGGATTGATAATGGCGTACAGCTTGGAGTCTTCGCGGTCTGGCCATTCGATGTCGATCACGAGAATTCGTTGGCTGATCTGAATTTGTGGAGCCGCCAATCCAATCCCGTTGGAGATGTACATGGTCTCTGCCATGTCGGATACGAGCGACAACAAGGAGGGGCCAAATTCCTTGTCTGTCACGGTCGAGGCTTTTTTGAGAAGGATGGGGGCCGGATAGGTGACGATCTCCCGTACGGTCATAGATCGATACCCGGCTCTCGATCGATAGCCTGGGTTCGTGCCCGAATGGCCGAAAGATAGGCAGGTCCCAGAGTCGGATCGGTGAGAACCCAGCGGGCTAACGGCAGATGGGATTGGCAGGTCTGGATTGCGTTTCGTTCCTCTGCGGTCAGGCCGGATCGACCACCCAGCTCTTCAAGCCATGCCAATTGCACGGCGATGCGATGGCGGGCATCGGAGGGACTTACGTCGGAGTCCAGACCCAGTACCACATGGTAGGGTTTGTTCAGGACGAGGTTTCGAAGGTCTTCCAGTTGGCCCCACTCCTGGGATGATAGTACCGACGTCGATTCTATCGGAGCCAGAAAGGCGTTTTCAGACCCGGTGGGATGGTTGGAGACTGCGGGAAGTCCTTCGCTTTTGGGTTCGTCCAACATCGAGCTTTCTCCTGGCGTGTAGGGGCCGACTATAATGGGTTCGAAGCGTCTGCTAAACCCGATCGACTGCTATCGGAATGGACCATATCCACGCGGGCCGGGGCAGGCAAGAGCAAAGTTGCGAACCGATAGAGGAAACGATTAATGATGGATTGTTTCCTTCTACGTGCTCCGTGTATATGGTTCCGATGATGGTTTTTTACAGTTACTTTCGAGCCAGGCTGGCTATACGGATGGTCCGGCGTGTCCGAGCTGCCTCTCTATGGTTCGCAAGTCTGCTAATTCTGGCCTGTGGTACGAGTGGGAACGGTTCCGGGGGCGAGGTTTGTACCGTGGGCGCCTATCTCTGCGTAAACGGTACGGTGCATCAATGTGTCTCGGAGACTGGTCTGACCGAATATGTAGCCAGCTGCGGCCAGGATGAACTTTGTTATGATGGCCGCTGTGAGCCCATGCCGGTATCGGATACGGGGATGGACTCCGACGGGGGAGTGGACGCAGACATCTCTGCCCCGGATTCGTCGGATACTCCGGGCCCCATCGATACGAAAGAGGAAGACATAAGCACTGACATCACCGGTGCAGACGAGACCGAAACGTTCACGGGACTACCGGACGCCGGCGGCTCCGACGTACTGGACGTGGATCAGGCTATAGACATTCTTGATGGTCTGGATTCCGCCGCTGACCAGAGTGCCGGTGGACCGGATACTGAACCGCCTTCACCGCCGGAGCCGACACCATTTGTGTCCATGAACTATGCGGTGGTTCCCCAGGCCCTGATGAAGCACGCCATAAAAGACATCGTCTATCTGCCCGACGGCAGTGGGCGTGCCGTCCTTGGTGGACTGCATAATGTGGGGGTGTTTACGGAAGAAGGGGCCGTGCAAGCCGTGGCGGATCTGGCTGGATTCTCTCTTGAGCGGGTTGCGGTAGTGGCCGGGTTTGACGATGTGGTGATTGCGGGTGGCGATGGAGACGAGGGCAGCTTATTGGTGCTCGATCTCGAGACGGGAAGCACTTCTGTGATCCCGGGTTCGGAGATCAGCGGGTTCCGATACCGGGCACTTGTTCCGGATCCGGACGGGGGGTTCTATGCGGTAGCAGGAGGATTGGCGGGTCAACTCTACCTGCAGACGCGGGTGTATCACGTCCAGGACAACGTGGTGCTGAAGAAGGCCTTTGTCGCGAGTGCAGGTCTTACCGATGCGGTCTGGGTAGACTCGACTGCCATCTACGGCGAGCCCTTCCTCTGGATTCTTCTGGGCATCAATGGCGCGGATAGTCGGTCCTACATCGTCTCGACGACGGATGTACTGGAGAATGGTTGGATGAACTCTTTCGGGAATCCGGGACGAGCGGCCTGGAGACCCGGGGGTGGGTATGGAATGGCCATGGGAACGAGCAGCAATAAAGCCTATATATTTGATGGTAGCTGGAGCAAACAGACGCTTCCGGCCAATCCCTCGTTCAACGCCATTGCGTTTAGTCCGTATGGGGATCTGGCTGTGCTTGTAGGACGTCCGAGTGGGAATCCTCTGACCGGCAGCGTTGTCGTTCACCGGAATGTTGGTTTTACGGTTACCAGTGGGACCTGGGAGGACTGGGGTATTCCAGGTTTTGACCAGGCTCCCTACAGCGCCGATTCAAACAGTCATCTTCTGTCGGTAGCCTTTCAACCCGACTCGGATTGTGGCGCGGGCCTCATTGGCACCATGGCGCCCAACAATTCCACCATCGCAAAGGTGATCCGCTTTACCACCACGGTTTGTCCCTGATTCGAAGGCCCGGTCAGACGCCGCTGGACTCGGTGCGTTTGGTCGGTTTCGATGACTGGAGTTTGGCAACGCGGATACAATCGCGGCCGAGTTGTTTTGCCTTGAGCAGCGCCTCGTCGGCCCGGCGCATAAGTTCTGCTGCGGATTCGACCTTTTCGCTGCCTGAGAAGGTAACGATACCGAAGGAGGCGGTGACGGGAGTGTCGCCCCGGCCCAGAGCCGATCGAATTGATATCTGCAAACGTTGGGTCACCTGTAGGGCCCTGTCGCTGGGAGTTTCGGGCATCAGGATTACGAACTCGTCGCCGCCAAATCGTGTGACGACGTCAGAAGCCCGCACGCAGGAGCTGAGAATCTCGGCCACGGATACCAGCAACTCGTCCCCCGCATCGTGGCCCAGATTGTCATTCACGTCCTTAAAGTGATCCAAATCCAGCATGACCATACTGAACATGCGCTCGTAGCGCTGGCAGGCATGGAACTCATCTTCCAGGCGTGCCTCGAGGTAACGGCGATTGAAGACTCCGGTCAGAGGATCGGTGACGACTTGTTCCTGGAGCCGGCTGGATGCTTCCTCCAGTTGTTTGATAAGGGATTTCAACGCGCCCACATCCCGCAAAACACAGGCGAGACCAGCAATACGTCCCGACCCGGGATCACGAATAGTCGAAAAGGTATATTCAATGGGCACCGGATCGCCAGTGCGTGATACCACCACGCCTTCGCCATTCACCGGCCGACCGCGGGCCGCCATGGTCAGAGCACGGTTTACCTCATGGACTGGTTCCATCAGAGTTCGGAGATCGGTACCTTGTAGTTGGCCCGGTTCTCGATCCAGAAGATTCCAGGCGGAGGGATTGGTGAATTCGATAACCCCATCAAGATCACAGAGAACGATACCCTCCGTGACAGCTTCTACAATGATCTGTGCCGTTCGTTCCAGGGTGATGGAGAACAGCTGATAGCGAAGCATTCCCAATCCAACGACGACCGTATTGATAGCGGTCAATGAGATCAGTAGATGGGGGCCTTGAGAGAGCCCAATTCCCGGATGAAGGATCGGTACCAGGATACCACCGAGCAGCGGTACCAGCATGCCTATGAAGACCATCGACGTGCGTCGCCGCGAATCGCCACCCTGGTTTCGACGTAGTTGCATCAGCAGATGAACCAACGCGACTGCGAGTCCGAGACAGAGGTGCCCCAGCCCGAGTGTGGTGTATAGAAGGCCCGGTTCGTGGACGAAGCCCCCATATTCCGCGCGCACCATCTCGTGCACCAACCAGCCTGGTTTCCATGCGACAACCGATAGGAAGATGGCGCTACATAGGAATAGGAAGGGGATGATTCGTGTCTTGAGCCAGCCACGATGCCCTACATGGGCGCGTACAAACATCAGGAATGTAGGCACGACCAACGCCCACCCGGGTGTGGAGACCGCGAAATATCGAAAGGCCTGGTCCGGGGTGGTGGCCAGGGTGAAATGAAGATATTGGACCAGCCCCCAATACACGAGTGCCAGGCACATCAGTGCATACCATCGGTTTTCCGATGACGTGGGATCGCGCGCAAAAATGACACCCGCGAGTAGAGCGTTCATCAACAATGCGACGAGGATATAGATTTGAGGTTCAGGCATGGGCAGATCTTCGTGGCCCAATACACGAGACGCTGGCAGGGTTCCCATGCAGTCTTCCGTCCAGCGTTCTGCACCGAACACGGTAAGAGTCTATTTCTCCAGGTTATTGCAGTAGGGGGTGGGGTACTTCCACACAGAAAAGGTATGACGTTACAGGATTCCAGCGATCAGGACTGGCCGAATCGCTCTCAACAAGGTAGATCGGCCTTTCCATTCTAAAACTTGAGCTACTTCGGCTGTTCAGCCGACTTACAGTATGATGAATCAATCGAAAACAACGTCGGGTTTTGTTGCCGTTATTGGGCGCCCCAATGCCGGTAAGAGTACCCTGGTCAATTCTATTGTGGGTGAAAAGGTCGCTATTGTGACGCCGAAGCCCCAGACAACCCGCGATCTGATTCGGGGTATTCATACATCGGAACGGGGTCAGATCGTTCTTATCGATACGCCGGGTGTTCATAATGCAAAAGGGCGTAATGAGCTCAACCGCAGGATGGTTCAGGTGGCTATGGGGGCTTTGCACCAGGCCGATCTCGTTCTTCATATGGTCGACGTCGTGTCCTGGGTACGCGGTAAAAAGACAATTCATCCCCTGGATATTGAAATCCGAAAGGGAATCAACGCGACGCGACATCCGTCAATATTGCTCTTGAACAAGGTAGATCGCATTCCCAAGCCGGAGTTGCTCCCCTTGATCGAACAGATGAACAGTCCCATGGAGTTCGAAGAAAAGTGCCCCTATTCGGAGATTATGCCCCTGTCTTCGAACCAGAAGAAGCCCGTGGCTCGACTTGTGGAGCTGCTATTCAATATTCTACCCGAGGGGCCCAGCTTATTCCCTGGGGACCAGCTGACCGATCGGTCGGTTCGTTTTATGATATCGGAGCTCATCCGCGAGAAGATCTTTCTGAAGACGCACCAGGAGCTCCCGTACAGTACGGCCGTCTATATTGAAGCATTCGAAGAGACGGCAAAAAAGATCCATGTCCATGCCACTATTGTGGTGGAACGCGCCAGCCAGAAAGGGATGATCATCGGGCGCGGGGGCAGTATGTTGAAGGAAGTCGGGACAAAGGCCCGACTTGAGCTGGAGAGACTGCTCGGGAAGAAGATGATGATGGAGCTCCATGTGAAGGTGGATGATCGTTGGTCGGATCGCCCACGAGCATTGGACCGCCTGGGCTATCAGTTCAGTCACGGTGGGAGCCACGACGGATACGACGGCGAGGGGTAGAGAACGTGGCCAGGACACCTCAAAAGAAGCGGCCTTCCCGAAAGGTCCCACCCGTGGCGCGTATGCCGGTGGTTGCCCTGGTGGGGCGGCCCAATGTGGGTAAATCGACCTTGTTCAATCGTCTACTCGGCGAGCGCCGAGCCATTGTGGAAGATACCCCGGGTGTAACCCGCGACCGCAATTACGCCGAAGCCGCCATCGACGACAGGCGGGTCCTGCTGATCGATACCGGCGGTTTTGATCCGGAGGCTTCGGATGGGATCTGGGCATTGATGCGTGAACAGGTGGAACTTGCCCTCAATGAGGCCGACGTCATTTTGTTTCTGCTGGACACCCAACACGGGCTCGTTGCAAACGATACCTCGATCTATCGGTTGCTGGTTGAAAGACAGTCCAAAGTATTGGTGGTTGCGAATAAGGCCGATAACCCCAAGCTGGAGATCGCAGGGACCTCAGAGGCCTACCAACTCGGGGTGGACGAGGTGATCCCCATCGCCGCGCACACCCGTCGAAATCTACGCAAGCTACGTGAGAGGATAGTACAATTATTGCCCGAAGAAGGACCTCGGGTTGAGGACGAAGAGATCGAACGAAAGTCCCTGCTGACGGACGAAGAAGAGGCGCTTTTGCACAGCGCCGATGTACAGGATCCGAAGAGCTATGAATCTCTTGTGGATGAGAACAGCGATACGGTGGATTCCACCAGCGAGCTGACCGATGACCAGCCGATTGCGGTCGCGGTGATAGGAAAGCCCAACGCCGGGAAAAGTACGCTGGTGAATAATCTATTGGGTGAGGATCGTCTGATGACCAGCAATGTACCGGGGACCACTCGCGACAGTATTGACTCCTGGATCCTGGATAGGGACCGCCCCTATCTCTTCATTGATACGGCCGGTGTCCGGAAAAAGAGTCGTATTGCCGATCGGGTGGAACGCTTCAGCGTGATTCGTGCCTTGGAGAGTGTGCGCCGTGCCGATGTGGCGTTACTGGTAGTGGATGGGACCGAGGGGGTGACCGACCAGGACAAGAAGCTCGCGGCCCTGGTGAGCCAATACGGCAAGGGGGCGGTTATCCTAGTGAACAAATGGGATCTGGTACCGAAGGATTCCAAGACCGCCGATCAGATGGCCAAAGAAATCCGCTATCAGATGCCGTTCTTTGATTGGGCTCCCATCATGTTTTTGTCTGCCAAGACAGGACAGCGGGTGGATAAGATCTATGAGCTGGTGGAACAAGTCGTTACCAACCATCGTCGGCGTATTCGAACGGTGGCTTTGAACCGGCTGCTTCGGCGCGCGTTGCATCGCCATCAGCTACCCATACGCGGTACCAAGCGGGCTCGAATCTACTTTGGGGCGCAGATTCAAACGACACCGCCGACGTTTTTGTTTTTTGCCAACGAGGCAAAAGGTATTCCCGAGTCCTACAAGCGCTACATCACGCATCAGCTGCGAGAGCAATTCGAGCTCGAAGGTACGTCGATTCGGCTTGCATTCCGGGAACGTGCACGCAGCCCGTCCAAGCACACCAGGAAGAGCAAGATCAAGATCAAGATCAAGAGCAAGAGCAAGAGCAAGAGCAAGAGCAAGAGCAAGAGCAGGAAATGATACGATTGCGGTGGTTTTTGTGCATCCCTGCGGTCGTGTTGGGGTTCTGTTGCTGTGCGGAAGAGCGGCCTTCGAAGGAGGGTTGTGCCCAGGCCTGTAGCCATCTGGCGCAGTTGCTCCAGGCCGACCGCTTGTCCCGCGACGAAGGTCCGGTGGATGGGCTCGATGATACGACGGAGCCGGGGCAAACCAATTTAGAGGCCTGTAGCGCTCGCTGCCGCCGGCACGCCAGTCCAGCGCAAGTGCGGTGTCTGCTGGAATCCGATAGTCCCGATACCTGGTTGCAGTGTCGCTAGGTTTCAGGCCGAGTCGAAGTGAATCTCTGGATCGTCGGTCTTTGTGGGCCTTCGCAGGGCTGCGATGGCCTCGAACAGGATCCCCACGCCGAGAAGAAGCAACATACTGCCCACAATGAAGAGTAGCGTTTTATCGTTGTGGTAATGCCCCTTCAGATTGATGATCATGGCCACAATCGTACTGGTCATCATGAATACGGCGGGTATACCCGTGTACCAGGTCGGTTTCCCTCGATGCTTCAAGTAGAGGGTCACCAGGACCAGGGTCAATCCGGCCAGGAGTTGATTGGTTGAGCCGAATAGCGCCCATAGAGCCAGGCCCGCTGATTCACCGTCGACCTTGTAGAAGGCGAAGAAGCCGATTACCAGGCAGGCGAGAAGGGACGATGCATATCGATTGGTCAGAACCGGAATCCGATAGGTGGAGGAGAGCTCTTCAATATTGAATCGTAAGAGTCGGGTCGCCGAGTCTAGAGTCGTCAAGGCGAAGGAAACCACCACCATGGCGATGAGGGCGCTGGCGAGCTCGGCCGATATTCCGAGGGAGGTAAGGAACGACGTGGTTCCCTGGATAAAGTGACCGAGTTTCGCTGGGAGATTCCGGGCGATGGTATCGTAATCGCCGTAATGGCCGGACCACACCTGGGATGCCGTCTCACCATCAATGGCACTGAATCCGGCCGTGCAGGCCAGTACCGCCAGCAGGCCCAGCAGGCTCTCGCCGATCATACCGCCATAGCCAATAACGCGGGCCTGTGGTTCGCGATCCAGCTGTTTTGCGGTGGTCCCCGAACTTACCAGCCCATGAAAACCGCTAGCGGCTCCACATGCGATGATAATGAAGACGAAGGGAAACATGGACGGTGCGTTGGTTGGATCCGTAACCAATGCGGGTGCATCGAAGGAGGGGTTGCTCACGAAGAGACCCAGATAGGCCAGTCCCAGGCCGAGATAGAGCAGCAGAGAGTTGAGGAAGTCCCGTGGCTGGAGCAGGGTCCACACGGGAAGGACCGATGCCAGAAAGGCGTAGCCGAGAAGGATATACATCCAGGTGTTCGGGGCGGGCCAGGAGCCAAACGAGTCTTTCCATTCCAGTCCCAGCCAGATACTGGCCAACTCCAGAGCAAAGCCTATGGCGATGACCGGCACGAAGGGGAACTTCTTCTTATATAGCAGGAAGCCGGCGCTGCCTGCGATCAGCATCAGAAGACCCGAGGGAAGAGCCGCCTCATTATATCCGAGGCCACCGTCTGCGGGTTGGGCGAGAAGGATTCCGATTACAAATACAAATACGCCCATGGCCAGGGCGATTCCGAAGAAGATAATCAGCAGGAAAAGGGTTCGTGCCCGAGGACCGATCACGGCTTCCGCGATCTTCCCAACGGATTTGCCCTGGGCGCGCACCGACAGGACCAGGGCAGAGAAGTCATGCACACAACCGATGAATATGGCGCCAAATACCACCCATATCATGGCTGGAAGCCAGCCCCAGATAACCGCTACCGCGGGCCCCAGCATGGGGGCGAGCCCCGTAATCGACGCATAGTGATGGCCGAAGAGAACCGGGGTCCGGCTGGGCACATAATCCACCCCATCGCTGAGTGTATGGGCCGGTGTTTTCCGGTCGGGGTCGAGCTGAAAGAGCCTGGTGGACAGAAACCGGGCATAGAAACGGTAGGCCAGGAAATAGGCAACAAACGCGAGCAGTGCGGCGAAGGAAGCCGTCATTACCAGCTCCCTTGGGCGGTCAGATTGGGCTCGTGATAGTACATATTATTCGGCTTCGGGATTATCGACGGCCAGACGGGGGAGCTCCTGGTGGATTCGGGAGACGGCTTCGTAGTTGATGGTCCCCATCCAGTCGGCCAGGGTCTCGGCCGAGATCTCTTCGCCTCCGGACCGTCCCAGCAGTACGACCTCGTCTCCCACCTGGGGATTGTCGGCCGCGTTGAGGTCCACCATGATCATATTCATGCAGACGCGTCCTCGAACCGGCAACCGCACCCCTTCGTAAAGGACATGAGCCGTGTTGGATAGTCCTCGATCGTAACCGTCCGCATAGCCCACACCGACGACACCGATACGGCTATCGGTGGTGCAGCGGAAGGTACGGCCGTAGCCCACAAATCCGCCCTGGGGGACGTCTTTGATTTCGGTGATTGTCCCACGCCATTCGAGGGCGGGCTTGAGGGTGGGTGGGCTCTCCTGCGGTGTATCTCGAATTACCGACAAGCGGGTTTCTCGGGACGGCCATAAGCCGTAGAGGGAGATCCCCGACCGTACAAAGGCGCCGTGGGTTGAGGGCCAGAGCACGGTGGCGGCACTATTGGCACAATGACGTTCCGGTACGGCCAAACCCTCGGCTTCCAGGTCGGAAATAACGTCCATAAAACGGCGATGTTGATCCTGGGCAAAAGTGTGGTCGAGGGTGTCTTCTATATCGGCAAAGTGGGTCGATACCCCTCGGACCTCTATACGCCCATCCGCCGCAGCAAGGCGGGCGATCTCTACGACGCCGGTCCGATGGGCTCCTTGACGATGGGTTCCCGTTTCCACCTTGATATGAACGATGGCGTGTTTCTTCTGACCGTTGAGTGCGGTCGATAAAGCCCCGATCTGGTCAGGGGCCGTGAGGGTCAGCTCAATACCCTGATGTATGGCCTCACCGATCGCCTCTCTATGCAGGGGGCCAACAACCAGGATCCGGTGTTGGGGTACCAACGCTCGCACGCGCAATGCTTCATCGTAGGAATGGACGATAAATATATCCGCGCAATCGGCGATAGCCTGGGTGACCAGATCAAGTCCGTGCCCGTAGGCGTTTGATTTTACGACGGCGCCGAATCCGGCTTCGGGTCCCATGCGTGAACGTAGGACTGCAATATTGTCCCGTAGAGCCTGCACGGATACGAGGCATCGACTATGGGCGTAGGTTCGTATGGTATCGGCGCACATGGGTCAGGTCCACCGGATGGTAATGCGGGTTTTCCCCGCCTTTATGGGAGTGCCAGATATTTTCACCGTACGTCCGACCTCAAGGCAGGCGTTTCTTCGTTGATGGCCAATCGGAAGGCCGGTCAAGACGGGGATACCCCAGCGCTCACGAACCAGGTGCAAACGTTGCTCGACCGCTTTCTTCTCCGCACCACGGACCCCCGTATCACCCACCAGAACCGCCTGAACGGCCTGCACGGCACCCGACAGTTCGAGTTGGGTGATCATGCGGTCGAGCCGGTAGGCGGGTTCTCCCACTTCCTCAAGAAAGAGAATTGCTCCAGTGTAATCGGGACTGTAGGGGGTACCACAGAGGGCGGCACAGAGGGTTAGATTTCCACCCCAGAGAGGTCCCTCGATATCGTCTCCTGACCATGGATCAGGGGTCGAAAAGGACAGAGGTGGTATGGGATGACCCTTGAGGACCTGGGTAAGACTGGTGAAGCCTGCCGGCCCCCGTTCGACCAGATCAGACACCTGGGATAGAACTGGCCCGTGAACGCAGCGAAAGCCTTTGCGGACCAGAAGAGGAAAAACAGCGGTTAGATCGCTAAATCCCAGGAAAAGGGGTGCCTGGTCCCGGACGTTCAGAAGATGGTCAAGGGCCGGAAGCAATCGCATGGCCCCATAGCCACCGCGGGCGGCCCATACGAACTCGTGGTCCGCGTTGAGGGCTTCCACCAATGCACGCACTCGCGCCGGATCGGGACCGGCCAGGTAGCCATCTTTTCGCCACACATCGG
>CAUZEG010000137.1:0-11615 GCA_963578775.1 Myxococcales bacterium
TGGGGATAGTTCAAAGAAGCACAATTGATGGAACAGCTACCACAATGGGACACCTGGTCGTACACACCGTTATTTTGATAGCCCTCATCGATTGACCCGTCACAATTATCGTCGATTCCGTTGCAGGCCTCGCCCGGCAGGTTACAAGGCCCCCAACCCGACGCCTCACATTGCTGAATGCCGGCACAGGTTGTCACAGATCCTCCTTGATTCGGTGGTGACGTCACCTCGCACCCGATGGATAGATTGGTATTCGCCCCATCACATTCGCAGGAATTAGTCGTGGGCACACAAAACGAGCCACCGTCCTCAGACGCTTGACATATGTATCCATCGCTACAATCCGAGACGTCCTCGCACGGTGGGGCACAATAATCACCGTCGACCAGCGCAAGACATCTCGACCCCATCATTGGACATTCCGCATCCAGAATACAGGGGACGCAATTGCTGCTGGTAAAGGGACAACTACCTTTGTCCGGTATACATCCGCGGAAGATCTCCTCCGAGGCCGGGTTTTCCAGCTCCCCGCAGGCATAGCCCTCGGGACAATTCGCTTCGGAACAATCCACGGTACAGGCCTGGGTACCACCGATATACAGACACTTACCACCATTGCATGAGGTGTCAGCCTGGCACGGCTCACATAACTTCTGGAAATTCGGAATACAAAGAAAGATCGGATCACCCAGAGCATTCGCTATGGACTTACAAGCAAATCCGTCGGGACAGTCTTGAAGGCATTGCACCGTACAAATGTACCCGTTCACATTCTCCACACAGAAACCAGAGTCACAATCACCGTTCCCATCACAGGGTGCGCCAAATGCTCCAGGAACAATCGGTATATCGGCCTCGCTGCCATCAGACCCGGGCACATCGGTCTTATCCGCGTCATCAGAGACATTCACATCGATCACATCAGCCGCCGTTATGTCCGAACCCACGTCCACAACATCCGACACAACATCACCGGATTGGTTGGGATCGATCTCAACCCCAGACCCGGAACAGCTAAGCAGTAACAATACAAATACGCCCCAGCCCCAACTGACGACTCGTCCTGGCATAAAATTCCTCGCTAGAAATCACAGCATAATACGAATGTAGCCTATCAAATCCGTACCAGCCAGCCCAATTCCTGTCTGGCATATTTCACATATCCTCTGAAAGATCGTTCGGGTGGACAGATCTCCCCCTGGCGTGTTCTCTTTGCAAGTCCGATCCGCACAAAATTAGGTCATGGCAATACTGACGGTTCAAAAAGAGTCCGCTCCGGGAGAATTGTTGCGGCGTGCTGTATTCAAGCGTGTAACTACAATTGGCGCAGCCCCTGATTGTGATGTCGTACTTGAAGGTGCGGGGATCGGTGATCTGCACGCTATGATTATCCTTGAAGGAACGGGCTTCGATGTCGCACGAGGCCCCGACGCAAAGCACATCCTGGTCGACGGGCAGAAGAAGAAAAAGGCGACTCTAGAACATGGGACCTGCGTGACGATCGGAGGGTACGACATCCGTTTCGATCTCTTCGACGACCGAGACCCGGCTCCACCCGCACGATCGGATGCGCTGCTCGACGCCTATCGTCGACTCCACCAGTTCAGTCTGCGGTTATCCGCATCCGAGCAGGTGGAACAACTGCTGGAGCGTCTCCTGGACGATGTCCTCGAACTCGCGAACGCCGAAAAGGGCTTCATTTTCCTGATCGCCGACGATGGGCCCGAGCAATTGATCGCCCGGAATATTCGAACACCAAACAAATCAGACCTGGAGCAGGAAGCCTGGAGCGATACGATCGTGCAGGAGGTCATCGAAACGCGGAAACCGGTCATCGTCTCCGACGCTATGAATGACGATGCATTTAAGAATTCTCTGAGTGTCGTCAATATGCGCCTCACATCGGTGCTATGCATCCCATTGATCCACCAGGAAACACTACTCGGAGTTTTGTACCTGGGTAATAACAATGTGGTCAGCCTCTTCACACCGGAGACTCTGTCGATCATCTCCGTATTCGCTGGACAGGCATCCCTGTTGATTCATGCGGCCCTGCATATGCAGGAACTCCGCAGCGACCGCGATCGATTAAAAGGCGAAATTGAACAGCGAAAATATGGGAATATCATCGGCTCTTCCGAGAAGATGCGCTCCGTATTTCAAACCATCGAACGAGTGTCTGCTACCGATCTACCCGTACTCATCGAGGGCGAGACGGGCACCGGGAAAGAACTCGTTGCCGCCGAGCTGCATCGGCGCAGTGCCCGTAGCTTACAGTCTTTCATTGCCCTGAATTGCGGTGCTATCCCGGAAAACCTCCTTGAAAGCGAACTCTTCGGACATGTTCGGGGAGCCTTCTCGGGGGCCGTAACCAATCATCGGGGCTTTTTTGAACGGGCCGACGAGGGCACTCTGTTTCTCGACGAGATTGGAGAACTGCCGGTCAAGCTCCAGGTAAAATTACTGCGCGTTCTTGAAGAGAAGGTGGTGCGGCCCGTAGGCGCGGAACAGGGGAAGTCTATCGACGTCCGTATCATTGCTGCAACCAACCGAAACGTGGAGGAACTGGTCAAAGAAGGATTATTTCGCGAAGATCTATTCTATCGCCTCAACGGAATTCGGCTGAGCCTTCCACCGTTACGCGATCGTGATGAGGACGTGGTGCTTATCGCGCGTGCACTTCTTTCTATGTATGCCAAAGATATGAATTCGAAAGTAAGAGGATTTCACACCAGCGGGATAGCAGCCCTTCTGGCATTCGACTGGCCCGGCAACGTTCGCCAGCTGGAAAATCGAATCCGGAAGGCTTTGATTCTAGCCGATGGATCGCTCCTCACCGACAAAGACCTCGGACTGGAAAACACGGAAATCATCCCAGTGGTCCCCTTATCCGACGCCAAAGAACAGTTCGCACGTGACTATGTTCTCCGGATATTGAACCTGAACAATGGGAACCGGGCCAAGACCGCAATAGAGCTTGGGGTAGACCCGAGAACGATTTACCGTTACCTAAATAAGGATCCCCAGACTGCCGACCCGTCCTGAGGGGATGGCGTACCAACATTCCATGACCCTTCTCTACCAATCACTCCAAAATCTCCTGCGCCGAACGGCCCCTCTGGCAGTAGTTTGCCTGATGGCAGGTAGTTGCCTGATTCCTGGGCCTATCGAGGAGACGGGTACGCAAAACAACCCACTGATTGTGCATCTGGAATCTATCTTCCCCTCGGCTGAGCTCAAAGTATCGATGAATCGAGCGGATGGAGCGGTCATCTTTTCCGTTCCGGAGGGATCGGCCGTCGAAGATCCAGATGGCGATGCTCTCATCTACGTCTGGTATCTGAACTACAATATACTGGCACCCTCCTTCGAACTGGAGTTTAGCGATAGCTACCTTCTCAGCCCCTGCTCGAAGCAAATCTTCAAGAGTCAGGATTCTTTCACTCTGACAACCATCGTCAGCGATCGCCCCCTACAGCTCGACTCTGAACATCCCGACTTGCGGACCTTTGAGGAGGGGGCGTCTACGTTTACGGTGGATTGGGATATTGAACTCTACGGTGATTGCCCATGAGGACCGAATTGTTCTCATTCTGGCGCAATATCCCCGTCATACTCGCCCCTCTTATACTGGTCCTCGGCTGTGGCGGTAGTGACATCACACCGCCGGAAAAGGAATGCGATTCGAAAAATCCCTGTCCGGGGTTCACCCTTTGCCATCTGGAGGTCAATCGTTGTACGGCCCCAGCGGCAATTCCCGCCATGGTCTATCTCGAGATCCACCCGGAATCCAGTACCTATCCACGGCTCCACCTACATACGTTGAATACCGCCCAGATGTTGGCCGACCCGGTGATCGGGGTTCAATTGGACCGGCCGGTGCTCGTCCGCGGACGGCTCCACGAAACCAATGCGGTTGGCCAACCGAACTCGACTCTACTTCCGGCGACCGTCAGTCTCCTACCGCAGCTCCAACCCGAGCGGCCCCAGCCACGCCTGCAGGTTCGATCCCTTGGCGGTGAGGGCGTCGATGGTGATGGGTTCCGCATCTGGCTTCAACCCGATCAGACCTACATCATGGACATCATGCCAGACAAACTCGAACTCCCACCCCTGCGAACACTGGAGACACTGGGCAACGAGGTGGAGGCCATCCTGGAGGTCGAGGTTCCGGGAATCAATACTCTGTCCCCGGCCCTCGTGGAACTTCGGGATCCGAATGACCTGGCGATCACCAATGCAGTCGTGGCGGTCCATGACGATGAAGGGCAGCGCGTATCCGGTATTGCCTATACAGATGTCAACGGCTCGGCTCTACTTCACCTCAACAAAAACGCAATAGCACCATTGACTCTTGTGACCCAGGAACTGACGAGCGCACCGGACAGCAGCTATAACACCGATCTGAATGTGGACCCGCTGGTCGGTGGTGACGCGGGTATTCTGAACATCCCCATTGATCCACCAAGCCTTCTCCAGATCATCGTACGAGGCGAGGAGACGATCAAGAATGTTCCCATCCGCGGCGCCTTTATCACTGTGACCCGACTCAGCCCGGGGATTAAACAGATCGTACATTTAACCTCCGACTCGGAGGGGGTGGCATTCTTTGATCAACTACAACCTGGCCTTCATCTGGTTACAGCGTTACCTCCGCCTAATCAGCCCTTCCAGGTCAGTACTCGGGCCATCTGGGTCCAACCCAACCAGGAACATACAACCCAGCTGACCTGCCAACCTAGAATTCAGATGAACGGAGTGATCTATTCCTCCCGTGGATCCCTTCTGTCGGGCTTCCGCGTACGTGATCTGGCACCGTTGGATATTTTGTTACCAAATCCCCACCGTATTGATCGCGGAACCGTGGCAACTACCAACGAAGGCGGCGTCTACGAATTCCTGGTAGGAACGGGGCAGCACCAGGTCATAATCAACAGTCCGGATACATCCTATCCACCCGAATTCCGTACCCTCGAGATCAGTCCGGAATTCCCCGAAGCGCTCATCACCCTTGATGTGGAATTGCCGGTACCCTTCCTGCGCGTATTTGAGTTTATCGACTTCGACGCCGAGCCCGTTGTCGGAGCAACCATAAAGATCTCCTGGTCCGACCCTGATGAGGCGACTGGCTTCACAACGCAGACCGCCACCACCGATGAAGAGGGCCGGGTTCTCTTCGCCATGCCGGGAATGGGAAATAATCTAAACGGAGGATCCGGGGCCCCCTCAAACGAGGATGGGTCGGAAGGATTTGCGCCCTGATCGGACCGACTATTTTTTCCCCTTGGTCGATTTCTTTTTCTGCAATGACTTTCGATATACAGCTTTCGTCCGACGGCACATCGCCTTCGACATCGAACGAGAGTCCCGTTTTAAGCGTTTTGTGTACCGAGCACATAGTTCGGCCGACGGTCGTTTCTTGCAAACCGTATCCAACATCTCTTTGCAGGAATTCGAGCCGCAGCTGGTCGCCGTCGCCAGAAAAATGACCAATGCGGCCGCAAGGTAACACCGCTGTAGACGCTTCCAGATCATGGTTCATCCATCCACGCCCGGCTCCGAGCGACGTCATCGAGATAATGGCCCTGATCGCGCCCAACCCAGTCCGAGTCTCTACCTAGAAGCTCCCCAATACGCTTCGATACATCCCCGGATATCTCCTTTCCCTGGTCGGCCGCGAGGAAAAAGACACGCGTTCGACGCCGTAGGACATCGGACGTGGTTCGGGCAAACCCCTCTCGGACCGCCGCGTCCACATCACCCCAGACGTAGGGAAGCCCTTCAACCAGAGGCGTCATAGCACCATCGGTCCCCTTGAACGCCTCCACAACCGCTACCGCACGATTCCCGTAGGCTCGCAGAAAATGCTCCGCCTGGTCGGGACTCAGCTCATATTCGCTCACCAGCCTTTTCTGGAGAGCAAAGACCTCGCTTGGTCCCGCCAGACCGTCTGCGTCCAGAAGCGAAACCCGAGACGTCCTACAGCGCGTTGTTGGTTCTTTACGCCATTTTTCAGTCAAATCCAGAACCTCGTCCAATGCTTCTTTCGCCATCGATCGACAGGTCGTATATTTGCCACCGCAAATAGTCACAACCCCGTCTGGCCGGGAGAAGATCTCATGTTCCCGGCTGGTTCGATAGGCACTCTTTCCCGGCTGATGCACGAGTGGGCGAAGCCCCGCATAGGTCGAACAAATATCGTCTTCGGTCAAAGCCAACTCGGGGAAATATGTCTGAACGGTACCCAATAGATACCGAACATCCTCGCGGGTAGTCTGCACACTGGATTTGTCGGCATTATAATCCGTGTCGGTTGTACCAAATAATGTTCCAGGTCCCCAGGGGATCGCAAAATTGACCCGCCCATCAACTACCGAGTTCAACACCACCGCATGTTCCAGCGGAAAACGGTCGCGCGAAAATACAAGATGGGCTCCCTTCGTTGGCCGAACCTGACTACCCGAATCCTCATCAAAGTTTCGCATTACTTCGTCCGTGAAGGGACCAGCAGCATGAACGATCCCATTGACCTTCAGAGAAAGATCGGTACCCGTCTCTTCGTCTCGAAGGCGTGCAGAAACCACACGACCGTTCGCGGAGTCGGCCCCGTGATAGGACATCTGATTCAAACACACCGCCCCATGACGAACAGCATCTTGAATCATCGCGACTGTGAGCAGTGCATCATCCGTAGTCGCGTCGAAATAAAAACCGGCCCCCACCAACCGTTGCATCTTCAGACGAGGTTCGAGCTCCGCAACGGCCGCCTTTCCGGGCATTCGATGGAAGCGATAACTCCTCCCGAGCGATAGAATGTCGTACAGAGTCAACCCCAGACTGATCTCGAACATCGAGCGCCTGGCTCCCCGGTAGATCGGATAAATGAAAGAGAGCGGTCGAACCAGATGGCCTGCAATACGAGAGAGAATGGCCCGTTCTCGAGTCGCTTCCATGACCAGGCCAAACTGTGCCTGCTCCAGATAGCGGATCCCACCATGGATCAACTTCGACGAACGGCTACTGGTCCCATAGGCAAAGTCGTTCTTCTCAACCAGACATACCTTTACCCCCCGTAATACCGCGTCGCGTACGACACAAGCGCCAGTGATGCCGCCACCAACCACTAGGAGCCATTCCGAGTCATCCCGGAGCTTTGCCAGCGCTTCCGCTCGTCCCGCTATGTTTCCAGGCTCCATCGTTCGTTCCATCCTCAGGGTTCACACACTACCGGTAGGCCTTTCTCCAGGCTGCGAAGTCAGCTGGAAGTCGTTTCCCCGTGATCTTGATCAGGGCTTTATGAGCCCTCGACTTCACAAAGGAGTTGGGGTCCAACAAAGATGCAATAAGATCCGGCACGGCCGCTTTGGCACGCAAATCCCGTAAGGCGCTGATCACCGCGAGCTTAACCTCGGTGACCGGATGGTTGAGCAAGCCGCGCAGCGGCTCCACAGCTCGTTTATCCCGACGATCTCCCAGATATTTGGCCGCCTTCTCCAGTACGCCGTCGTTGGCATCTGTGGTGAGTAACTTCAAGAAGAGATCGCTGAATCGCTTGTCTTTGCTTCGTCCCGCCGATGCCACAAGGTTTGTTCGCACATCGGAATCATGCTCCACCTGTATCCGTTTGCTAATACTATCGACAACGGTCTGCGGCAGTTTTTTCTTGGTATCTTTATGGAGCCGAACCAGAAGTTTACCGCAATTGGAACGAACGTTTGGGTGGGAGTGACCCAGGCCATTGACCAGGGCCGGGACACCGTCGGACATTCGGCTGCTCAGCTTATCGAGCACCGGCTTGGCCTGGTGAGCCTCTACAAGGGAGCCGATCAACGAAACGATCTCCCGGTCCGCACTGATAAAAGGCGGTGGAGGTGGCGTCGGACGAGCGGGTGGGGGCGTATGGGCTGGCTCCTCCTGCTGGTTCGCGTCTTTGGTCGGTTCCGTGCTCTGGGACCCGGTACTGTCGTCTTTCGATTTTCCACAACTCATCATCAGGACAAGGCAGACTCCCACCAGAATCCTCGTTATATGATGCATGTCTGACTCCTGATCGTTCAACTCCGTATCCGTAAAGGTCGAATCGATCTACGTCAACTCGTTTTCGGGCCGATGCCTATCCAACGGCAGCCATCCTATCGGGCCCGGGCGGCCTGTATACTTCCAATCGGAACTACTTTTTCCCATTTTAATATCGCTTCGACCAATCCCGTTGCGATCAATTCGCGGTAGGCGGGATCCTGAAGTTTCTCGGCTTCCGACACGTTGGTTAAATAGCCAACTTCCGCCACAACCGCTGGCATAACAGCCTCTTTAAGGACCGCAAAAGACGCCTGACGCAAACCCTGGTTACGCGCACCCGTGGCAGCCACCAGTTCCTTAAGACATAGGCGACCGAAGACTACAGACACCCGTTGCGAGGCCGCCAGTCGAAGTCCATGCATGAGCGAAGTTGGCATGATTGGGGCCGCACCATTTACAACTTCGCCTTCTTCTCGCAACACAATCGATATGGCCTCTTCGTCATGGCTCGATGCGGCCAGAGAATAGATTTCCACACCGGATCGACTCGGGGATGGATTGGAGTTCACATGAATCGAAAGAAACAAATCCGCTCCGCGCTGATTGGCCAGCCGGGTTCGTTCACGTAATCCGACGAAACTGTCTGTCGTACGGGACATCACGGCCATATACCGGGGATGTTCCTTCAACTGTCGTGCCATTCGGTTGGCAATATCGAGACTGACGTCCTTTTCTCGAAGTCCGTCAATGCCAACGGCCCCTGTGTTCATTCCCCCGTGGCCAGCGTCGATATAGACAATCCGAACGGGCTGCTCCGAACGGACGTTCGAGGGCTCCGCAGCTATCGAAAGACTAGGTCCAGACAACAACAGGAACAAAAAGACCAGACGCATGGTTGCCCAATGACTCATAGTTTAGCATCGTAGACCAGCCCGAAACCCGGTCAAGATTTCCTCGTCTTTGAGCTTGCTGGATTTGGCAGAGCAACGCATAATGCCCGGCAAATGTGAACCCGAACGTAGAAGGATGACTTCATGAAGCGTCCATTAACCCTCCCGAGTCTTCTATTCCTAGCCTTTATGGTGGCGGTCCCGGCCATGACCTCCGCGCGTGTTTCACGCCAGGCTCGTCAAGAGGTGCGGAAACGGCTCCCCACAATGATCGATCTGGGGCGTCATAGCGGTATCCCATCGGTACGAGCGCGTGCCACCGAACTATGCATTCAGTACCTGCGAAAGCGTACGGCACAGTGTATCAAGGATGGCGCTGCCGACCCGGCAACCGAGGTACGGATCGCGACCGGACGAGCCCTGTACAAGGCAGGGAAAAACAAACAAGCCGGGCGAGTATTACGGGACCTGGTGCGCAATCCACGCATCCGCTACCAGGGAGGGGTCGATAAGCTCTTTCGTCTTCCCAAGAAGGCACAGGGGGTCGCTCGAGGTCATCTACTCAAGATGCTCAAAGACCCCAAGCTCCCAACGCAAACCGAGCGAATTCGAGAAATTGCGCGAAGCGAAGATCCCTTCTCTCGCTCGGTATTTGTGGCAGCGGCCCTGGGAAAAGATGATCCACCACGTTCGGAATTCAAGGCGCTCATCACCTCATTGAATCCCACCACCGACGAGAAGCTGCTGGGCACCTTCTTTAACCGGGGGGATGATGCCATGAAATTCATGGTTCTTCACATTTACGATAAAGTGTCGGCCAATACCGCCCTACCCGGCTTCCTGACGAAATACAGGCCACGTCGGAACCGAGCATCGGTCCTGCGCAAGACATTGGGCACTCTACTGGCGAAACATCGTCAGCGTGCTGCCCTATCCCATCTTCTTGCAAGCTTGAAGAATGCCCGCGAGAGCGCCGAGCAGGTGGAGGTCCTCATGTCTATGGCGTCCATCGCCGATTCTTCGGTTCATAAAGCGGCCATGAAATACACCAGCAAACACAAGTACCCACCGGAAGTCCGCTGGGCGGCCTGGGCGATCCTCATGCGCGCTGGCCATCCCAGAGGCCTCAAACGGGTGTCTCGTTGGCTTCGGAGTGATAAGCCCTTCAAGCGCACCATGGCGGCGGCAAGCCTGGGACGTTCAAAAAAGGTGGCCGCCATACCAGAGCTGACAGGCTTGTTGAATGACGGGGTACCTGGCGTACGCAGATGGTCGGCGCAGGTCCTTGGAGAGCTGGGCAAAGTCGATGCCATGGAGCCGCTGCTACAGGCTCTTAATACCCAATCCGATCAAGCGGAACGGCAGATTATTGCCGATGCCCTGTTCCGGGTGGTGCCAAGCAACCGACTTGAAGAGGTTTCCTTTGTGTTGATGGACACGAACCCCGGGGTTCGTGCCACGGCCCTTGCGACCTTCGCGGTACAGCGTGATGCGGCGCTTGTACCGTTTCTACAGAGCCTGCTCGGAAACTCCGACCCCAATGTTCGGTCGCTGGCCTTGAAGGCCATCATGTTGACGGATCCCAAAGAGGGAATGCTCGCCTTCAACCAGGCCATGTACTCCATGGATGGCTCCGTTCTTCCCACCTGGGTAGACGATCACGGCGAAAGTATCGCACCGTATGTGCGCCAGGCGCTGACATCGACCCGCCCGGCCTTCTTGGAATACGCCATCGATGCATTGGCGGCGCTGCCAGCCAGTACTCGACTGGAGATTATCAAGGAGAGAATCGACAAGATGAGAAGCCACAAAGCGCGCGTCCGACTCATGGAACTCCTAGCGCAAACCAGCAGGTCACAGGCCCAGCCCTTCCTGGAAAAGTACGCAACTCATGCGGATTCGGTCACTCGCGCAACCGCTGCGCGGCTTCTCGCTGACGCCGGTCAGGGGCTTGATCTTGTCATCACCGCCCTGAACGACAAAGATATTCTGGTACAAATGACAGCCGCAGCTGCGCTCTTGAGCAACTGATTCCTGGAGCATGGTTCTCTCTTGACTCGTACGACTCGCCTATTGCTCCTTCGACATGGTCCCACAGAATGGAACCACACGGGACGCTTTCAGGGACAAACCGATGTCTCCCTGTCTGACGAGGGCCGACACCTATGTGGCTTAGCAGCGAACAACCTGGCTGATCTCCCGATTCACGCAGCCTATGCGAGTGCGCTATCCCGGTCCATTGAAACGGCCGAGCGGGTGCTCGTCCATCACGACCTCGAGCCAATCCACGATCCCGGACTGAACGAGCTTCATCTCGGTACCTTGGAAGGAAGCAACCGAGTGGAAGCAGAACAGAAGTATCCAGAGCTTATGCACGCCTGGAGAAACACCCCTTCCCAGGTCCAGATGCCCGATGGAGAATCCATCGTCCAGCTTCAGGAGCGGGTTGTGGCAACCATGCAGCAGATCGTGGAACGGCATCCCGGGCAAACGATCTTGATCGTAGGACATGTCTTCGCCAGCCTGGTCTATATTGCCCATGCTATCAAATTACCGCTGGATGCGTTTCCGCATCTCTGGCTTGATCCTCTCGGATTATCCAGGCTGGACACATATCGGGGACGAATGCGCCTAAAGAGCCTGAATGAAGGGATCACCGCCCCCACTTCACCTATACGCTGGGAGGAGGACTGATCTCTCGAAGTC
>CAUZEG010000138.1:0-11602 GCA_963578775.1 Myxococcales bacterium
CGACCGAATGTACGCTTGTGATGTTGTACTGGCAGTTCAATGATTCGGGCACCTACCGAATCGGCATACACCGGGATAAACCGATGCATTTCGCCATAAAGATTAATCTCAGCAAGCACGTCTTTCCTGTAGACGGTTAGTGTGCATCCATAATCGCGGAGTTTCAGGCCGGTGACCCAACCAATGATCCAGTTGGCGATCCGCGAAGGCAGGATGCGCGTAATCCAATTGTCCTTTCGTTTTTCTCGCCACCCCTTGACGACGTCAAACCCCTCGTGGGCTTTTTCAACCATCTTTGGGATGTCGGATGGATCATTTTGAAGGTCCGCGTCCATGGCGACGACGAATTGTCCTCGCGCATGTTTGAAGCCGGCATCCAGGGCCGCGGTCTGACCAAAGTTTCGTCGAAAATGAAGAACACGGATTCTGGCATCCGCTTCCGCCGCCCGATCCATGATCTCGGCACCAGCATCGGTTGAGCCATCGTTGCATAGAATGAGCTCAGAACTACCACCGAGTTCATCCAGGACCGTTTGGATACTTGATATTAGATGCGGGAGTGCCTCGCCTTCATTGAAAACCGGTACAACAATGCTTAGCTCCACTCCGCCCATGACTTGCTTCAATCCATGCTATTCGTTTTTCCCACTCTGAAGATAATCCTCGATCTACCTAAGGTCAAAGTTCAATTTCGTGGTGTTTACGGTGAGCGAGCTAATCGAATAATCTGTCTTAAGCAGAATTGGGTTTGTACTTATTTCATATCGAAAGTACGGGCGAAACGCGTTTGCTCATTGTCTGTTAACGTTTGCCGTGGTAGGGGTCCGACCGTAATGTCCCGTGATGACAAACAAGATTTGCTTGATTGCACGAAAGTTATTCCGCCCTCCACGGTGGCCATCATTATGGATGGAAACGGTCGGTGGGCCCAGGCATGTGGTCTTCCGCGCGTGGAGGGGCACCGGCATGGTGCGAAGGTGGTTCGTGACATTACCGAGTATTGCCGTGAAGTAGGGGTTTGCAATCTCTACTTATATGCGTTTAGTCAGCAGAATTGGGACCGTCCAGCGCAGGAAGTACAGGCGCTGATGAAACTGCTGGAAGAGTATCTATGGCAGGAGATCCCGACGATGCGCGAAAACGGGATACGGCTTGGAGTGTTGGGTGATCAGAGCCTTTTACCCAGCAACACGCTTCGTGCGCTTAATCAAGCCATGGAGGCTACCGAGCATTGTCGGGATATGAATCTGGTCCTGGCGATTTCCTATGGGGCACGGGACGAGCTGATCCGGGCCGCCAAGAAGCTGGCCGCACAGGGGACAAATCCTGAGCATTGGACGCCGTCACTTCTCTCGAGTTGTCTCGACACCGCTCCGTACGGAGATCCTGACCTCATTCTACGGACGGGTGGCGAGCTTCGCCTGTCGAACTTTCTACTCTGGCAAGCCTCCTACGCGGAATTGTTTTTTACGGATACCCACTGGCCGGCCTTTCGACGGCCAGAACTCGCTGCTATCTTTAACGAATATCAGTCACGACAGCGGCGCTACGGCCAGACACCGGCCCAGACAGCTCAACCGAGTCAACGCCGGATGGGGCGAAGGGAAAAATAATGTCGGAGTTGGCGAAACGTCTGGCGACAGCGTTGGTTCTTGTTCCTCCGTTGATTGCACTGGTCTGGTGGGGCCCTTCCTGGTCGGTTGCCTGCGTGCTGGCGGTTTTCGTCGCTGGAGGCCTCTATGAGATGAGTATTCTGGCAGAATCGGTTGTTGGGTCCGAACCATCTTCTACGGGTATGCGTTGTCTACCGGTTCTTGTCGGCCTGGGGGCCTACGCAGGTTGGATCTATTGCCCTCCGGCACACCATCTTCAGATTGGTTTTGCCGTGCTACTATGTCTCGTGTCGATTCGTTTCATGGTGTCCAAATCAATGGAAAAATGCGCCATGCGCATTGCGTTCGACCTGATGGCGGTTTTCTATTTGGCGGCCCTGGTTGCTCTTATGGTGCACACGGCTGGCGAGCCGGACGGGGCGCGCGTGGGACGTCGAGTGATCCTGGCCATGTTGTTTGTGGTCTGGCTGGGTGATACCGGAGCCTATTTTGTGGGCCGTGCCGTTGGGTCCCACAAGCTTGCTCCCTCATTGAGCCCCAACAAGACAATCGAAGGAGCCCTCGGGGGCTTGCTTGGCAGCGTCGGGGCGATGGTTGCTATCAAGTTGATCCTGGATTTGCCGGGGTCCTGGGGCTGGATAGTGGTATTTGGTATTGTCGGCGGGGTCGTTGAGCAATTGGGTGACCTCTTTGAGTCGGCCATAAAGAGGAACGCAGGTGTTAAGGATTCCGGAACGACTTTCCCCGGACATGGGGGATTTCTCGATCGTTTGGATGCAATTTTGTTTGCTGCACCGCTTTTTTCCCTGTACCTCTGGCTTGTGACTTAGGAAACAGCTGGATTGACGAGCGGAACTACGTGTTCTAGATGTTGTTCTTGGTCGAATTGATCGAATACGTTGAATCGAAAGGTGTGGCTGATGTCCGACCCTAACCCCACAATCCTGATTGCAGATGATGACGAAGATATTCACCGTCTGATTCAAGCGGCGCTCAAAGAGCGAACGTTTCATCTTGTCGAGGCTTACGACGGCGATGAGGCCCTTGAAATGGCGGTAATCGAAAAGCCGGATATGGTCATACTTGATGTGATGATGCCAGGCTTGAACGGTTGGGAACTCGCCCGATATTTTCGTTCCAAGCCAGAATTCGAACAGATGGGTATTCTGATTCTCACCGGTATTGGCGAGACATTGAACGATATGACATCTCCTTTATACGGCGCAGATGAATACCTTGATAAGCCCTTCGAGATAGAAGCGCTGAACGCCGCTGTCGACCGTGTCTTAGATACGGTGTCGCAGAGAACGACGGGCTGATTCCTCCAAGCGGGTTTGACCGTGCTTAGAGGCGTGACAGGATCTTATAGGCCTTCTCGTAGTTGGGATCGTCTTCTGGGACCATCTCCAGGACTTGTTGGAGGAGGCGTCTTGCCTTGTCCTTATCACCCTTATCACGCGCTGAAATGGCGTCTTGAAGCATTTTCGATGCTTTGGGCAGCAAAATCTTGTTGAGGTTGGTGGCTTCCAGGTTGGTCGGATCGAGAGCCTGCGCACGGCGCACATATGTAGTTGCTCTACCGTATTCTTTTCGGGTCATCTGTTCCTGGGCGGCCCGTATATACGCCTTTGCCAAGAGCGGATTTACAACGCTGGCATTGATACCACCAAGTCTCTTGTCTGCTTTTCGGGCGGTGTTCAGGCGCTGAATCGCTTTCCGGGATTGGTAATTCGCCAGGGCTTTTTTCCCTTCATTGAAGTTGGAACGGTATTTCGACACATCGGTGGCGGCCTTCCGGGCTTTTCGGCGTACTGAATCTCGCACCCGGGTGCTCGTACTCAATTTCTCAAAATAATCGATGGCTTGATCGTAATTACCCCGTTGGTACAAGCGTTTACCGGTCGCTAGATCACCTTTTATATTATTGGCGGCAGCTGGGGTCGGAAGGGGTACAATCTCCGGCGTTGGTTTTGGCTCAACAATGGGTTGGGTTACGACCGTGACTACGGGTACTACGACCGGTTCCGGGGTTGGTTCCGGGGCCAATTCGGGCGTCGTAACTATGATTTTCACCGGCTTTTTCTTGGGAGGAGTGGGTGGTGGGTCAGGAGTCTTGGCTCGTACGACTAGGGCGGTGTCCAGCGAGTCGGTACGTAGCAGAGTGGCGCGCTCTTTCCGTCTTTTCGCGGCGTTAAGCCTTGCGATGCGGTTCCTTCGGCGTCGTTCATCGAGTTTTTTCTGGAGGTCTTCAACGTCTTTCTGGGCCTGTGCAATATAGGGGCTTCCTGGATGATCCCGTTTGAGGAGATTTACCAATTCCTTGGCGACATTGACCTTTCTTTTCCTTTTGGCTTCCTGGAATTTTGTCAGTAACTCTTGTTCCGACGCTTTCTTTGCTTTGAGGAGAATGAAGCCGGCTCGGACATGATAGGTGCTGTTCTCAGGAACTTTTTCCAGCTTGGCCACGATATGTTCGGGTAACGAACCACCCTCAGCCAGGGTGTTCGCTTCCTCTACAATTTGCCGTCTTTTCTCTTCCGCGTCCGCTTCACCGAATTGCTTCAGTGCCGCGACGTTTTTCCGATCGAGTTTGAGTGCTTTCTTGGCCGCGATTTTCGCATTGGTCCATTCCTGCGACTCAATATGAATGGGGATTTCTTCCAGAGCCTCTTCCAGCCGCTGTAGTTTTCTTCCGAGGATCGGGATGCGTGGCTCTCTGGGGTTCAGTCGGACCGCCTCTTCCAGATCACCTAGTAGCTCCGATACGACGATATTGGTCAGCTTACCTGTGGAAAACCGTTCGTCTACACCGTCAACAACCACAGCAGCTTTCTTTTCGTTTGCCTTTAGAACCCGACGCTCTTTTCGGGCTTGAGGGGTCATATCCATGATGTTGTAGAAACCGAAGAGCATTTCACCGGCCACAACAGCGCCGCCCAGGAAGACGATGAAAAGCACGCTGACTACGTAAACAAGAGGACTCCGCCTGGGGGCGGCCACATTTATGATGGGTTGCATCCCCTGGGTGGGAAGACTGTCGGCATCACTTCCGGAGAAGCTGGAATCGGGCCGCATCGGATCTTCATAGCGCATCACCGTGGTACCGGCTTCAATCTGTACGCCGTGTTCAAGTAAGGCATCCGGGGTTCGAATACCGTTTACTTTCGTTCCATTTCCGCTTCCAAGATCCTCCAGGCGGGACCCTGTGTCCGAAACGATCAACCGAAAATGTTCGCGACTTATTGCCGGATCGCCCAGCGTGATTTCGGCCTCTTCGTGACGGCCGATGGTGTAGGTTCCGACTGGCAGGTCGATCACTTCACCCATATCATTACCGTGTAGAATACGAATTCGACCACGAGGTACCTGTTGTTCCGGACTGAGCCCTCCACTTATATCGAGCATCATGGTCTTTTCAGCGGAGGGAGGTTCGATGTCGTCAAGCTCGTCTACGCGAGGCTCTTCTCGTAGCTCGGTGGGTTCTCCCGGGTCGGTATCCTGCGGGATAGAGCTTTTAATTGTAGGCGGAATGGCGTCAGACAGGTCTTCATCTGTCAGAGTTGGACTGGCCTCGAGTTGGTCGGCGCTGATGGTCTTTTCTTCGTGGTCGCCGTCGTCGGCCTCATCATCAAAATCGGGTGCGTCCATCGCCTTGGTCGATTCGTCATCTTCGTCGGGTTCTTGGGAATCCGTCGGAATGGGTGGTGGAGCCGGTGAATCGGAATCCGACGCGCCCTCCGCTTTCTTGCTGTCTTCGTCCTCGGTCATCTCGTCTAAGAGAGATTGCACCATATGGCCGTCCGTTCCGGACGAAGTGTTTTCTGTGCCGTCGGGTTTTTTTGTATCGCTCATAATCGTACCATTCAAAATCGCAGTAAATGGAAGTTTTTCGTAGCCATGTGTGGGTTGTCAATCGAACTCTATCTGCTTTGAGCCGTGGACCTGTATTTCGGACTGGGGTTCTTTCTTTCCTTTCCTTGGTTCAACAGGGCCTATGGAGTCTGGTTTGATGGGGGACTTGTTTAGACTCTTTACAGTCCGGTTAATAGCTCAACAACAAATAACACACCGTTTCTTTGAACTATGCCCACGCCGATCTTATTAAAATGGGCTCGTAGAAGCTCGCGGCGGTGACTAGGGCTTTGTGCGAAGGAACGGTGGATCGATGAAATGGTGAGTCCAGCGGCCACATTCTCGCCGACCTGATTTGATTGGATACCCGCCGCACGAAGTCGGGTGGCGACGTCCCGTCCCGTCCCATCAAGGTGGCTTATCAAACGGCGCTGAGACAATTCGGTGGCGTGCTGATGAGCAAGCGTTTCTAGTCGGGAATCGCGCCGTAAAGGACGCCGATCATACATTGCCCGTAGTTGGTTTGTGGCGTTGACAATTTCCTGGCGCGCCGTATGACCGGTTTGGGCCGTCGGTCGGGGTGGAAGAAGGGTGAACGTAGGCTTGGTTCGCCTGGTTGGGCTAATAACGGGCCAGTGGACACTGGCCAGGGCGGCGGGAATTGCTCCATGCAGGTCTGGAAGGATGACCTCGACCTGGTACTGGCCGGGCTCCGGAAATATAATTTCCGTGGATACGATACTTCCGAATACGTCAGCGGTTTGTTCTGTTATCAACCCATCCGGTTGTAGGACGAGGATATGCACTCGATCCGTCGGCACGAGAAGCGTTCCGCGTAGACGGTAGACGCCGGCTGCGTCAATCTGCTGCTCTGGGGGGGGGAGTTCAAGCTGTCGACGGGTAAGAAGAACCAGGCCTCGCCAATTCGTCCCCGTTCTCTCGCAAGCGATGCCCAGGCGATTGAATTGAAGATGGCGGAACTGGTTGCGTATAGTTGTATTGAGTTGGAATAGAACGTCTTCCCTGGAATGACCGGTCGCCTGGATGGGAATTACCATCGCATCCACAACTCCGGCGCCCTCAAGGGCTTCTCGAAGTACTCCATCCACATGAAGGTGACCAATACCGTGGGTGAATCGTAAGACACTCCAAGCGGTCTTATGTAGTTTTGGGTCGGCCTCCCAATCGAGAGGAAGGTTCATTGATGTCGATAGAATCTGACTCAGTTTCGTCGAGGATTGCAGGTCATTCGATGTGGCTGCATTAATCGCTAGCCGAACGGAGGATCCCTGTTCGCCCGGGCGAGACTGCAGTGGTCGCAAGCCTGCGAGCCCAGCAGAGGCGGCTAGAATTCCAAGCGATCCCAGCAATAAGAAGTGGGAGGTCCGAGTACCCATCGCTTTGATTTTATGCGCTTTTCGGGGCTAGGCGAGTTTTCGTACCTAACGCGGCTGTATATGCCCTCAAATATCTCCCAGATCGATGCCGTATTTCTGGATTTTGTAGCGAATAGATCGGAATGAGATTCCGAGCAGTTCTGCGGCGTCGGTCTGATTGCCGGAGGTCCTACGTAGAGCATCAGACATCAGATTTCGTTCGATACTCGCCAGGGTTTCCTCCAGGTCCATTCCTTCGGGTGGGAGCGATATCTCCGCCGGCAGGGGGCCGTGGCCCAGGCCATGACCGCGAAGGACGTGGGGCGGGAGGTGATCGATACTAAGAACATCACGGGTCTCAAATGCGACAGCTCTTTCGATGATGTTCTCCAGTTCGCGGACATTTCCAGGGAATGGGAATTGCAACAATGCGTCCAGAGTTTCTTTTTCCATCGCGCGAATTGTTTTTCCGGTTTGCTGCGAGAATCGCCGCAGGAAATACCCGGCGAGCAGAGGGATGTCTTCGCGGCGGTCGCGGAGCGGTGGCATCTGCACTTCAACCACGTTGAGGCGATAATAGAGGTCCTCTCGGAACGTGCCTCGTCGCACCATTTTTTCGAGATTCTGGTTTGTTGCGGTGATGAAACGAACGTCTACATGGATTTCCTCCACCGAGCCGACAGCAAGAACCTTCCGTTCTTGAATCGTACGCAGGATTTTCACCTGCATATGCTGGGGTAGTTCTCCAATCTCGTCGAGCATCAGGGTTCCCCCCTGGGCTGATGGGATCAAACCTAGTTTTGCTCCCACGGCCCCGGTGAATGCTCCTGCCGAGTAGCCAAAAAGCTCGCTTTCCATCAGGTTTTCGGGGATGGCTCCACAGTTGATGACCACAAACGGACCCTTGGCTCGATTGCTGAATTCGTGAATGGCTCGAGCTGCCAACTCTTTTCCAGTCCCGCTTTCTCCTGTGATGAGAACGCTGGTAGGGGCTTGTGCCACCTTTCGAATGACGTCAAAAACCCGGTTGATGGCTGGTGACCGGCCCACCATTGGTATGGGCAGAAAACCAATCTCGTCCCCCTTGGGATGGATTTGGTTACTTGCCAGTTCACTTACTCGTAACGCCCGTTCGATCTGGAACTTAAGCTCGTCCATTTTGAACGGCTTCTCGATAAAGTCGAAGGCGCCTTCGGCCATAGCCCCCAACGCGGTAAGATGGGTACCAAAGGCGGTCAGAAGGATGACTTGGGTAGATGGATTAGTGGTCTTCACGAACTCCAGCACATCGAGCCCACCAGCGTTCGGCATCTTCAGGTCGGTCAGGACCAGATCGAAGGTATTGATTTTCAGGCAATCAATACCGCCTCGTCCGTCATTGGCCAGGGTTACTTTGTAACCTTCGCCGATCAGGAAGAGTTCCAGCATGTCACGCATGCTACGCTCATCGTCGATTACTAATATTCTCTGCGCGTTCATGATCAGGCCGTTTGCTCTATTTCTTGCTTTGATTGGGCTGGGAACAAGATCTCGAACGTTGCACCGTAACCCGGTTCGCTATGGAGTCGGATCTGCGCGCCATGTTGTTCCACAATTCGGTGAACGATAGCTAGTCCCAGACCTGTACCATCTTTTCGAAGAGAGAAAAACGGCTCAAAAATTGATGCCTGGTCGGATAGTGGAATTCCAGGTCCATTATCAGTGATCGACAGAGTTATGTAGGAAGCGGTTGCCGTGGATAGTTGATCTATGGAAATAACGACTTTGGGATCCTGGGTTTCGCGGAGCGCCTGGTACGAGTTCTTAACGAGGTTCCAGAGACACTGACGGAGTTGTACCCTGTCGGCCCGGACGCTGACTGGGCCCGTTCCGCTGACCTCGAAAGTGATGTCGGCAGATTCGAAGGATGGATCTGTTTTCAAAACGTCGACTGAATCTTGTACCGCCTGTAGAAGGTCGATGTCTTCAATGTCCGGTGGTTTGGGACGCGCGTACGAGAGAAATTCACCAATCCAGGTATTAAGCTGGTCCGTTTCCCGCATGATGATGTTCATCAAGCGGTCCTGTTCCGGGGAAGGAGTTCCACCGTATCGATTTGACTTCAATAGTTGGGCGCAGCCGCTGATAGCGCCAAGAGGGTTGCGGATCTCGTGAGCAACGCCCGCTGCCAGCTTTCCGACCCGGACGAGCTGTCGACTCTCCTGCATTTCTCTTTGAAGTGCGACCAGGCTAGTTATGTCTTCGAAGATCATCAACTCGTCATTGGATCCATCCTTGGTGCCTTTCAAGGGAGTGATCGTCCACCGAAGCAGCCGGATCTCCCGGCCTATGACCTGACTGGTGATTTCATTCGCGATACGACCCGCCTTGTCCCGATTGGCACGGATATGCCGTAGATCAGGGAAGAGGTTGGCAACCGGCTTTCCAAGAACATCAGGCAGATCTGCACCACAGATACCCAGGGCTTCGTTGTTCATGAAAGAGATGGAGCCCGAACCTTCAACGACAATCACTCCGATGGGAATCGAAGAGATAATACTGTCGAGGAGATCTTCCAGATTCAGAATCGTGCTCTTCTGGGCCTGCATTGTTTCGCCAGCCGCACGAAGCTGTTCCGATAGATAGGACGCTAGAAATGCGATTGCGAAAAAGGCGATCGCGTGCATTCCAAAGTTCTGGATGGTCGTTCGTTCGGCCGCATGTTGATACAGGTTGGTCGGAATCAACCAATTCGTTGACACCATGTCGTAGATTGCAGGGTTTTTTTCGATGAGCGCTACCACGCCAAAAAACGTCGTGGATAGGCAGGCGACGACCAGAGATCCCCGTCGGTACAACAGAATCGCTGAGTTGATCACGGCAAGAGAAAAGAAGAACGAAAAGATACTCTCGGTGCCCCCCGTATGCAGGGTAAGGCCGAGTGAAAAAATGAGATCAACGGCGATCTGAGTCCAGATTAACCCCATACGGGACCGGGATCCGTGATATCGAATCAAGACCCAAAGATAGAGAGCGGAAGCGCCGTATACGACAACAGCAAGGAGATAGACGGCAGACGTACTTCGAGCCAACGGTGTTCCGTCTTCGGAGTGTTGATCGGGCAACATAAGGGTCAGCGCGACGACGACGCTTACAAGCAGAATCCGAAGTAGAGTGACGAGTCGGATCTTCGGGTCCAGCACCGAGGAGATCGATGGTACGTCCGGGCTTTCCATGACAGGAGGTCGACCGCTGGTCTCTAAGTCTTGGACCAGATCCTTGCTGCCGTCTCCTTCAGGGGCCTGGTACGTATTATCATGTGCGCCGGATTCCGATTGTTTCGTCCGTGAATCGTTCGGATTGATTTTGTCGTTACTATCTCCGACGTTATTTTCCATGCCCGCCAACGGTGTCGGCCATACCGAAGATTGGCAGATACATGGCGATAAGCACAATGGCGACCGACCCGCCCACACCAATCATAAGGATGGGCTCGATAATCGACGTAAGTCCTTCCACCGCTGTGTCTACTTCATCTTCATAGAAATCAGCGATCTTTGTGAGCATAACATCGAGAGCACCAGTGTTTTCACCGACGGATATCATCTGCACGACCATTTTGGGGAACAGGTTGATTTCCATCAGGGGCTGAGAGATGTTCTTCCCTTCAGCGATACGATCACGGGCATAGAGAAGACCTTTTTCGATCACTTTGTTCCCACTGGTTTTCGCGACGATGTTCAATCCATCAAGGATGGGGACACCCGACGCGATCAGGGTTCCGAGCGTTCGTGTAAAACGGGCGATGGCAGCTTTCTTTACGAGAGGACCGACTGCGGGCGCATTCAGCAGGATCCAGTCGACCCGATACCGGCCCCAATTGGTACGAACCAACATAGACATCCCCACGATAAAGATAGTCAGACAGGTCAGAACCAGAGGTAATTGCGTTACGACCGTCCCGGACACGTCGATAACGGTTTGAGTGAGTGCAGGTAGTTTCTTGTCACCCAGGGAGCCGTAGATACCGGCAAAGGAGGGAATAACCTTCACCAGGAGAACACCAATAATCAGGGAGGACGCGCTTACAACGATTACGGGATATCGCATGGCGCTTTTAACCCGGTTTTTCAGCGCCATGGCTTTTTCCATGTACACAGCGAGTCGATTCAAGATTGTATCGAGTAGACCTCCAGCCTCACCGGCCGCGACAAGATTGACAAAGAGCTCATCGAATACTTTGGGATGTTCCTTCAATGCGTCGGCAAATGTCGACCCGGACTCCACTGTTTGTTTGACCTTGTAGAGAACGGGTCGGAAGAATGCATGAGGTTCCGCCTGTGCCAGAACCTCCAGACACTGCACCAGCGGTAGGCCGGCATCGATCATTGTTGCAAGCTGTCGGGTAAAAACGACTTTTGTCTTTACGTCAACGGGATCCTTCCAAGGAAGAGTAAGATTAATCTCTTTCGACTTCTTTTTGATTTGAATGGGAATAAGGCGCATCCCTTTGAGACGTTTTTCAACGTCTGCGCGGGAGTTTCCCTGCATAATTCCACTTCTCAAATCGCCTTCGGCGCTTCTTGCTTCCCAATTGAATTCAGGCATAACCCAACCATTGTACCGGTGTAGCCGACAAAGTCATCTTAAACCTGATTGAGCCGTGTTCTATGGATAAGGCAAAAATTTAATTATTTCTGTCGTGTGGTTCCAGACTTTCTTCGCATGCCAGCCTTTCCCGCTGCCATGGGGATCTTCCCGTCAAACATCAACTCCAACTCC
>CAUZEG010000139.1:0-11491 GCA_963578775.1 Myxococcales bacterium
CGGTGGCAATCGTCTGGGTCTCGGTCACCAGGGCGCTCATCGGTTCAAGGCTCATAACCGTAACAAGCTGTGGCGCGGCGAGAGCATCATGGGTAGAGGAGATTGCCAAGGGAACCGAGTCGGTACTACCGGCCCAGGGTAGGACCGCTATAAGAACCAGAACTCCGAGAACCAGGGCGTTCCATAGCTTTCCATCGCCGGCTTCGTACAGCTGTGCAGACACCTTCACAAAGACCGTAGCCACGGTTCCAACGACGATGGTCAGTAGGACCCCGGTCAGCAGATCCAGACCTGCCGTCGGAGTGAGAACGTCTACTTGCCACACATATAGAAGGCAGGCCGGCCACAGCATTGTCGTGGCGACGGCCAGGCCTTCTCGGGCGTGCGCACCGTTGCGGATCCCAAGGATCAGAGGGCCAATCGAGGCGGCTGCCAGTATACACCAGGCACTATTTACCGCGATATTGGCGCTTCCACTGCTCTGGGCAAGTGCGACCGCGACGAAGGCGAATACCAGGGAGGCAATGATGCGATGGCCCCGGGGGACTGTGAAACCGGCAAGAGCCACCACTGCGGCGGTCAATAACGCTATAGGGATAAGGGGCGTCATCCGGTTTTCTCCCGGCCTCGGCCCCAAAGGAGCAGGATCAGAAGATAGATGCCAATAAGTACCAGGGCGGGATGGATCCAATACAAACCGGAATGAAGCGGGTTTTCTGGTACGCGAACGAAGCTCATTCCCAACCAGCGTGGCGCACGAACAGAGCTGGGGAGGTGGGCCGTATGTCTTGCATCACCAACCGGCACGTCGGGACCCTCTCCCAATCGCGCGTCCAACCCTATCCAGACGGGGTTGGCATAGGGCGGTGCGTCCGGGCCATTGGCTACGAATACAGCGGCCTCGTTGCGGACGGAAAGATAGGAAAGAAACCAATTCCCCAGCTTCAGGGACCCGATAGAAGCGGGCGCAGGATCTTTCGTCTGTGATCTGGGGCAGGGCTCGTTTGCACAGACCAGGCCACCACCATTACGGGCTTCCAGATGAACCCACGGGGCGGGTGGTTTGATATCAAAGGTCTGGCCTTGTGGGCGTTGAGCCACTTTACTCTGGGTCCAACTCAGCCGGTAGGCACCCACCGTCGAGACGCCATTTCCAGGCGTATGGATGGTAATGGTCTGTCGTTCTTTGGTCTTGGCGTATTGTACGACACAATCCAAGCTGGCGCCGTGCTGGGGCGGGCACATCAAAGAGAAGGGCAGGGTGATGTTTCGTTGGCCGGTATGGCCATCAACAATCACGCGGAAGTCGGTATGTGGATTGTTGCCACCTTCTCGTACCCAGACGGTTCCCCGTTGTACTGTATGTGTGGACAGGTAGAACGCGGTTCCGCACAAAATAACGGCGACCCCCAATAGTGAAGAGGTCGGACCCAATCGTTTGGCGAAGACCATTCCCAGACTGTTGATCAGCAGGAGTGTCAGGAGGAGATAGGTGAACCACGAATAGGCGACTGTATTAGCCTGAAAGAGATTGATGATCTGCCGCATTTCGACCGAGGCGATCCCCTGCAATTCGCGGATAGGAAGTTGGGGGATAGTGGTCCCAACCAGCACCCAGGCCGCCAGAAGAAAACTCAAGAAAAAGAAGGACCAGGAACTTCCACCAAGGCGCCAGATGGCATCCCGAAAGCGGACCGTGGTTCGGCGCCGCGGTTCTACGTCCCTCATCTCGTATACTCCCTCGCGACGACCATATGTTCAGTCATAGAGGTTGGCCTCAGTCTCGGATTCTGATGTCTAGTCGTTGCTGGTGTCCGGAGACGGGGATTCGGTTGCGTCGCTGCCTGGCGTGGACGTGGTATCGACCGGTTCGGTCCCACCTGCGTCCGGCGCGGTGCTTGGATCTGGGTCCGAGGAGGACGCCGGATCTTCGGCTGGCTCCTCGTCCTGCTTGACCGTCGTCCGTTGGGACCCGCTTGGCCCGGCGGCGGACAAGTGTTGTGCGTCCCGCGCGGTCACATCAAATTTGTACTCCGTATCAGGCCTGAGGTCTTCTACGACACATTCGGACAGCAATGTGGAACCATCGTCGTCAATGGCGATCCTCTTTTCACGAACTCGAGTCTCATCGTCCTTCTGGGTGATAACCACGAAATAATCCGTCACACCACGGTTGTCCGTAGCATCGGTCCAGGCGACATTCATGCTGGTTGGAGTTACCTCGGTGAAGGTCAATGCAGCATCGGCTGTCCAGACAGGCGGTGTCTTGTCTGTGCGATTCTTAATTTTGCTCCTTGCGCCGGATGTGACGGTAATCATCACCGAAAGAAACATAAAAAGGGCGGATGCCCACCAGGTGATTTTGCCCACCGTGCCGGCCCCCCCGGAGCCACCCAGGACCGTGGATGACCCGGCGCCACCAAAGGCTGAGCCCATTCCACCACCCTTTCCCGCTTGTAGCAGAATGATGATGATCAGGAAAAAACAGATAACAAGATAGGATCCTACGAGCAGATTGAGGAACATTTTGGCTCGCCTCGTTCAGGTTCGGATGATTTGAATAAAGGATTCGGGATTCAAGCTGGCGCCTCCGACCAGAGCGCCGTCCACATCGGGCTGGCTCTTCAGGGAGGAAGCATTATCAGGGTTCACGCTGCCGCCATACTGGATGTTCAGCAAGTTCGCAATATCTTCATCGTAAAGACTGGCGATATGCGAACGAATTCTTGCGTGTACTTCTTGGGCTTGTTCGGGTGTTGCGGTATGCCCGGTACCGATGGCCCAGACCGGTTCATAGGCGATAACGATATGTTTCATCTGGTTGCCGCCGACCGTGGAAAGGGCGGACTCCAGCTGTTCAAGGACCACATCAAAGGTGGTTCCGGCCTGGCGCTGTTCGAGGCTTTCACCAACACAAAGGGTAACTTCCAGGCCATGCTCCAGAGCCGATCGTAGCTTGGCGGATACCATCTCATTGGTATCACCGAAGATAGCACGGCGTTCGGAATGTCCTACCAATGTGAATGTGCAACCGACAGAACGTAACATTGGTCCGGACACGGCACCCGTACGCGCTCCAGAAGCATAGGCATCCATATCCTGGGCACCCACCTGTACCGGGGTGTCCTTAAGGACCTTTGCCACCGGCTCAAGATATGGAAAGGGTGGGCATACGGCGACTCCGCCGTCCACATGGGATCGAACCCGGTTTCGGATACCGCGCGCCAGGTCCAGGGCCTCGTCGAGTGCGAGATTCATCTTCCAGTTGCCCGTTATTAGCTGTTTGCGTGATACCATGCCGTCTGCGTCTCCCAAGCCTCAAAACACGCGAAGTGCTTCTATGCCGGGAAGTTGCTTCCCTTCAAGCATTTCGAGGGCGGCACCCCCACCAGTGGATACATGGTCAAGGAAGGGGGCCAGGCCAGCGCGGCGTACGGCAGCCGCGCTGTCTCCACCACCGACGACGGTAAAACCGGGTGCATCGGCGACCATTTTGGCAATCGCCACGGTTCCCTCTGAGAATTGAGGGATCTCGTAGATGCCAAAGGGACCATTCCAGAACAGCGTACGCTTTCCTTGCAATGCGCTACGGACCAGTTCAAGGGTGCGTGGCCCCACATCAACGCCAATCCCATCGTCCGGCGTGTCTTCGATTCGATAGGTGGAGGTCGCGGATTCATTGCTGATTTCATCCACGACTACATGATCGACAGGAAGAACGATATCACATCCATGATTAGCGGCCCGGCGTAGGATATCGCCGGCCTTGAGTAGTTGTTTGTCCTCCACAAGAGACTTGCCGACAGGCTTTCCCTGCGCCCGAAGGAAGGTATAGGCCATCGCTCCGCCGATGAGAACGCAATCTGCGCGGGTCACGATATTTCGAAGAAGAGGAAGCTTATCGCTGATCTTGGCACCACCCAGAAGCACTGCAAAGGGGTGATTCGGATGGTTGACTACCTTTCGAAGTGCGGTGATCTCCCGTTCCAGAAGAAGCCCGCCTGCTTTTTCACCAAAAAGTCGGGGGACCGCATCTACGGAGGCGTGGGCACGATGTACCGTACCAAAGGCATCATTCACGTAGACGTCTGCCATCTGACGAAGACGGTCCGCAAATTCGGTGCTATTTGATTTCTCTCCGCTATGGAAACGCACGTTCTCAAGCAACATGACCTGGCCGTCGTTCATACTACGCGATAACCGAAGGGCGGCATCACCGACGCAGTCCTCGGGAAACAGGATCGGCTCCTCGAGCAGATCTGCCAGACGTTCGCCCACGGTGGCCAGAGAGAGTTCTGGATTCACTTCCCCCTTGGGTCGCCCCAGATGTGTGCAGATTACCAGTTTCGCTTTTTGTTCACGTAGAGCCCGGAGAGTGGGCAAAGCAGCCTGGAGCCGTGAATCATCCAGAATTCGGCCATCTTTCATGGGGACGTTGAGGTCAAGACGGACAAGCACACGTCTTCCCATTACGTCAATCTCGGAAAGCCTCATGAACGGAAACGACATCCCGTATCCTCGACAAGGGTTAGAGCCAGAGGGCTCCGAAAACGGCGCCCTTCAGGAAATCACTATCGACGCTTCGATTTCGCTATTGAAACGATACCACCCGTCGGACCTGCCACGCTCCCCTTCACAAGGAGAACGCCTTCTTCGGCATCCAGGCTGGCAATTTTCAGTGCGATAGACGTCCAGGTGTAGTTACCATGACGCCCAGCCATCTTTTTCGCCTTCATAACGCGGCCGGGGTAGGCGCTCATACCGATGGCGCCGCCATGACGGAACTTCTCATGACTACCGTGGCTCGCTTCCTTGGCACCGGTAAAGTTCCAACGTTTGAACGTACCAGCGAAGCCCTTGCCCTTGCTAACGCCCTGGACGTCCACATAGGTCATGTCTTCAAAATGGCTGATATCGAGAGTTTGTCCCAGCTCATAGGCGGTCGCTGCATCCGCGCTGTCCACCCGGAATTCACCGAGATGGCGGTGCGGCTTGGTGCCTGCTTTGGCAAAATGACCAAGAAGCGGCTTCGTCGCCGAGCGCTCAGGCATTTCTTCAAAGGCGATCTGTACGGCATTATATCCGTCGCCCGAACCACCATCTTTAGAAGAAGCATCCGTCTTTATCTGCGTAACCACGCACGGACCTACCTGAATTACGGTCACAGGAACATTTTCCCCGTTTTTTTCGAAGATACGGGTCATTCCCAATTTTTTACCTAACAATGTTACTGCCATTGTTCTGTCCTTTTCGGCTTAGCTGGTATCAAATTTCGATTCACTCAGGCGCGCGCCCGAGCTATAAAGCCCGCGGAACCTAGCCGCAAAGGGCTCCGGAGTCAAGACAGTCGTACAATTCCTTTATGGTACAAGGCTTTTCTGCTTCATACCGGCCTGGGAACAAGCCCTGGTATATCTACTAGATCAGGGGCTTGTGAAGCCGTGTATGATGGCATTTTGTGAGCCATCCTGGCCCTGACTGGTCCAGGTACAAACAGCCTGGCCCTGGGCTGCTCCACTACAACGTACGTTCTCTTGTGCGCCGGTTGTACTTATATTGATCTGGGCATCCCCGCCAATCGGCAGGCCCAGGCCATTGAAGAAGCGTACGAAGAGTTCCGTCTCGGAAACCCCTACATCCGTCTGCCAGGCGACGCCCGCTCCACCCTGCCCGAGGGAGAATACGACCGGCATAGCCTGATTGCCCGGTGCGGACTCATTCAGCTGGAATTCATCGCCAATCGAACTTCCGTCATTGGCAAATAGGCGGCCAAAGATACCGGAGCCTGCGCCGTCCTGGCCATCGCTGACCCAGGCACAGAGAAATAGATTGGAGCTGATGGAAGCACAGCTCGGGTAATCCTGGTTATCGTTGGTCTCCTGGTTTGCATGCACTTCACCCCCTACCGGATTGCCCTTTGAATCAAATACCTGCAGGAATGCTCCCATATCCGGCAGACCTGGACTATCCTGCATGAAGGAGGCCCATGCGGCCACAAATCCGCCGTTTGAGAGGGCTGCTATGGTGGGGCGAACCTGGAAGTTCGTGACATAGGAGTTGGCTACGATGTTTTCCGTAATAGCCCCCCCATCACCATCAAAGACACGAACGATGATTCCCCGTAGATCGCCGTCTTCATGATTGGAGACCCAGCTCACCGCAAAGCTGCCATCGGAAAGGGCCGCGACGCTGGGGCTGTTCTGGTTGTACTGGGTGTAGGTGTTGACCTGAAATTCATCACCAACAGGTCCGACATTGTCGACCAGTCGAGCGAAGACTCCTTCGCCATTCCCGTCTTGATTGAGGCTCATCCAGGTGACGAAAGCCGTGCCTGCGCCGTTGATTGCTACGGCCGGAAAGCTTTGTTCCGCCAGGATAGTAGTGTTGATAATGAACTCACCACCGTCTTCGCCGACCGCAGTCTCACAGATCCCGAAGTTTCCATTAAAGACGGTTCCATAGGGGCAGCCATCGGCATGGAACCAGCGTCCGGCAATCTCCGTGCTGCTGCCAGGACCGGTTGCTGTGGTGGCGGTTGCCCAGACGACAAGGTAGTCGCCATTGGAACCGGACGCGATATTCGAGTGGATCTGATCGCCGGTAGTAATGACATTGGTCAAAAGCTCGCCAGTCAATGCGCAGAAGCCAGCCCCGAAACAGGCTTGCCCGTCGGGACAGTCGACGACAGGGCTGAACGCGCTCCCGTCGGCCGCACAAGCGAGGATGGTCTGCTCATCGCAAGTCACACGGTTTGGCTCGCAATTCAGGCAGGTTCCATCTGTACAGACCGGGTTGGCTGGGTCCACATCGGAGCAAACCACACCCGGAGTCCAACTGCCGGCCAGGCAAGATCCCAATTGGGTGGGCGACAGACAGCCTGTCTCTGTGCTCGTTGTTATGGCCGCGCCGCCGTTTGGAAGAGCAGCAATACAATCGGTTGAGCTGTTGGCACAGAATCCAGGGCCCGTATTACCAGGGAAGGGTAGGCATACGGCGGAAACACATTGTGCGCTTGTTACGCAGGGCTCCCCTGTCGTGCAGGACGATTCGTCGGTGTCGCCGTCACAGTCATTGTCGAGGCCATCACAAAGGCTTTCATGGGTACCCTGGTAGCTGCTGATGAGACCATAGCTGCAATTCCAATCGCCATTCACGCATACGGCGGAAACACCGTAGGCGCAGACTCCGACTGTTTTGCAATCGCTGGCAGCAAGATCCAGAATCTGTTCGTCCACAAGGCCATCACAATCGTTGTCCTGGCCGTCGCATGAGGTTTCGACCGCCTCATATCCCGACACAGCCGAATAATCGCAGCTCCACGCTCCATCACTACAGGATGCCACTACCGCATCTGCGCAAATGCCGGCTTGTTGGCAATTGCTTTGGCTCAGGTCGGTAATATCCTCATCCACGCTGCCGTCACAATCGTTGTCCAGGCCATCGCATAGGGTCTCTTCGTCCTCGTAGCCTACGACAAAGGTGTAATCACAGGCTTGTCCCTCCGCCGTGCAGGCTCCCACCACAAGGCCTGAACTACATTGGCCCTGACTCTTACAGCCGAGAGGACTCCCGCCAGTATCAAAGATCTCTTCGTCCACCTCGCCGTCGCAATCGTTGTCGAGGCCATCACAAGAGAGTTCCTGTCCTGGATCGACTCCCGGCTCCCATAGATGGCTGTCGGCTTGAAATCCTTCGACTTCACTATAATCACATACGAAAGTCTGGGCATTCGGGCCGGTGGGGTCGGCACATCGTTTGAAGATATGCGTGCCCGGTACACCACATACGCCTAAAGTCCTGCAGCTGATCCAATTCTCGATAATGATATTATTGTCTATCTGGCCGTCGCAGTTATTGTCTGCGCCATCACAGGAAATCTCCTGGCTTCCCTCGAATGGGTAGCACGTAGGATCGGTCCCTTCCTCACCCGTGACGCATTGTACGACGCCTTCCCAACTACATTGGGGGGAGCCATTGATACAGATAAGAAAGCCGGGGGTTGAACAGACACCGAGGCCGATGCAAGGAACATCTATGCCGGGGAATTCGGTAATATTCTCATCGACGTCTCCGTCACAATTATTATCGATGCCATCACAGCTGAGCTCCGCGGGGCCTTCATACCCCTCAATGGCGCCCAGATCGCAGATCAAAGATCCGGCTACGCAATGGGTCCGTTCGGCTTCTGCACAGACACCGTCTGCTGGGCAAACACCGGCGGTAAACACCACGATATCCTCGTCCGTCTCCCCGTCGCAGTCGTTGTCCAGATCGTCGCAGGTTACTTCTTCCTGTTCGTGGAATACAAAGGTGAAATCACATTCCCAGTCCCCGTTCACACAGACGGACTGATTGAATCCAAGACAAACACCCTTATTGGGGCAGGCCGGGCCGTCGGTGATAGCAATCCCTTCGTCTACTTCGCCGTCGCAGTCGTTGTCGAAATCATCGCAACGGGTTTCGGCCTGGCCATCGTAGTTATCTACGGCGCTATAATCACAGATCCATGCGCCATCCGAACAGATAGCCTTTGTTTTTCCGGAACAGACTCCTTCTGTACGGCAATCACTCTGCGCCACATCGGTAAGCCCATCGTCGGCGACTCCATCGCAATCATTGTCCAGGCCATCGCATAGGGTCTCACCGTCGGGCTCAAAGCCCGTCACTGCCGAATAATCACAGACCCAGGCACCATCCACACAGTCGACGACCGTTTTGTCGGTACAGATACCCTGCGTCTTACAGTCGGAGACGCCGGGGCATTGGGGCGGAATATCAGGAATGGGAGGTATGTCTGATACCACGATATCGGGACAATCCGGACATTCCGTATGGAGGATATATCCGTCCGGAATCACCGTCTTCTCTAATTCAGAAACGCATCCAGTGGTTGCCAGGGTTGCCAAACACAACGAGACAAATATCGCGACGACAGACCTAGACTTCGGGAATAGAGTGTACCTATGCGTCATCAACCAACTCCTAAACCGGTGCGCAAGCAACTCAGCATATGGTATTTCGCCTTAAAATTCACCGCCGGTGGTAAGAATAGCTCCGCCGGGGATTGGTGAAAGTTGAAAATGTGCTGGCGATGGCGAGTTTGGAGACAGAACAACCATCAACAAACCACCAATCGTGGCCGCAGCGCCAACGCCGTATGCCACAAAAGAGTACTTTTGATAGGTTCCGCTCTGCGCTGCTAAATCATCGTACTCGGCCTCGCTCTGTGGGTCGATGATGTCAATTGCATTGGCTTCGGTGATGAACTTATTTGCAAGAAAGGTCAGGCCACCACCACCAGCCAGAAGAATGACGCCAGTACCCATAATCAGCCACCCACCGGTTCGCATGGCATTTCCGCCCGAGGCAGAGTGACGTACGACATGTGGCGTGGAGCCCACGGGGGCAAATCTGACACGGTGTCCATCCGAGGTGTCTGTGTCATCGATCAGATACGCGGCTGTGGCGACTCCGGCTTGTTTCTGGGTCGTCTTGGCAGCTTTAATACCAGTCAGCGTCAGGGTCACTTTGCTATTGCCCTGATTGGTAACTCGCGCTGCGCCTCGGATCGTTTCATGACCGGGGAGGACGCCCGTAACAACATAGTCACCTTCGGGAAGAGATAGCCCCAGGACCGGAGCATTCCCAAGATCAACACCGTTTATATATATACGTGCGCCCGCAGGCTTACTATCAACCGCCAGGGATCCAGCCGGCCCAATGGGGTTGAGCCCAAGCCGTATGTCTTCTACTGTGCCTGCTCGAAGATCGACGGTCTGGCGGGTCACCTGGTACCCGGACGATACGGCCTCTACGGTAATCGAACCGGGCTTCACCCATAAGGGCGCACCCCGAGCGATACGATTTGTCTTCTCATCATGCATCGCGACGACGCGAGCCGACGGGGGGTAGACAAATACCCGGAGTCCCGCGTAGCGCATCTGGAAGCTGGGAAGGATCGCGGCCAGGTAATTATCGATGGCCTTGATAACTGCTTGATTGGTCAGTTGGGTGCGAACCTGCTGGAGAAAGTTGATATGATCTCCAGGAGGATTGGTCCCTGTGGGAACCTCCAGCATCGCCAAGATGATATGGTCCTGCGGGTAGGCCGTCCAGGCCTTTCGGTACATTGCCAGGCTTCGTTCGGTCTCTGCGGCCGAAGCCAATAGGGCGCCCTTGGCCTCATATTGCATGCTCAGCTGAATTGGGCTTAGTTGCGCCTGCGATTCGCCGGGCCCATACAGCATACATACGCCCAGCGTCAGTGTGAAAACGAGGCGTCCCAATAATCGTACTTCAAACCAATTAGACATCTCAGCCCTATCCGTTCCCTTAAACCTATGAGTGTAGTCGAGTAGGTGTCAAATTTAGGGGGCGTTTCTTTTGCTCTGCGGCGGGTTGCAATTTGCAGCTGTAGCCGACGATGCTAGCGTACGGGGGCTGAATTTATAGCCTTTAGAAAAAAACGAACCGCACCTTATCTGGAGAAATAAAGACCCAATGAAAGGACCAGATATAATTGAACGATACAGCCGAGTCCCGTTGGGACGGCTCCAGACACCGATTCAAAAACTGGCTGGGAACGTTTCGAGTGCGGAAGTCTGGGTCAAGCGAGATGACCTGACCGGCCTGGGGTTATCTGGAAACAAAGTTCGGAAATTGGAGTATCTGCTGCATGATGCACAAAGCTGCGGCGCGGACACGCTCATCACATGTGGTGGCGTGCAGTCCAATCATGCCCGGGCTACGGCCCTGGCGGGTGCCCGGTTGGGCCTGGCTACACACGCGTTGCTGCGCGGTGCTGACGGGGCTGAGCCGCAAGGGAACCTGCTGCTGATGCAGTTGGCGGGTGCCACGATTCATGGCTGTACCCCGGATGAATACCAGCACCGCGACAGGCATATGGAGACGATCGCGGCCACTCTTCGGGGGGAAGGACATCGGCCCTATATCATTCCCGAGGGGGGGTCCAACGCACTGGGCTGTATGGGTTATGTACGGGCTTGTGCCGAGATCGCCAACTTCGAACAGGAAAGTGGAGTTCAATTCGACAGTATTTTATGTGCGGTGGGTTCGGGAGGAACCTACGCCGGTCTGCGGGCTGGCAAAGCTCTTTTTGGGCTGCAAGCTCGTATTCTCGGCGTGAACGTATGTGATGATGCCCGCACCTTCGTCCGACGCACAGATACCCTGTTGGAGCAGTTTAATATGCTCCTTGGTGAAGAGCTTCGGCTGGACCCCAGGGACGAGATTATTGATGGGTTCGTGGGTTCTGGCTATGGGATCCCCACTGAGGACTGCCAATCCGCAATTCATTACGCGGCCTCAACGTCGGGGCTCCTGCTGGACCCGGTATATACCGGCAAGGCTTTTGGCGCCTTACGGGCGGAGCCCCGGGGTGGCCGACTCGGCAAACGGGCCCTGTTCATCCACACCGGCGGGGCGTTTGGTCTATTCCCGCAGGCCAAAGCTATCCTTTTGTAGGATTTTG
>CAUZEG010000140.1:0-11392 GCA_963578775.1 Myxococcales bacterium
CGGATGATCGACTATTATGAGGCGATCGAAAAGAAATATATGGGAGCCAAGGAAACTGACGGATGAGTGAATGAACGATACACTTGCGTTGGAATGAAACCGATGGCCCGCAACTTTGAATTGTTGTCGGTTCATTGGCTACACTGGAGTTAGGAATACGTACAGACCAGGTAGGCACAGCGAATAGAGAGCCATGGAATGAACGAACAGGAAAGACGAAGCATGAAATCAACTACCGGAAACGGGGGCGAAGATCTGGGCTCACTGCCAATCGCTTCACGCCCCATCTGGTCGCTTACACGTTGGCCTCTTTTTCTGCTCTTAACCATTGGTGGGATGGCACTCACCGTTCTAAGTGTCTCCCATGCCCAGGTACAGGCCGTAGAAGCCCTCGCGGAGAACACAGAACTCAGCGCGGACAAAGATTCCGGTGAAGTGGATTATTGGGCCGATGTGACCTTCGGAAAGTTTCATTTTCGAGAGGTTCTGGAACAGGTCCGGAATCACTACATCGACAAGGATTACGACAAGATCATTGCCTATGAGTCTGCTGCAAATCAGGCTTTGTCCGTCCTACGTAAACGTTGGGAACTGGTCCCGGAATCCTATTATAAGAGGATGAAGAAACGCCCCGACGAGAAGAAGCGCTGGTCGGGAAAGCTCATTCGTGTGGAGAAAGGCGCCAAATACGTCATTCTTGAACATATCGAAGGCTGGAATGACAAAGAACGAAAAGAGATGACCGACGATGAGATCCGACAGAAGCGCTTGGATTTCAAGGAGCGGTATCGAGAGTTGAAAGGATATTGGAAGAAGACCAAATTCGGTAAGGCGGATTTCGAGAAGGTCGTGGCTTACGCTATCAAGAATCGCGGATCGGATGTGACCACCAACCGAATCTGGATCTCTGCCGCACAGGGATATCTGGGAGCTCTTGACCCACACTCGACCCTGATCTCCGACAAGGCCTGGAAAGAGAGCAATGAGGAGCTGCGAGATGCTTCTTTCGAGGGGATAGGGGCACTTCTTACCCAACGAAATGATGAAATCATTGTGGAGAGTCCGATGGAGGGTCAGCCGGCCGAAAAGTCGGGCTTGCGTGCGGGCGACGTCATTATCAAGGTCAACGGTGAGGATATTCGTGGGCTTTTTCTGCGAAAGGTTGTCACCAAGATCAAAGGCCCAAAGGGGACGGACGTAGTGCTAACGGTGCAGCGCGTCGGAGTACCGGACGATCTTGAAATCAAGATCACACGTGCGTTCATCAAGATTACAAATGTGAGTGGTCGACTTCTGGGCCCTGAGCATGCCGACATCGGCTACGTAAAGGTACGCGGGTTTATAGAGAATACAACGTCTGAGCTGCGGCAAGCGATTACAGCCTTGAAGGGACAGAGTGCTTCCGGAGAATTACGTGGGCTTGTACTCGACATGCGCAATAACGCTGGTGGTTTCTTGCACGAAGCGTATCTGATGAGTGACCTTTTCCTTGAGTTGGGCCGGATCGTTACTGTGAAGAGCCGAACTCGGATCCCGGAAGAATATGACGCCCGGAAGGGGCGCGACATCACCCTTCCCATGGTCGTTCTTGTGGATGATGGAACGGCCTCGGCCGCAGAGATCGTAGCCAGTGCGGTTCAGGAGAATAAGCGAGCCCTGGTCTTTGGTGACCGGACCTTTGGTAAGGCCACGGTTCAGCAATTGATCCCGCCGAATCTCGGCGACGGGTATTGGTTGAAACTCACCCATGCTCGATACTATGGACCGATGGGCAACACCCTACAGGTGGTCGGGGTTTTCCCCGATGTGAATGTAACGCCAGATGTGGCTGGGACGATGCCTCTGGGATTCCGTGAGGAAAATCTCTACGACCATCTGCCAAGGATTGAGTCCAAAAAAGCACAACCCAATGAGGTGCTTGTTCGCGAATTGGGTGCGTGTGTGAAGGAGAATGGTCGAGCGGAAGCGATACACGCTGCTGATATGAACCGACGAATCAAGTTTGATTTTCAGCTGTATAAGGCAGCCGATTATCTGCAATGTCTCCTTGAGCGAAACGTGGCAATGAAAAAAAACTAACGAGTTGTTTCAGCTCGGGTCTCGTGTGAGGAAATAGGGAGATGGGTGGACCTACACATGATCATGATGACGTGACCCTTGAGGAGATCGTTACACGTATTGAGCGAGCAGAGAAGGAGCTCGCGGAGGCTCGGAGCCTGTTGTCGGGAATTACAGATGGTCGATCCCAACCCAGGGATTCACAGCTGCCACCGGAAAAGAATCGTGAAATAGGCGAACTTGATCCTGATTCTGGCATCGACCTGGCCATCCTGAATCGACACCGACCACCGCAGACTGGTGATCCGTTCCAGCGGGCGATAACCTCTTTATTCCGATTGGCTTATGACGATCTGGATGAAGAAGAGGCGGTTCAGGAATGTCTGCGTAGATTAGTTCATTCCAGTGTGGCTGGGAATCTCGCTACTTTCATCGGTTTCTATCGTTTCAACTGGTCCCGTTTTTTGAAGTTCAAAGACCAGTATCTTGGGGCCACGGATGACCCGGAATCGTTCCATATTGTACGGACGGATCCGTTGGATCCCGTGGACGCGACCCGTGTGAAGGTCTTTCTGGCCGCATCGGGCCGTAGCCCGGCTCCGCTGGTGGTGGAACTTGATCCGGCCGAAGGGGATTCCTGGCGGATTTCCGAGGTTTCCCTGTAGGGCACTGCGATCAGACTGGAGGCGGCACCCGGATTCGAACCGGGGATGAAGGATTTGCAGTCCTCTGCCTTACCACTTGGCCATGCCGCCTTTCCGCGCCATGTCTACCAAAAGACGTGGGGATGTCAACAGCCCGGGGTCATAATGGCGTGCTGCGCTAGTTTGATTGGCTGTCGGTTTTACGAAAACTAAAGGTTCCACTCCAACGGTGGTATCTTTTTTCGCAGAGGCTTTTTCGGTTTCGCGGGGGGAGGGGCCACGCCGGTAGGAATCGCTGTGGGGTCTTGGGAGCGGGTTGGCGTGGCGCTTTCATTGGGCGCGGGCAGGCTGGTGTCCCGATGTATCGGATCCGAAGGAATGGGCTCTACGGCTGCGGATGGTTTGGTGGAGATGGGGGTCGGAACAGTGACGGTGACGTCTGGGGATATTTCTCCTCCCCCCTCTACGTTTTCCTCGTGTGTAAGGTCTCCAGCATCGGGGGTGCCTTTGGCAGGAGTCTTGGTTGCTTGCAGGAATACCACGACGGAGAGCAAGACCACGGCGAGACTAAGTATCAGAAATTGAAGAACTGCGGTGCGTTGGGGCCGACCTCGCGTTTGAATCAACGTATCGGAATTGTGCTGGGTCTTTGTTTCGGACTCGGTATCAAGGGAAATCGTTAGGGCAGCGTGCTTTGGATCCGTTTCATTCAGTTCCAGGACGTCTCCAATGCTCTCACCGCGTTGTGTTGTGCGCTCGGAGGGATTGCTGGGTTTTGTGTCGACCCTTTTACCATGCGCACCGCTTTCCGTGACGGATCCGGAGGCGGTGAAGATATTTGTAGGGGCGTCGTGCTGTACTGGGGTTGGGGGTGGACTGGACGGAGTATCGCTTCCGCTCCACGGAGGAAGATCCAGGTCCGCCAATCTGGCTAAGACGGCCGTAGCGTCTGCAGGACGGTTTATGGGCTGTTTCTCCAAGAGTTGCATAATCAGCTTCGCGAGTTTGTCTGGAAGCTCCGGTCGGATGACTTCAACCGATACGGGCGGGTCATTGATATGCTGCATGAGCACCTGGACTGGAACCTCGTCCTCGAACGGGGCTCGTCCCGTCAGCAGTTCGTATAGGATCACCCCCAGGGAATACAGATCGCTCCTTGGGTCTACGGGATGGGCCTGGGCCTGCTCTGGCGACATATAGCGAGGAGTGCCGACTACCGTGCCGGTTTGTGTGAGAGAGGCCGCAGTATCTAAGAGAGCCTTGGCAATTCCAAAATCCAGTACTTTTACGAAATCGGGGACCCCGTAATGATGAATCAGAAAGATATTGTCTGGCTTTAGATCTCTGTGGACCAACTTTTGACCATGGGCTTCGCCAAGAGAGCGGAGGATCTGTTTGGCGATGTGTACAGTCCTTTCCGTCGGCAGAGGGTTCTGGAATCGCAAGGCCTGTCCAAGGGTATGTCCTTCCAGGTATTCCATCGCCATATAGCAGGCACCGTCTTCGGTATTACCGATATCAAATACCCGAACGGTATTAGGGTGTCGCAGAGTGGCTGCCAGGCGTGCTTCATTGAAGAAACGTCGTACAGCGTTGATGTCTTCGACAAGACCCGAGGAAAGGACCTTCAACGCCAGAACAGCTTCTGTCTTATTATGTTTTACGCAATAGACGCTCGCCATACCCCCTCGCGCAATACGGCGAAGGACCAGGAACTTATTGTCTACCGTTTTCCCAACCAGCGGATCGGCCTGACTGGGGTTCTTTATGAGGTCGAACCGAATGGTCGGAGTGTTGTCATAGGGACAACGTCGTTCATTCGTGCGATGACGACACTCGGGACAGATATATTGTAGCTTTGGGGCCATGTCTCGTAAGCATAACGCTCAAATCACAAGTCTCCCAGTCTTAACAACTAGTACAGGGGGACTATGCCCCTGTATCTCATCGGGCGTCCCAGGCACAACGGAAACCAAGCCACGGCTTCGTTTCATTGGGCCGAACGCCCTCTCGTCCCCGATTTCGGAGTTCGAAAGGAAGCCCTTGGTAACCGGCTCCTCGCACCGAACGTTTGGACAGCCCGCTGCACGGCGTGCGCCCATCACATGGTCCACGTGGGTCTTTCGTGAGTCCGACGTTTCCGGTCGCAGGCGAGTAACTTGATTTCCGGTACCAATCGAGACACCACTCCGCCACGTTACCTGCCATGTCCATCAAGCCTGAAGGTGTCGAGCCTCGAGGGAAGGAACCAACGGAAGCAGTGCGGGCGTAGCCATCATCGGTGGTGCCGTCAAACGGGAATGCTGTTCCCTCTCGGCCGGATGACTTATCGGCGTAATTAGCCCGCGTGCTGTTCGGGGTGGTAAAGCCCCACGGGTAGATTCGGCGCCCCATACCGGCCGCAGCGATCTCCCATTCCGTTTCTGTGGGCAGTCTCCCCCCCACATAACTGCAGTATTGCTGCGCACCGCTCCAGTCCACACAGGTCATCGGAAGGGTATCTGAATTGCGCTTCCGGTAGGGACAACTGCCGTCAATATCGAAGTGCTGCCGTGTACAGATACCCGTGTCCACACAGGAACGGTACTCGTTAACGGTGATCTCAAATCGACCCAGATAGAAGCCCTTGACCTGGGCTCTATGTTGGTCCAGTTCGGCTCGGAATCGATGTTCGCGGCACTTGGATGGATCGCGGGTCTGGTTTCGACAGCCTTTTACCAACTGGTCCAGCTGTTCGGTGCTTGTTCCCACATTATAGATGCCGTTTGGCACAAATACTCTGCTTCCGGTCGATAGGCTTTGTACTAAAACACGACGCGCGGCATCGGAATCTTCAAACTCGCGAGAAGCCGTGGCCAGGAGTGCGGCGCGTTTGGTTGCGCCTCGGCTGAGTTGAGCCTCAGCTCCGGAGAGCAGGGCCTGCGCCACGTCGTGACGAAGACTATCGGGTATGCCCGAATTTCGTAGGCCTTCCGCCAATCCGGTCAAGGCGGGGGTACCGGTAGAACGCTGGGCCATAGATTCCAGCCATTCCCGAACCAGCGCATTGCGTAAAACAATCTGTTTCGGATGAGGCTGTAGATGAATGGCTCGAAGCAATGAGCGGATCGCGGATTGGTAACGCTTCTGCGCACGCAATGTTTGCGTCTGGTCCACGAGGCCGGCGGATTCGGTACGTTCGGGGCTGTCCAGGGGAAAACCGTATTTTTCATTTTGAAGTCGATACAATAGATCGGCGGCGATACTCTTGAGATGACCGCTCAGGCGGCGTTTTAAGGCAAGGTTCAAAAGTGGCTCGGAATCCTGGAGTTTTCCGGTCCGTAGTAGGACGTCACTCATCAAGATCTGGAAGTAGGCCTTCTTTTCACCACGGACCTGTTTCTTGATGGGCTCAAGACGCTCTAGCGCCGCCTCCGGGTCTGCGTGAATCAGGGCGCAATCCGCGAGGTGCAACTGAATATCGACCGCAAATTTTCGAATCTGTCCATCGACCTTCTGCCAGTACGGGCAAGCCTCTGTCGGCTGACCGAGTTCTGTATACACACTGGCCAAGCGGTATTCGATGTAGGGGTGTTGATAGACCTCATAGGCTTTGTGAAATAACTCAAGAGCCTGCTCAATATTCTTTCGCCGTAGTTGCCGCTTGCCTCTCTCGAAGATACGCAGTGCTTTTCGCTGCCTACGTGTACGTGCCAGGCGTTCCGCGCGGGTTTCCTTTACCTTTGGTTTGGCTATGACTTTGGCCCAGGGAGGAACGATGGTTGTTGGCTGTCCGGCGTTCAAGGTGACAGATTCGGTCCAGGTTATTTCTCCACGTTTGATCTCAATCGAATAGGTGCCGGAGACAAGCGTAGCCATCCCATTGGCATCCAGAGTGAGTGTTTTACCGTCTACGGTGGCGACATCCGTCGGTTTTGTTCCTTTGACGAACAAAAGGGCCTTCGGAGTCGTTGAAACGATGACCACCGGGGCCGGGGCCGGGGTTTCTACGATGACGGAGTCCCCGTCTTCTTTCAGGCTCTGGGACGACCCGCTGCACGCTAGACAAATGGCCACGGCCAGAGCTAGCCATCGGATGCCCATATTATTAGGCGATGAGCTCTTTCGGATAGAGATGAATTGTTCTCGTTGGCTTTCCACGAATGACACCTTTCCGCACTTTATCCACACTTTACTGCAATACTCCATTCAGCCAAGAAATTCGGCTATCTATTCCCGATTACCGGATAGATAATTTCTTTTGATGATGGATTTCAATTCACGAGTCTACTATGAGCGGTCCAGGTTGACTACCCTGGCTGTAACTCTTTAGTGGGACTCTTGACAGCGTTGGTAGCGCAAGCGATAGACGAACAATGGGTATAGTTTTCATAGCCATAGGGGATGAACTTCTGCGAGGGGAGACGATTGAAATAAACGGGAGTTGCATGGCCCGGATTCTGGCGGACGTGGGACATCCGCTTACAAGGATCGCCATTATCTCGGATTCAAATGATGCCTTGTCCAACGAAGTGATGGGCAGCATATCGGAACCGTCTCTCATAGTTATATCCGGTGGACTTGGACCTACCGATGATGATTGCACCCGTTCGGCATTGGCTCGGCTCATCGGGCGACCGCTCGTACGTGACGAGGGGCTTGCGGCTGAACTTCAGGCTCGGGCGGAGAGGCGAGGCAGAGAATTTCCCAAGGTGAATCTTCGTCAGGCCGACATTCCAGAAGGAGCGAAGATCCTCCCCAATTCCTTTGGAACGGCTCCGGGCTTTCTGGTTGATTACAAAGACAGTGTTCTTGTGTGCCTTCCCGGTGTGCCTTCGGAGTTTGAAGGTATGCTGGCTACATATAGAGATGAGATCTTATCGGCAGCAGGAATCTCCGCGGTCCGGGTTGAGGAGGTCACGTTTCGGATTTTTGGGATAACGGAGAGTGGATTGCAGGAGAAGCTCGCCTCTATCGAGGGCTATCCCCATATGTCGATTCGTTCGCTACCGCACTTTCCAGAGATCTGTTTGAAGATCTCGCCCCGCAATGGGTATCCGGAATTCAAACTCTATCTGGAGAAATTGCGGACGGTATTGTCCTGGCGCCTCTTCTCCGAATCATCCGAAGTGGATTTCTTCGAAGATGCAATCGAGCATATGCATGTGGCGGGAGCGACTCTGGCATTGGCGGAATCCTGCACAGGTGGAATCATCGCCCATCGGATCACCCGTATTCCCGGATGCAGTCGCGTATTTCAGGGTGGGGTTGTGAGCTATGCCAATGAGGCGAAGGAGACGCTTCTGGAGGTTTCTCCCGACTTGATTGCACAGCATGGTGCCGTCAGTGAAGCCGTAGCCGCGTCGATGGCGGCCGGGATTCGTGAGCGGCTGCAGGCTACCCATGGTATCGCTGTCACCGGTATTGCAGGCCCATCCGGTGGAACAGAGGATAAGCCTGTTGGGACTGTATTCATCGGCGTCGCGCACCCGGGTGGTGTTGAAGTGGTGCAACATACGTTTCCAGGCTTTGGGCGAGAGCGATTTCAGCTCCTGGCTGGTTATGCGGCCTTCAGCGTTTTGCGTCGTCTACTAGACGGAGACAGTGTGTCTGGCTAGAGATCACCCGGACCGGTTGAATCCCCCCAAAAAAAAGGGCGGTACCGATCGAAATCGGCACCGCCCGAGCACGGGGGTTTAAAGACGGTTATTTCGTCGATTCCTGTACGTCTTTGTGCCGGCGGAGAAACGCCGGTGTATCGTATTCGCTCTCGTTTTGGGACAGCATGGTCTCTACACTCGGTGCCTCTGTGGTAGACGCCGACGGTGAGTTGTTGCCGGTACTCATGTCTAGACCTTGCGAGGGTGCACCACGAAGCTTGGCGCCACGCCGTTGGGTTGCAGGAAGCTCGAATGCATTCTGCACCGTGGGTAGACTGGTCTCCTGTTGAGTCTGCAGACGAGTTGGTTGTGTCATTGTCTCAAAGACGTACTCCTCGGTGTTATCGCTCACCTCGGTGTGTGCTTCGTTACCACCCGTAGCGATAACGGTTACACTGACCTCGTCATGCTGGGCGTAATTTACGACCGAGCCAAAGATGATATTCGCCTCTGGATGGGCCTCCTGTTGGACATAACTCATGGCGTCGTTGACCTCACGAAGGGTCATGTCCTGCCCGCCGGTGATGTTAACCAGGATTCCAGTCGCCCCGTTGAGGCTTACGCCGTCTAATAGTGGGCTACATGTTGCCGCCTGGGCTGCGGCAAGTGCACGTCCGTCACCGCTGGCGCGGCCCTGGCCCATGAGTGCAAGACCGCCGTCCATCATGATGGAACGCACGTCCTTGAAATCCACATTGATAAGGCCCGGAGTCACGATGATGTCACTGATACCACGAACGGCAGAGAGCAGAATGTGGTCGGCGCATTTGAACGCGTCCAACATCGTCATATTATCGTCTGCGATCTCAATCAGGCGATCGTTTGGAATCACGATGAGGGTATCGACGCATTTCTTGAGTTGATCTAAGCCCATGTCCGCGTTCTTCCGACGACGGGCGCCTTCGAACGAAAAGGGCATGGTGACGACGGCAACCGTCAGAATTCCCATGTCCTTGGCGGCCTGGCAGATAACAGGGGCTCCGCCCGTTCCGGTACCACCGCCCAGGCCGGCCGTAACGAAACACATATCGGCTCCGTCCAGGAGACCAGAGATATTGGTCTGACTTTCCATCGCGGACTTCCAGCCGATCTGCGGGTCGGCACCAGCGCCGAGACCACCTGTGAGCTTCTCTCCGAGACGCAGTTTTTCGTCCGCATGGCTGTTTTCAAGCGCTTGGCCATCTGTGTTACAGGCGATGAACTCCACGCCCTGAAGTTCGCCTTCAACCATGTTATTTATGGCGTTTCCGCCACCACCACCAACGCCGATCACCTTGATCTTGGCGTTACTCTGGCATTCAATCGTAATCATGAGTTTCTCCTCCCCGTGCTATCAGGAAATTTGGATTGGCAAATTTGCCATTTGAAGTAGGTGTCGAGTCCTTGTTTTTGGAGTCCGGCAACTCCCAGGGACACGACGTTAGTAGTTAAAAGAAAATAGAAGCGACTCGGCGCATTCGTTCACCAAGCCAGTTCATTGGATTGTGTTGCGATCTTCGATAGGCTTCGAATTGGGCCGATTCGGCTGCGGCGAACCCGTATTTGACCAGACCGACAGCGACGGAAAAGGACGGGTCGGCGACCATGTCTTTAAGACCGGAGATATTCTCGGGGACCCCGACGCGAACGGGAGTTCCAAAGATCTCCTCGGCCATATCGGCGATTCCTTCCAGGTTTGCCGTGCCTCCAGTAAGAACGATGCCTGAGGCCAACAACTCCTGGTATCCGGATTTACGAACTTCTTCGCGCACCATCTCGAGAATCTCGGAGACGCGCGGTTCGATAATCTCGGCCAGGAATTGGCGGCTCTGCTCGGTTGGCTGCCGCCCACCGACGGAGGGGACTTCAATAATGTCTTCTTCATCGACGAGGTGGACTGTCGCACAGCCAGACCGGCATTTGATGCGCTCGGCTTCGGCCCGTGGTGTGCGAAGGCCGAAGGCCACGTCGCTGGTTACATGATTACCGCCAAAGGGCAAGACGGCCGTATGGACCAACGCATCATCGTGCCAGATGGAAACGTCCGTGGTACCGGCTCCGATGTCCACAAGTACTACGCCCAGCTCTTTCTCGTCGTCGTAGAGAGTGGCTGAACTTGCAGCCAGAGGACTTGCGCCAATTCCAGCGATATCCAGCTCGGCTTGAATCACGCAGCGACGGAGATTTTGAAGACTGGCTTTGGCACCCGTAATCACATGGACACGTGCCTCAAGACGGACACCCGTGATCCCGATGGGGTCGCGGATCCCTTCGGTATCATCGACTCGAAATTTCTGCGGCAACATCTGCAGAAATTCCCGGTCCGATGAGAGTTTGATTGCGCGGGCTGCGTCGAGAACGCGGTCACGATCGTCTTCGGAGACTTCGCCATCCTTGATGGCCACAACCCCCTGGCTGTTTGATCCTTCCAGGTGTTGTCCTCCGACCGATACGTATACACGACCGACTTCACAGCCAGCCATGCGCCCGGCGTCGTCGATCGCCTTTTGAATGGCCCGCGTGGTGGATTCGATATTCACTACCGTCCCTCCGCGAAGGCCCAGGCCGTCGGCCTGTCCGATTCCAGTGATATGTACACCTTTCTCATCGGCTTCAGCCACTACTGCCCGTACGTGGCGTGTGCCGATATCAAGTCCGACTACAAAATCATCTCTTCGTCCCATGGGTCTACCTCTAGGTCAGGTCATATTGCTACTGAGCGAATTCAGTGTTTTCTCTTCTGTGCGAGTTGGTTTGGACCGGGACTCTTTCTTCCCAAATCGGTCCGTAATTTGGGTTTTTGAGTCGCCGAATTTGCAATTCTTGGTTTTACCACCACACGTTGATCGCCAAGATCGGCGTGAATGGTTCCCGGTACGCCTTTTCCTCGTCGTAGGGCGTCGTCGATCACGAAACGAAGTTTCTGAATTCTTTTTGCGAATTCATCGTGTCCAATATAGGCCACGAGTCGATGGTGCTCGGTGACGAGGGCAAATCCGCGGGCGGGATCGTGGTGAATTATCGTGATCGGATCGAATCGATGCATTCCCGCTTGTTTGTAGGCTTCAGCAA
>CAUZEG010000141.1:0-11379 GCA_963578775.1 Myxococcales bacterium
TCAGGACAAGTTCACGTTTGAGGGGAACTTGTGCTTGGCGGGGTTATAGTACCCACGCGTGAGCCCCGGGATGGCATCTTCGAGACGGCTGATAAAGACATCCAGACCCATGGGGGTCGAGCGCGGAACGTCTTGCATGGTCGTAAGGTATTCATCCGGATCCACGTTAAGATTGCGCCACTGGATCATATGAAAGGGCGCCCTGGAGTGAAGGTCTATCAATGCCTCCAACTCTTCAGTGGTGTCTGTGATTCCCGGGAATACCAGGAGATTCAATGCGACGAAGCGCCCGCCCTCACTGGCCACCTGTATGGATCGAACCACGTCCTTGAATTCATAGTCCTGCGGGCGATAGTAGCGATCGTAGATGGCGGGCTGGGCACTGTTTAGAGATACGCGCATGGAATCCAGGCCGGCCTCTACCAGGCGGGCGACGGCCTCGGGCTTTGATGCGTTACTGTTCAGATGCAGGGTTCCAATCTGGGTTTTGTCGCGAACGCGCCGCACAGCTTCCACCGCGAGGTCGGCGTTTAGCAGGGGTTCCCCTTCGCAGCCCTGACCGAAGGAGACGATACCGGTGGGTACTCGCTTGAGGTGATCCATGGTCAGCTCGGCGACTTCGGCCGCCTCCAGGTTAAAGCCGATCCGGTCGTGGCTGGCGATCTTCTCGTCGCCCTTTTGCAGGCTTATGCAGCCGATGCAGCGTGCATTGCATGATCGAGCGATGGGAATGGGGGCCTCCCAACGACCCAGGAAATAGTTCTGCGCCGCTCGACAACCGTAGATCAGAGCACAATTGGCGATATGGCCGATAAGACGGTTCTTTGGCAGATCCGTTCGGCGGTCTACCACACCGGATTCAATCCGTGTTCGATCAAAACGGGGTGGATCCTGGCGCGGATCGGCGTCGACCCGAATGGATGGTGAGACCGGGTAGCCGTCGGAGTCGATACCCAGGCTGCTATAGGCATAAAGGGGCAGGGTGGGTGCGTCTGGGCAGAGTTCGGTTGCTGGGTGCATCAAGCGGGTGAAGGCCGGAGCCAGGAATACCGAAATGGCCATGGCCGTATCCCCGGTCGGGGTTTCGCTGATCGGTACCGCTTCATCGGATTCATGATCCCAGCCGAGAGGAATTCGTCCGGGCATGCTGAAGAAATCACTACCCGTAGGCACCCGAACGCAATCGGAGGCACGCAGTGGGCGTATTTGATGGCCGTCGAACGCGGCCATACCCAGCTCAGGATGCACGAAGATATTACCGTCGCCATCCGTTAGCGCCATGTATACGAAGTCGTTACGCTTGCCCACATGATCCATGGACAATGGGAATATACCCTGTGTTTTCATGGTCGGTTATGCGCTTCAGCTCGCCATATTGGTTATGGTATCGATGAGATCGATCTTGGTAACGACGCCAACTACTTCACCCTTCTCTACGACCACAGCAATCTTGCCCTGTGCAAACACCTGGGTCAGAAGAGCTAAGCTGTTATTGGGCTCGACGATGGCGAAGTTCATGTCGATGAGATTCTCGATATGGGTGTCCGGGGTCACCTGCTCGTTCACCAGACTCTGCAGCAGATCGGTTTCTGTGATGAGGCCGATCAGCTTACCGTCTTCAAGAACCGGTAACTGGCTGATCCCATTTTCTTTCATAAGGCCTACGGTCTGGCGGACGGTATCGTCTGCGGCCGCGACCAGGAGGTCTTGTTGGCGGCGACCGATCATCTCTCCGATACGCATTTCGAGTTCCGGCTGAAGATAGCCATGCTCGCGCATCCAGGCGTCGTCAAAGATCTTTGTCAGATAGCGGGCTGAGCTATCACACATGATGGTAACAACGTTCAGATCCCCATCATGGTTTTCCAGCCATTTGATGGCTCCAGCGACGATTCCGCCGCTGCTACCACCGCAGTAGATCCCCTCGTCACGGACCAGGGCCCGGGTCATCAGAAAGCACTCCTTATCCGTTACTCGTACGACATCGTCGATGACGGATAGATCCATGGTTCCGGGCAGGAAATCTTCGCCGAATCCCTCCACCTTATAGGAGTGGGCCGGGACCATTTTTCCGGTCTTGAAGTAGTCGTAATAGATACTTCCGACCGGATCGATACCCACGACGCGGATATTTGAATTCTTGGACTTCAGATAGCGGGCGATTCCGCTGATGGTGCCGCCGGTACCCATGGCGGTAATGAAAACATCGATTTCTCCAGCGGTCTGTTCCCAGATCTCCGGGCCGGTACTCAACTCGTGGGATTTGGGATTCGATGGATTGAAGTACTGATTGGCCAGGATGGCGTTCGGAGTTTCGTCGGTCAGTTTGCGGGCTACGCTATAATACGAACGCGGGTCTTCGGGACTCACCTCGGTGGGGGTCATGACCACCCGTGCGCCACAGGAGCGGAGGGCTTTGACCTTCTCGTCGGACATCTTATCGGGCATGACGAAGATGGTCTTATAGCCTTTTACGGCCGCCACCATAGCCAGCCCCATGCCGGTATTGCCACTTGTGGCCTCGACAATGGTGCCGCCCGGTCGGAGGGTCCCGTTCTCTTCGGCATCCAGAACAATCTGCAGCGCAGGACGGTCTTTTACGCTGCCACCGGGGTTCAAATACTCCAGTTTGGCAAAGATGTTCGCCTGCTGGCTTTCCGGGACAACTCGATTGAGCCGTACGATAGGGGTATCCCCCACGGCGTCCAGAACATTGGCGACAGCACCGGTCATAAGTTTCATTTGCAGAGCTCCAGAGGGGTTGAAAACGTGGTCTGGCGATGCATTAAGGCGCTGGCTGTACTGCATCGCGTCGCGAAAGGTCAAGGAAATCCCCGTTTCCCTATGACTGGCATGGTCCAGGCGCGATCACCCTAAAGGGTGGTCCCAAATCATTTTTTCTTTGACCACTCCGTCCGAAAACTCGCGTTCCCTTGGGTTCATGGTACCTTTTGTTGGGTCAATAGCAGGAACGTCCAAAATGGAATTCTTTGAACTTTCGAACATACTGCAATGTCTCGGTATTGGTGCCTTATGTGGCGGGATTATCGGTCTGGAGCGCGAAACACACGGCCAACCCGCTGGGCTCCGAACCCATCTGGTTCTGGCGGTGGGGGGGGCATTGGCTTCGATTATTTCGATCTCGTTCGCGGGTCCTGTAGCCCAGAAATTCGGGGCTGTAAATGGTGATCCCGGGCGCGTTGCGGCCCAGGTTATCAACGGCATCGGTTTCCTGGGGGCCGGGGCCATCTTACGTTATGGCATCACGATCAAGGGCTTGACGACCGCAGCCAGTCTCTGGACGACGGCCATTATCGGCCTGGCCGCCGGTATGGGGGAATCCCAAATCGCCCTGGTGTGTACGGCTCTGGTGGTTGTGGCACTTGTTTTTCTTGATATCGTTGAGAAGAAGTTTGTGCGGCCGGCCACCACCCATCAGCTCAATATGTCGATGACCGACCGGCCCGGCGTTGTCAGCGAGGTACGTGCGTTGTTAGATGGTCAGGGCCTACGAGTGGTCTCGGCAGGCTTTGTAAAGGACATATCCCAGAATCAGGTGGACCTGGAACTCATGGTCAAAGTCCCACACCAGATACGACTCGATGGGTTGATAGGAGAGTTGTCTGGTTTTAAGAGTGTACGGCGTATAGAGCTCCGATAATTCTCGACGCACTTGATTCTCTGGGGGACGAGCCCTAACGTAGTAGTATGCTCCTTCGTTCGAAAACACCTCGTGAAGTCCTGCTCTTCAGTTTTCTGGTAGCGCTTCTTCTACAGGTTGTGCTCGGTTGGTTGTTCTATAAAACCACGCAGGGATCGGAGCGGGCTATACAGGCCGCTGCGACCCAGGTGACTCTGGTTGGGCCGACCCTGGAAGAGGCGAAGAAGAAGGAACCGGTGAAACCACCACAGGGACAGGTGGTCACTTTGCCTCCGCCCGAGAAAGAAGAGGCTCCGCCTTTGATGACCCGCCGGTTGGCCAAACACAACCATCGAGTAGACCGCGAACAAAAAGCGCGGGTACGTACACCTGGGCCGCAGACAAAGAGCACGAGCCGAGTCGCACGTCGATCGAAGGTGCAATCTCCGGATAGCACAACCCGAGAGAAGACACGGCTCAAGAAAGCGGCCCAGAAAGAAAAACTGGCGACCCAGAAGGCCGAGACGCCGCTGCCGGAGGGAAGCCATCGGGTGGGTACCGAGGAGATGCCAACGCCACGCGCCGTTACGGCCCCCGTTGCGCGCAAACCCTGGGAAGAAAATGTGGTGCAGACCCTATCGAGTACCGGTGGATCGGATGACGCGCTTCTGGATGTAGACGAAGAGGGAGATATGACTCTTCTCAACGCCAAGCGATACAAATATGTACACTTTTTCGAGCGCATCAAGGAACGGGTCCGTCATCATTGGAACCCGCGCATGGCGGTCTTACGACGCGACCCGACCGGTGAGAGCTTTTGTTGCCGCGATCGCTATTCGGTGATGCGGGTGGTGATCGATCGGGAAGGAGAATTAGTGGAGGTCACAGTCGCCCGTCCGTCGGGGTTGAGCTTTCTCGACAAAGAAGGTCTACGGGCGTTTCGACTGGGTGCACCCTTTGTGAACCCGCCGGAGGTTTTCTTCTCCGATGGGAAGAACACCTTTGAGTTTACGTTCGGGCTTCTGGTTGAGTTCAACCAGAATCGGCCGATTTTGAGGGTTGTACCTCGAAGTCCATTGGAGCGGCTGAACTGATCCATGCGATGGCCCCTTCTAACGTATCTCGGCGGGTTCTGCCTGCTGCTTCTGATGGCTAGCCAGGTCCTGGCCGCTGGACCACGCCGGGCGGGGGCCTACGCCTATGCGGGATATGATTGTTGTATCATCAAGGCCGTGGGAATGCAGGCCTCGGATGTGGAGTATGTCACCAAGTACGCCAACGAAGAAGCCGCTCGGATCCGGCGAATGCTGGGTCTGGGGCCCAGAGGGGCCCCGGTCCATATTACCGTGACCCGTAATCTACGTGATTTCAATATCCATCAACCGGAGATTGAGCCGGGCGGGCACCGACCTCATTTCAAAGGCTGGGTTGCGGGTGTTGCCTATCCCAAGGAACGGCAAATTGTGATTCGGCTCTCGGCCGGTCCACCGCCACGGATCCGCAATACGCTGACCCATGAATTGGCGCATATCTACGTGGGAGAGGCTTCCCATAATGCCCATCTACCGCGTTGGTTTGAGGAAGGGGTCGCCATGCTCCTGGCGCATAACGAGACGGTTCGCCATCTGAAGACGGTGGTTCTGTCGGCGTCTACTCGTTCGCTCCCAAAATTGTCGGAGCTGACCCACAGTTTTCCCAACCGCCAGCCTCTGGTGGATCGGGCCTATGCGACCTCGTTCGCGTTTTTACATTGGGCTACCGGATACCATGGTGGCTTCGGGTCGATTCGTGAACTTCTGGCCCTGGTTCGTTCTGGTGAGAATTTCTATCTCGCGATTGAGCGGACCTTTGACCATTCCCTGCCCACGCTGGAACAGAAATGGCGTGGTGGCTTTGTGCAGAGCCGGTGGGTCACATTTCTGGTCAGCTTCGAGATGATCATGTGGTTTTTCGTGGGGCTCCTCTTTCTGGTCGCCTGGTTGATGGTTCGAAAGCGCCATCGGCTGGCGGTGGAAAAGATGGGGCGTGAAGAGGCCATGCTGGGCCTCGATGACGACTACGAGCCCTTAGAGCTGGTGGAGCCCGCGATCCCCGAGCCCGTCTGGCCGGAAGAGATCCCTGAAGACGCGCCCCCGGACCCGTCGGAATACCATTGAGACCGTAGCCGGTAGCTGGTTAGCGGACGACTGTGCACGTACCCATATTGCAGTCTTCGACTTTCACGGCCTTGCCCTGCGTGTCCCAGTGGGTCCATTTGCCGTGTTTCTTACCGCCACGAAGTACGCCTTCCGCGCTCTTCTTCCCATTTGCGTGCCATATGATTCCTTTGCCGTGTAGCGCGCCGTCACGCCATTCGACTTCTTCATATTTCTGTCCGTTCTGATGCCAAGAACCCATCTTTCCGTGTCGCTTCCCATTACGCCATTCTTCCTCTACTTCTTTCTTTCCGTCTTGGTACCATTTGATCACTTTTCCGTGCCCCTGGCCGTCACGATAGTTCTCTTCTTTCTTTTTTTTCCCGTTTTCGTGCCAGAAAGTATGTTTGCCGTGTTTTTGGCCATTCTTGTATGTGCCTTCCGAACTCTTTTTACCGGTCTGATCGAAAATGGTCAGTCTTCCGTGTTGTTTATCATTACGGTATTCGGCATCCATCTTCTTTTGCCCGTTATCGTGCCAAACGGTTGTTTTGCCGTGTTTTTTTTCATCACGGTATTCCATTTCTACCTTCTTCTTCCCGTTCTGGTGGAAGAGGGTCAGTTTCCCTTGTGTTTTACCCGCACTGTCAAGGCACCGGAAACCATGAAAGGCACCTTCTGAGTACGCCGTTTTTTTTGTGCCAGCCGGACAGTCGTCGGCATAGGCCGTCAGGCTCCCGACGGTGACAAGAAGTAGCGCGGCAAGAAGACAAGAAAACAGGCGAGTCATGGTATTCCTCCAGAGTTTCACCCAGAGGATACTCCCGGCGGGCAGGGAGGGCAATGGGGGTGGATGTGACCCATAACAAGTTGCGGATAGACCATGTTTGCGGCAATGGTGTGGGTATGACTGACGATGGAACAAAGCAGCCCGAATCAAGAGGGCTCTCCCGCTCTGCCTTCGGACCGCTACTATTGGCGATCCTGGGTCTGGCCCTGGGGGAATCGTTGGCCGGTTGGATTCTGGCCGGCCAGGCGGGCCTACCCATGGGCGGCCGTTTTTCGCTAGTCTATTTTACGTTCTCATGCCTTCTCTGTTCGTGTTTGATCCCGGCCTATCTTCTGGCCCGGATCCTGGATTCCGAGGCGGTACGCAGCCTGGCCGAAGGATACCGCCAAGCCTGTGTGGGACGCGATCCTGGCCTGCACGGTCTGGCTTTGATCGCAGCCGGGATGACGGTTCTTCTATCCCTGGAGGTGGGCCTCTGGGTGGGTAACGCCTTTGCTGGAATGATGAGCCCCCGCTTTGCTCTGGCTGCCACCGTTCTCGCCACGACGGTGGGTTTTCTCACAGTCGGTATATTGGTCGTCTGGGCGATGGGTAGCCTTATGCGCGCCGTGGCACGACGCGATCTCTGGGCTGAAGATTGCCGCTGCCGATTATTCTTACGGCCCTGGGTGCTGGTGGTAGTGGCGGCTCTCGGCTCTGCTCTTCTGCTGCCGACCATATTGCCGCGGGCCTACGCCATGGCGCCCACCGCTATGTTGGTATTCCTGGCTCTGGGCCTGCATCCGCGACTCGGTGGGATCCACAGCCGTCTGGATCGGATCGCCGCCCGTCTGGTTGTGGTGCTCTTCCTGGCCACGATTTCAGCCCCGCTATTACTGGGAACGGCCCGGCCCGCCGTCCAGGATATCCTGCGTCGACAACTTCCCTGTCTCAGCCCGTTGTTGGCTCTGGAGCGAAGTTTCGTTGATGGGGACGGTGATGGTCATAGCCCGATTCTTCTCGGGGGCGATTGTGACGACGATAACGCCGCCATTCATCCCGGTGCCCGTGATATCCCCATCAATGGCGTGGATGAAGACTGCTCGGGTGCCGATGCCCAGATCTACGTATCCCAACGACAGCCGGACCAGGACAAAGGCTGCATTCCGGTTGCGGCAGACCCAACCGAACGAATGAATATTATCTTCGTTCAACTCGACGCCCTACGTCCCGATCATCTCGGGTTGGCCGGCTACCCCCGGCCCACCTCCGCGGTACTCGATAGCTTCGCGAAGAAGCCGGCAGTGGTCTGGTTCAAGAATGCCTATACTCCCGCCCCGAGTACCCGCTTTGCCATGTCGAGCGTATTTACGGGCCGCTATCCGGCCGGGCTGCCCTACGACACTTTGAAGGGTAATGATTTTCGGCTGAATCCCCAGGCGACGACCCTGGCGGAGGTGCTTCGGCGAGCCCGTCCTGGTGCCCGGGGGTATGACGCCGTAGGCCATACCATCTCGTTCGTGGTCCAACATAATAAAGGGGTAGGGCAGGGCTTTCGAAGCTGGTCCACTCCCTGGCCGGTACGGGAATGGAGACGAGTCTATGGTCGTGCGGCGGCCGAGACGACCAACGCGGCCCTGGAGTATCTGGCGTCGATGCCGGAGGATGGTAGCCGGCCCTTCTTCTTATTCAGTCACTATCGTTGCACCCACGATCCCTACATCAAGCACGAACCCTGGGATTTCGGGAATCGGCCAATCGATCGATATGACAGCGCACTGGCCTATTGTGACGACAGTATCAAGCCTCTGATCGAGGCGTTGGAAGCCCGAAAGGATTACGACCGTACCGCCATCTTCTTCTTCTCCGATCATGGGGAGTTATTTGGAGAGCACGGGCAAACCAATCATGGCAATACCCTGTTTGAACCGGACGTCCGGATCGTATTATTGGCCCGTATCCCGGGCGCCCGTCGCACGGTTGTCGATGTCCCGGTCATCCTGAACGACCTGTTCCCTACCGTCCTACAGTTGGCTGCCATCGACGATCCGCCTCCATCGGATGGCTGGTCGCTATTACCCCTGCTCTGCGATGACCGTTTTGATGGCTCGTGGCGCGAACGGCCCCTCTACCTGTATACGGATTTGAAGCGCGGTAATGTGCGCTACAAAGCGGCCGCTGTATTGAAGTGGCCATTCAAATATCTGCGCGACCTGATGGGACCGGTGCGTGCGCTCTATAATGTCCAGGCCGATCCGGGCGAGAAAAAGAATCTGCTCCGCCAGGATCCGGAACGCACAGCGAGCTTGAAGGTGCAGCTCGATGCCTGGCTTGCCCATATGCAGGCCAAAGATCCCGAATGATCAGGATTCGGCCCGCACGAGGGAGCGTACTTTTTCAACGACCGTGTCATCCTTCTCGTTGTCGCTCGTCACCGTATCGACGTTGAGCTTTTCCCCGGTCAGGCGGATCGACAGCAGAGTTCCCGCCCGGACGGTATTCCTCAGCAGATACTGGGCGACGGAGTCGACCAGATGTTCTTCGATTACGCGGCGTAGACTACGTGCTCCGTCGCGTGTATCCGCTTTACCGGCCACCAGAAGAATATAATCCAGCGCTTCGGGATCGATGCGAAGTTGGATCCCACGTTCCTGGTCCAGAATGGCGCTTTGTTCCGCCACCAACATTTCCGCAACCCGACGAAGTTCGTCGGCCTCGAGGGGCAGATAGACCATTCGTGCGTCGAAGCGTGCCCAGAGTTCTGGTGGAAGGTGTTTTCGTGCTTCCTCAAGGACCCGGTCGCGCATTCGCTCGCGCTGCATCTTTCGCTGATCTCCGGGCATCTCGCTATCGCGGGCCGAAAATCCGATCCCACGATCCGAGCTTCGAAGGGTGTTGGCACCGAGGTTTGTGGTCATGATGATGATGCTTTCGCGGAAATCCAGGCGGACTCCACGGCGGTCTTCTACCGTACCTTCATCGAGCATCTGCAGGAAGATCGGCCATAGGGATGGATCCGATTTGTCGACCTCGTCGAATAAGAGCACTTGATGTGGGCGTTTCCAGACGGCTCGTGTCAGGGAGGGGATCTCGTCGTGGCCTTCATAGCCCGCAGGGGCCCCGATGAGCTTATTCACGGAGGTTCGGTCTCCGTATTCGCTCATATCAAAGCGCTGAAGCGCATCGGCCTTCTGAAAGAAATAGCGGGCCAGAACACGGGCTGTTTCTGTCTTGCCGACGCCCGTTGGACCGAGAAGAATAAACGACCCGACCGGCCGGCGTGAGCGGAAGCCGGCGAAGTTTCTACGGATCACGCGCGAGAGGGCGTGGATTTCGGAATCATGTCCGACGATATGGTCACTGAGATGTTCCTCCATGTCGAGGAGGCGTTCCTGATCCGTGACCAGAATTTTGCTGGCGGGGATGTCGGTGAGAGAGGCCACAACATTGGCGATATCTTCCTGATCGACGACCGTTCGACCGGCTCGGCGGGCTTTGGATCCGGCCTTGTCGATGAGGGCGATGGCCTTATCCGGCAGGGAACGTTCGGGGATGTAGCGACGGGATAAGGCTACCGCAACCTCGGCAACATCGTCCTCGTACTCCACCCCATGATGATTGGCATATTTTTGTAACACACCCTGCAGCATGGCGATGGCGGCTTCCGTATCGGGTTCGGCCACATAGACGGTTGTGAATCGACGCGCCAGGGCCGTATCGCGTTCGATTGTCCGCGTGTATTCCACCACCGTTGTGGCCCCAATACAGGGGAAGTGTCCGCGGGCCAGGGCCGATTTAAGTACATTTCCGGCATCGAGGGCACCGTCACCGGCGCCGGTTCCCATAAGCAGATGGATCTCGTCAAAGAAGATGACGATATTGCCATCGGCCTGCGCCACTTCATCCATCAAACCCTGCATACGCTCCGTAAAGGCACCGCGTAATTGGGTGCCGGCATCCAGGGAGCTGATGGGGATCTCAATAAGAATGGCACCGCGCATCGGGTCGGATTCGGCCAATGTCTGCAGCCGTTGCGCCAGGCCTTCTACGATGGCGGTCTTACCCACTCCTGGTTCACCGATGAGCAAGGGGTTGTTGGACCGGCGTTTGAGTAGAACATCGAGGAGCAGTTCGACTTCCCGGTCCCGACCGATGGCTGGATCCACTTTTCCCTGGGCAACGAGTTGGCTCAGATTACGCCCCATACTGGTCAAGATCGGATATTCGTCGGGATCCAGTTCGAAGGCGGGGTCCGGTTCGACCTCGGGGGTGGTTTCAGCCGGAGGTGGGGTGGTTTTCTTAGCTTTCTTTGTCTTGGGAGAGCTCTTCTTCTGGGGCGGGTCCGGCGCCTCGACTACGATATTACGAGGGACCTCGGTTTCCGCGAACGGATTTTCGAAGGGACTGCTGCTGGAGCTGGGATCGGCCAGTGGAGCGAGGACGGCGAGACTTTCGGGCTCCTGGGTGTCGGCCCGGGCGGATTGATTCATGGATGCGCGGGGTCGGCCCTCCGAGATATTTCGCATGGCGACGGAACGCAATCGTCCGGGATCGGCTCCTACGTCGACCAGAAGCTTATAACAGAGGCAATCCGGGGTCCGGCACAGGGCGGTAAATAGATGCAGGGTATTGACGCGCGTATGACCTGTGCGGCGAGTCAGTTCTTCGGCCTTGCGCAAAACACTGTTTACCAGGGTTGGTTCCTCGATCGTTTTTCGACGTTTCTCCAGCTTCTTAAGGATCTGGTCCAGCTCCACCCGGCATAATTGGAGGATCTCCCGGGCTCGGTTTCGCTCCGATACGAAGAACGCCAGCAAGAGGTGCATCGTGCCCCA
>CAUZEG010000142.1:0-11364 GCA_963578775.1 Myxococcales bacterium
CGCCACAATGAAGCAGACATAAACCGAAATATACGGAAATCCATACTGGAAACGATCGTCTCACGGGGTCCCCCTGGTTGCCTCGACAGCATAGCACCGCAGGTTCTCAGTTTCAAAGCAGGGAAGGGACCTATAAGTTTGATACAGTGGGGACGGTTGGCTATAAGGGGGGGGCATCTACTGGAGAAAAAAATCTCGTGCAATCCAGACCGTTCCCGATAAATTCTCTTATGGCCGTTCTGATGACGGTCATCTTGGCCTGCGCTGGAGCCCAGACACAGCCGGGTGAAACGGGAGTCATCTCGCTTCAAAACCTTGACTGTGCAAGTTGTGGAGGAGCATTGGAGCGAACCCTGGCTCCACATGTGCTAGCTGCCGAGTTTCTGCGATTGGAGGCAGAGTTGGCGGTCCGGTATGACCCCAAAACGACGTCGCTTGAAGGCCTTACGGGCATCGTTAGAAAAGCTGGCTTCCGAGCCACCCCCGGAAAAGGAAAAGGGCATTACGCGCCTGCCGTGGGATATCCACCGAACAGCGACGTTCGCCACCATAAGAACCATACGCAGAGGCTCGATCTCAACTCTCTCCTGGTGCCTGGTAAATATACCGTTATTGACTTTACGGCGGCCTGGTGTGGACCCTGCAGAAAATTGGACGAGGCGTTAGCGCGCATCGTGTCGGGCCGAACGGACATCGCTATACGCAAGATCGATATCTATGACTGGGGCACTGTCGTGGCGAACCAGCATCTCAAAAACGTGCCTGAGCTCCCCCACGTCATCATTTATGGCCCGAAAGGTAAAAAGCTGGATACGATATCCGGCCTGCATCTGGGTCGGGTCCGTAAAGCCCTCGGAATTGCGACCTCGGAAGAAAGCGAATAGGGTCGGTATATGGTGCGACTAATACCAGCTATGCTGATCCCCTGGCTGGCCATCGTCATTCTTTGGCCCGCCACAGCCCTCAGTGGCCCTGGCTGAAGCGGCTGAAGCAATCCTGGCCTCCCGGGCGGAGGCGATAAATCTCTTCAAGAGAACCTGGGGATCGGCAACCTTCGAGTTAATTTCGGATTTCGCTTGGCACCGGTGCATGCGGAACACGATGTGGACCCCAGCCAGTTTGAACCGGGTCTTTCCGATGATCAACAGGCCTACGAGCATATTCTCGATATGGTGGCCGGTCGATTCGATCTTTCGTTCGATTATAGGGTAAACAGCTGGTTGGGCGCCTTTCTGATGGTTCCTATAGGAGTGACTACCGTAGACGCGTCATTCAAAGGGGTAGATGGGCAGTTTCTCGATGAATTTCCGAGTATCCATCATCGGACAGAGGCGGTGGTGGGGTTGGCAGATCTCAACGTTGGCCTCAACTTTTATCCGATGCCTCCGGCCATCGCGAAGAATACTGACGTGGAAGTCGGGGTAGGGGTAACCCTTCCCACAGGAGAGGTTGAGCCCGACCCATTTGTTAAAGGCGCCCAGGGCCTGAAGCATCAACATCTGTTTTATGGAACGGGATCGGTGAATCCGATTCTACGTCTGGTGGTAAAGCAGAGGCTCGGGAAAGCCTGGCTGGTCGCCTGGGGGCAAGGTGTCTGGAGCCTATATAGCGGCAAACACGACTACAAAGCCAACACTGTGGTGGCGGGTGGTTTCGGAGGGAGCTATCCGATTCTTGCGAAGCGGCTGTCTTTCACACTTCAACATGAGGTTTTCTACGAGACCGCCGCTCGCTGGGGTGAAAACGTTGCGAAAAACAGCGGTCGAACAGACCTGATCGTATCGGCGGGCCTGATGTGGTCGCAACCCAAATGGGTGGCCCTGCTCGGCGCCAAATATCCCTACAAGATTATCACGAGCGGTGATCAGCTCGAGGCCCCGGTACTTCTGTCGGTAGATTTCTCGTACCGCTTCCAGCTTTAAGCCGGGCTTCAAGCCAGAGATAGGACCTCGTCCACCAGAGCGTCAATACCTTTGGCTACGTGTGCGATGGATGGCCCAAGCATATAGGCCGGCGTCGATACGATCTTCAGGTTTTCGTCCACCGCGATTTCGTCTACCGCGCAGTTTACGTGCACCGCGCCCATACTCTCCAGGGCCTGCGCCGTACCTTCGTCGGTGCCGATGGTCAATCGTGGATGCAGCTCACCCAGAGACCGAGCCGCGATGGCCGGTGCAATGCAGATGAAACCCATCGCCTTCTGACTCAGATGCATGGATTTGATCAGGTTGTCGACAGCCGGGTGCACCGTACATTGGGCTCCATTGGTCGCAAAGTTGCACAGGTTTTTGGCGGCACCAAAGCCACCGGGGAAGACGAGGGCATCCAGCTCGTCGGCCGAGACATTACGGATATCGCGGATCTCGCCGCGAGCGATCCGGGCCGATTCTGCCAGCACATTTCGGCTCTGGCCTTCGGCCGGGGCCCCTGCCACATGGTCCACCACATGCATCTGCTCTACGTCCGGGGCCATGCAGATGATATTGGCGCCCGCTCGATCCAGAGCCAGAAGGGTGAGAGTTGCCTCGTGAATTTCGGCACCATCCAGATAGCCACAACCGGCGAGAACTACACCCACATTCTTTGCTGTACTCATTTGTAGCCTCCGCTCCTTATTCCATCCCGTGCTTGGTCACCTTAAACGGGCATATTGAATTGTCGCAACACGTCATTTAACGATGTTTTTCGGTCGGTAGATTCCTTGCGCTGGCCAATAATCAACGCGCAGGGTGCTCCGTAGCTTCCGGCTGGGAAGTCTTTCATCCGCATGCCGGGTATTACTACGGATCGTGCGGGCACACGGCCTTTGTATACGACCTCTTCGGGACCCGTCACATCCACGATGGGCGTGGACGCGGTAAGGCTGACATTGGCCCCAAGAACGGCTTCTTCTTCTACGAGAACGCCTTCGACAACGATGCAGCGCGATCCGATAAAAGCGCCGTCTTCGATGATTACGGGCCTTGCGCCCGGCGGTTCAAGAACTCCACCGATTCCTACACCACCCGATAGATGTACATTTTTCCCAATCTGGGCACAGGAGCCCACGGTCGCCCAGGTGTCCACCATACTATTGGCTCCGACGTAGGCTCCGATATTAACGTACCCCGGCATGATCACGGCACCCCGCTCAATATGACTGCCATACCGGACGGTCCCGGGTGGGACGACTCGGACACCTTGATCCGCGAGCTTCGATTTCAGGGGGATCTTATCGTGGAACTCAAAGGGGCCGACTTCCATGACCTGCATTTGTGCCACCCGGAAATAGAGCAGGATGGCCTGCTTGATCCAGCCATGAACAATCCATCCATCCGCCGTCTTTTCCGCCACTCGTAACCGGCCACGGTCCAGGCCCTCGATAACTTGATGAACCGCCTCTGCCACGTTTCGTTCCGCCAGGAGATCCGGATCCGCCACGGCGGCGAGGATTTGTTTTTCTAGAAGTTGTGGGTCCATTGGTCCTCTAGTCTCCCTTCGCATCCCGTTCAGGTACGTAGTTCAATCACCAGATCTCGGATAGCGTCCGACACGGTGGCGAAATCCGCTTTAAGCTCCTGTCGATCGATAGATATGTCGGGATCGGCCAGGACGCCTTCATACTCCAGCACTTCCTGGACACATTTTGTTAGATCTTTGTAGTCGGCGACGTCAGCCAGTTCGGGGCCCGTCTTCGCCGCGAATTCGTTCCATACCTCTCGGGCGCTGATAACATCATCCCCACGAGCACTTGTTTCATATAGGGCTCGATGCAATGCCTCTCGAATATCCTCTTGATCGGAGTATTTATTGAGATCGGAGACATGTCGTTTCAGACTGCCGCCCAGGTCGGACTGCAATGTGACTATCAGATCCATAAGGACTTCAACTTCCGTCATTTTGACACCACCCCAGAGGAATTCGGACTCTCGTGAACGGCGTACCATAACGCGATGCCGTCCGTCATCCGGAAAAGATGCCGATATCCGCTCGGTAGTGCATTCCCTCAAAGTGGATTGCCTTAACCGCCCGGTAGGCGCTTTGACGGGCCTCGGCGACCGTTGATCCCGCCGCAACCACGGTAAATGTCCGACCCCCGGTGGTCTCCAGAATGGACTCCCGGGCCCGCACCCCATCCTGAAAGAGCCAGAGATCAGGATCCGACGCAAAGACATCGGTGTCGATCTTTATCTCGTGACCCCGAACCCGCTCGTCCGGATAGCCCTCGGCGGCGATCACCACACTGACACGTGGCCTCCTATCACGCTTCAAACGGGTGGCTGCCGCCGGGAGGCCCCCATCCAGACAGGCACCTAACAGTCCGTAGACATCGCCTGTGTAGGCACTAAGCAGGGTTTGCGTGGCTGGATCCCCGAAGCGGACATTATAATCGATCACCCGGACCCCCTCCGGCACCACCATCAGATCCACAAACAGGGCCCCTCGTAGCGGCGTGCCGGCATCCGCCAGGGCCTGAATTGTCGGTCGCAGAATTTCATTCTTAATTTCCTGTTCGAGGCTTTCGTCCACCAGGGGTGAGGGGCTGATCTGTCCCATACCACGGGTGGGCGGCCCCTCGTCGCCATCATAGAGCCGGGGATGATTCTGCACATTTCCCAGCAGCACCACATCCTCTCCATCGGTCAGGGAAAACACTGTAATTTCTGTACCATCGAGGCGTTCTTCTACCACGATCCGCTCGGACTCCAGGCCATAGATATTGTCTTGCATGACCGTCTCCAGAGCCGCCTCGGCTTCGCTGGCCGTCCGGGTGACCCGGACCCCCTTGCCATAGGCGATACCGTCGGCTTTGTAGACTCGGGCCCAGGCGGTTGTCTGTGCCATCCGAGCGGCCCGTTCCATGGTATCGCAGATAGCAAACCGCGGAGTGGGGATTTGGAGCCGGTTCATAAGAAGCCTGGCAAAGACCTTCGATCCTTCAAGCCGAGCCGCCTGTTTCGAAGGCCCAAAGATACGAAGACCCTCGGCTTCGAAATGGTCCACGATACCGTCCACCAGCGGAGTATTTGGGCCCACCACTGTGAGATCGATCTCCTCGAACAGAGCGTATTCGGCCAGGCCTTTGAAATCCTGACTGGAGACGGGTGCGGTCTCGAAGCCAAGTTCTTCCAGTCCGGTAGTACCTGGCGCCAGGACCACCCGTCCCACGGTTGGACTTTGCATAAGAGCCTCGGCGAGGGCGTGGCTTCGGGCCCCGCCGCCTACGATCATCACCCTCGCTAAAGTACCATCTCCCATGTCTGATCCCTTCCTCCAGACGACAAAGTAGAAGGTGCAATGCGAGCCGGTCAAGAAACTCCCGATTGACCCCACTCCAAGGCTGTAATACTTCCATTCCTCGGCCACCGAGGAGAACGGATATGACGACCTTGCTGAAAAGCTATCTTTGCGGAACGTGGATGGAAGGGAAGGGGACCCCCGTTTCTCTGGTCAATCCCACTACCGAAGATGTGATTGCCCACGCCACTACCGAGGGGCTGGATTTCAAGGCGGCGTTGGATTATGCCCGAACTACAGGCGGCAACGCTCTGCGTGAAATGAACTTTGCACAGCGCGGCGAAATGATCAAAGCCATGTCGAAAGTTCTTCATGGTGCGCGCGAAGAACTGCTGGACCTGGCTACAGTGAGTACTGGTAATACCCGCTCGGATGCCAAATTCGACGTGGATGGCGCCACCTTTACCCTCGGCTTTTATGCGCGTCTGGGACGTGAGCTCGGCGAACGATCCATTCTCCTCGACGGCGACGAAATACCCCTCGCAAAAAACCCGCGCTTCGTGGGGCGGCATATCTACACTCCCAAATTAGGTGCCGCGGTCCATATAAACGCCTTTAATTTCCCGGCCTGGGGCTTTGCCGAGAAGGCGGCCGTTGCTCTTCTCGCCGGGATGCCCGTTATCACAAAGCCTGCAACCAGTACGGCCGTGTTGACGGTGCGGATGTTTGAGATCCTGGCAGCAAGCGGCTGTGTGCCTGAGGGCGCGATCTCGTTGATAAGTGGGTCGGCCGGCGACGTTCTGGATCATCTGGGTCCGCAAGATGTTCTGGCTTTTACCGGCTCAAGCCATACCGCCACCCTGTTACGAAGCAACGAAAACCTTATTGCGAACTCGGTACCCATCAACGTAGAGGCAGACAGCCTGAATGCTGCCATCCTTGGGCCCGATGCCGATTCGGATTCCGAGACCTACGATATGTTCCTGCGGGAAGTGGTGCGCGATATGACGCAGAAGGCCGGCCAGAAATGCACGGCCATTCGACGTATATTTGTCCCGGCGGATCGGGTGGATGGAGTTCGGGAAGATCTCAGCCGCGAGCTTTCCGGAATGCCCGTTGGAAATCCGACGGCCCGGGAAGTTAAAGTAGGTCCCCTGGCTACCGGCAATCAGCTACGGGATGTGCAGGCTGGTGTGGCCCGCCTGCAGGGATCCTGCAAGACCGTCTATGGTGATGGTGGCCGCGGCGATCTGGTGGGCATTGATCATGATCGTGGCTTCTTCCTGGCGCCGGTCCTGCTTCAGGCCGAACGTCTCGATGAGGCCGTGGTGCACGCCGATGAGGTCTTTGGCCCGGTCGCCACGATGCTTCCGTATGGTAGCGATGTCACCGAACTCTGTAACGGTGTTCTGGCCGGCAATGGTGGATTGGTTTCCTCGGTCTATAGCGATGATGTGTCTTTTGTGGGCTCGGTTCTAACGCGAATAGCGGCCGGCCATGGCCGTTTGCATCTTGGAAGCGCCAAAATAGCCGATTCATCACCCGGGCCTGGTACCGTTAATCCCGCTCTTCTGCACGGCGGACCCGGGCGAGCCGGTGGCGGTGAAGAGCTTGGCGGGTCCCGTAGCCTGGCCTTCTATATGCAGCGCACGGCGGTTCAGGGCTCGCGGCGCGTGCTACAGAAGATTCTCGACATCCCGAAAGGCGATTGAGACCTTAGTTGGCCCGTATTTCAACCTGGTAGCCGGTGTATTTTCGTAGGTTGATTACCCCGTTATCCAGGATGAGGTATTGACCCTTAATACCCTCCAGGGTGCCGGATACCGTATCCGTTTTGTCCAGGTTGAGGCTCTTGACCTTTTCCGGATATCGCTGGACCGGATAGGTGAAGGTATAGATCGTACGTGCCGGAGCCGGGAGGATGCCCTGCACGCCCATTTCGTCTAGACGCTTCAGCACATCGCTGGCGGCGGGTGCGAGTTCGCCCTCGGGAGATTCCTGCTTAAGCATCGTCATCCAATGTGTGCGGTCTTGAAAGTCCTTCGCGAGCTCGACTTCCACGAGCCCCACCTCTCGGCGGCTGGGGAGCATGGCCAGAGGCATGGCTTTGACAGCCCCCTGGTCGATCCACCGGCTGGGGACGTTCACCTTGCGAGTGATCCCCACTTTGAAGCCAGATGTCAGGGATAAATATAGAATATGCGCCTGGAAACAGTGGGCATGGGCGAACGCCTCGTCCCGACACGGATTATCGACCTCAAAATAATGACATAACTCTGGCTTTACGATGCAGATATCGGCTTCTGCACGCCGTTGACTGCAGGGGAAACAAAAACCCTGGTTGAAGGTCTTTTTGGTTTTCCGTCCACAGGCGACACATTGGATCATGCCCGTAAAATGCAGTTCAATACGACGTCCAATCAAGGCGTTGACCGGCTGATCCGGAGAACGTTGGTCGGCATCATGGAAACCATCGCATAAGGTATAACTGACGGGATCCGACGCCTTGACGCCCATTTTCTGTAGGGTTCCGCTCCAGATAAGGTCCATGTCTTTTTTTGCCCGTTATGCGTTGTGGGTGTCTAACCACAGGAGCCCAACCCTGTGCAAGGCCTCAATGTGGTTCGCTAGCACTGGACTTCCACAGAAGAGGCCCGCTATAAGAAATGGACTTGAAATAAGGGGGACATTATGGCCACAGAGACGATTGGAAGGAATGATCCCTGCCCCTGCGGTAGCGGAAAAAAATACAAAGTCTGCTGTATTGGTAAACCTACAAAGGTCAGCAAACGTAGAGTCTGGATTGGGATTGCCCTGGCGCTGGTGGCCATCCTGGTAGGTGTGGTGATCGGATTGCAGACGGATCTCACCAAGGGCATTTTGAGCGGCACAATCGGAGTGGTTGTGGTCGGTACATATATGGCGATCAGCAACCCCGTTGCCAGCCGCGGACGAAAAGGTGCAGACAGCATCAACTTCGGGAACTGATCGGTGAAATCACTTCTCCCCGTTCTGCCCACCTTCGTGCGCAAGGCGGCTCGTAAGATCTATACACGGCTAGGACCCGAACGGCCCGAGGCCTTGATGTACCGGGTGCATCTTTTTGAAGAGCTTCAGGGACTGGCCGGCCCTGGACAGCTGGAAGGCAGCCGCATTCTGGAGATCGGCCCACGAGATGGGCTCGACAGCGTACGTCTTGGGAGCCTGGAGCCGGCGGAGCTGGTTATGATGGACCTACCCGAAAAACAGGAACGGGTACGGTCCTGGCTTGACCAGATCCAATGCCCACACCAGTTCATCGAAGCGAATCTTATGTATATGCCGCAGTCGGAATTTGCCGCTCTCGGCACCTTCGATGTGATCTGGTGCACGGGCGTGTTGTATCATAACGCGGAGCAGCTACGGCTATTGCGAAAGCTCTACAAGCTGCTGAACAAGAATGGCTACCTTGTTCTTGAAAGCTCGACTGCTCGGGGACCACGGAATATACGCGGTGGAGCCTTTGTGGAAATTCATTACCCTCAGACCTTTCGCGATACAGGCACCGTCACCCATCATCCATCAAAGGCCGCCATATGGGCCTGGCTCCAAATGGTAGGCTTCGGCCCGATCCATGATTCAGACTGCTTCACACGGGAGAACTGGGATCTGATTGATAGCCGGATGGCCTGTATTGCACGAAAATCAAGTGAAGATGGTGCGGATGTCTACTACGGCAAGTCGGGCTTGAACCCCGACTATCGTTTTGGCGATAGTAGCTGAGAGCTCGGAGCTGGGCTAATCGGAGCCCTTTACCGTCAGGGTAAATGTGTAGTCAGTGCAGTCGTTTTCCTTGGGGCTGGTCGGCCCCCAGAACTCAACCTTGATATAGATATAATGACCGTCGTCGGGATCCCCACCCGAGCAGGCAAAACCCGCGCAGGAGTCGTCTTCGTAGTCGAGGTTGATCTGTTCATCGTTGGATCCGCCAGACAGGCTTGATGCGGGGCTGTCCGAACAATCGTCTTCGTAGACCCACAGGTCATAATCGGCCGAGGCCGGGACATTTAGCTTTACGGTAGTCAGCAGGTTGTCCTCGCCGTACTGGTTTTCCGAAATCCAGGCGGAATACCATCCCGATCCTTTACCCGTGATCTGCTGTTGTTCGCCTCCGCCCTGGTCTCCCGAGACGGCCCCAATATAGAGCGGTGCGGTGCAGTAATTTCCGCCGGTCAAACCACCGAACGTGCCAAGATTGTGGTCACAATCCAGATTGTTGGTCGTGCAGAACGGGGCATGACAGGTATCCAGGGCACAGAACCCACTATCACAGTCCCCGCTGGCATGAGCAGGGTTGCAGATCCCACCACAATACCCACAATTATAATTCGACAAGAGGGAGGCTTCGCAACCGTCGCTGGAATCACCGTTGCAATCGCCGTATTGGCCCGAACAGATTGGTTGGCAGGTCCCCGAACCACAGCTGGTGTTCCCGTGGCTGTTGCTGCATAGATTCCCACAGCTACCACAGTTGGATATATCGGTGATGATGTTGGTTTCACAGCCGGTGAAGCCATCAAAATCACAATTCCCGTAGCCCGATTCACAGCTACCCACCTTGCAGATCCCACCCACGCAATTCCCAGAGGCGTTGGGTGGGTCGCAGATATTACCGCAGAATCCACAGTCCGACTCGGACGTCCCGCTATTGGTTTCGCAGCCATTGTTGGGATTACCGTCGCAGTCGCTATAGCCCGAATGGCAGGCGGGCGTGCACACACCCATTACACATGTGTTGGTCGCATGTGTCTGCTGGCAGAATCCACCGCAGCTCCCACAATTATTCGCAGCTGTGTAGACCTCGGTTTCACAGCCATTGGCTACGACGCCGTCACAGTTCTTGTAGCCATCATGGCAAACCAGAACAGCGCAGTCTCCGTTTTCACAAGTGCTTACCGCGTTCGGCAGGTCGCAGATGTAGCCGCAAGCGCCACAGTTGTTTTTATCTGTGAGCAGGTCGTAGTCCTCGTCCACGTCATTATCACAGTCGTTGTCCATGCCATCGCATACCTCGACGACGGATTCTACGTCGTCATCGCATTCGAGGACACCATTTACACATTGGATAAGCCCATCTTCACAAGAATCGGAGTCGGCGCCATCGCAGGCTAACCCCGCTTCGGGGAAGGTCTCGTTCAGATCGCCATCACAATCATTATCTACGCCGTCACAGACTTCGACAATAGACTCAAGGTCATCGTTGCATACGAGCAGGCCGGTTACACAGGTGGTCGTACCGTCTTCGCAGCCGTCGTCGTCATCGCCATCACAGGGAACGCCATCTTCGAGAAAGGACTCGTCGGTCTCCCCGTCACAGTCGTTATCTAGACCATCGCAGATCTCGTCCACGGCAAATTCATCGTCGTCACAGGCCAGGGCCCCTTCCACACAGACCGTTGTGCCATCCTCGCACTGGTCGACATCGAGACCGTCACAGGGCGCCTCGAACTCTGGGAAGAGTTCATCCGTTTCGTCGTTACAATCGTCATCGATCCCGTTACATACTTCGTCGACGGGTACCGGTGCGTCGCAGTCCGTCAACCCCGCGGCAATACAGGTTCGCTGTCCCTGGCAGCTTCCTGAATCGTTGGTCAACGTGCAGGAGGTGCTGGCCCCCAGGTTAACAGCCCCCTCCGAACAGCTACAGGTGGTCTCATCGGGAGTACATAACTGAACGGCGGCGTCCCCCTCGCCAACCAGCGCACAGCGTGATCCCGTCGGACATTCCTCGTCACTCACGCAATCGGTTGCGCAGAAAGAGCCACTGATCTCGTCCACAGGCAGGCAGCGGTTGTCCAGGCTAGGCACCAGTGGATGTCCACATTCACCGTCTTCATTACAGGGGTAACAATAGCGAAGATGCTTATAGACACAGACAAAACTCACGTCCTCACCTTCACCGCCCACCGGCTTGCAGGTGTATCCCATCGGACAGGAGTCAACACAGGAATCGGTACACTCCAGCCCATTGGGCCCTTCTAGGCAAAACGCCGACAGGCAGTCGGAGTTCTCGCTGCAGGGATCGCCCATGCAGCCCGTGCAGGGGCCCGTTTCGCCGTCATCGGGCGCACCTGGATCCGGATTGTTCCCCAGGTCGGCATCCCCGGT
>CAUZEG010000143.1:0-11348 GCA_963578775.1 Myxococcales bacterium
TGAATCCGGGCCTCCTGGGTGGCTACTCCGATTTCAAGGAACGCTACGTCGATCCCATCGTCCAGGGCGATCTGCCCAGCATCGAGCGACTGCGAAAGCGGATCCGACCCTTTGTCTTGCGGCGCCTCAAACGGGATGTAGCCAAGGAGCTCCCGCCACGTACGGATATGGTGCTCCATTCCGTGCTTACGCCCAGTGAACGCGACGCCTATGACTCGATTCGGGCGGCCAGCCGGGCCGAAGTCCTCGAACAATTGCAATCGGGTGGCAACGTCATGAAAGCCCTCGAATCCCTCTTACGTCTGCGCCAGGCCGCCTGCCATCTGAATCTCGTCCCGGGACAGTCGAGTGAGACCTCATCCAAGATGGAACTTCTCTTGGAGAAACTCCAGGATGTCGTCTGGGAAGATCATAAAGCCCTGGTCTTTTCCCAGTGGACATCTCTCCTCGACGAGGTAGAACCACTGCTCAAAAAGCAGGGTATCGATTATCTGCGACTCGACGGATCGACCCGTGACCGGGCCGGGGTTGTCGCCGGATTCCAGGACGAGAATGGTCCGCCCGTACTGTTGATCTCCTTGAAGGCCGGCGGTACCGGGTTGAACCTTACAGCGGCCGACCATGTCTTTCTGCTGGATCCCTGGTGGAACCCGGCTGTGGAAGATCAGGCCGCCGATCGAGCCCATCGGATTGGTCAGGAGCGGCCGGTAATGGTCTACCGGGTAGTCACCCTGGACACGGTCGAGGAACGTATCCTGGTACTCCAGGAGAAGAAGCGCGCCCTCTCGGATGCGGCCCTCGGCGGGGGTACCGCCGGCGCGGGGATCACCCGTGCGGATCTACTGGAGCTCCTCGCGCCCTGAGCATCACGGATGCAACGGTGCCACAAGCGAGACGGAAGATTCTTCTTCATTGGCCGTCAAAATTAATCCCGTCGGGCTGGCGCTGATCCCTTCGGTGCCGATCGTGCTCTCGGTCGTGGACGTTCCCTGGTCGTCGAAACCGATCTTCACCACATCGGCAATCTGAAATTCGAGGGGATCATCCACCTGCCATACTCCGACGGCACCAGCATGTTTCAAACTGGCCGCAATATACATGTGGCCGTCGTATTGAAAACTCGCCAGAGAGTCCGGCCGGAAGGGGGCATGGTTCCAGGACTCCAGGTTTCGAGGCAGATCGCCCGGCATATTGGCTGCCTGGATCTCATGGTTGGCCACTAGCGTTCCATCCAGGTCGAGCACCGTAAGCGTGTCGTTGTATTCGCCCGCTACCACGAAATACTCCGCCCCCGACGCATCCTCGAAACGCTGCACGCCGTCTGGCCACGGCTCTGCACCCGAACTCCGATTGGGCAGGCGGATGACGCGGAGGTCGTCACTGCTGACATTCACTAATTCGACGCCCTCCTCCAACAAGGCGGACAGCTGGAAAAGGAGAACCTCGTGGGTATCCTGAAGGGTGACCGCCACATGGTCGCTATCGGACGCAAAGATGATCTGTTCCGGCTCTCGCCGGGAGCCCTCGGAATTGGAGACCATGCTGATGACCGCACGCACGGATATGGCCGCCGGATCCGCGTTGGGGATCTCGAGAACCGTCACGGACGGGCTGATCTCCGGCAGAGGACATTTACCGTCGTTGTAGTCCACTTCATCCGCGCTCACCACATAGCGATCATCGGGGCTTATATCTACCGCATCCGGCATGGGGCCCACCTCTACCTCGTTCAAAATGACCCCGAAGGAATCCAGAGACAGATCCACAAAGACCAGAGAACCACGACAATCCACCAATGTACCCTCGTCCACGATGGGCCGGGTTCGGGTTACCACCGCAAACCGGCCCTGGCTGTCGAAATCGATATGGGTCAACTCACTATCGCTGGCATCCTCGGCAAAGAGCTTCACACTAGCCACTTCTTCCACCCCCTGTGCGCTCACGTCGAGGAGTGTGATCTTCCGGCTTTTGGAAGCGACCATTACGGCCCGATCGCCAGATGGCAGCATTTTGATGACTTCACTATTGTCGTCGGCCCCAAAGGGCATCGTTTGCACATGTTTGCCTTTCCAACCCAGCTCAGCCGTAGAGCCCGGCCCCGGATCGCTACAGGCCGCCAGAAACAGAAAGAATAAAAAGCATCGAGATAGGATCTTCATAGGTGTCTCCAGAATCTTAGAACCGCAGTTCAAGTTGAATGGTGGTTTCGTTGTTGTCGATAGGTTGGTCGGCGATTCCCAGAAGGGGTGCGCCGTTCCTCTCCTTGATGAAGCTAAATTCGATATGGGCATGCAGCAGGTCACGGTAGAGCCGGGAGGAAATGGCTACCGTGGCCAGCTGGTAATCCCAGGTCAGGGCCTGGCTCGGATCCACAACCCGTAAGGACACGTCAGGCGTAAGCGGATCGGAGGCAGCCCGGATCTGGTAGCGCTCGGCACGAACGCGCAGCTCCAGGGTTCGCAGCCAGCGAGCGTTCGGACGAAGAGCCCAGACATAGCCGAGCTGGGCATAGGCAGTATGGCGCCGGAGCAGACTCTCTTGTGACTCCAGCCATTCGAGTCGGGCCTCCAGCCCACCCAGACGTAACTCGAATCGGCCACCACCCCACCAGAAGGTGCGGTCCTGGGCCCGAGGATCGACACTATTATAGCCGGGGAGCAAAGCGAAATGCGCCAATCGATTGCGTAACTCGTCAGTCCCCCTTAAGGCGGAGAGTTCTCCAGCGTAACCAAATCCTTCAAGGGTGACCGGCCCGATCTGAAGACCAGCCCTGGCGCCGAAGACCGGTTGGTTACCCGCAAAGGTCGTTGCCGGCCCGTAGCCGAGCACCGCCACCGTCCCCTGCCGCTCGGACCCATCGTTGATAGGCGCGGCATCAAGGGGTCGCATCATGGCCAGACTCAATCCGGCCCACCAATTCAGGGACCCCTCCCCGCTAAGAACGGTGCATATATGCATTTCGGGGGTGCCCCAGTAGATGCGCGCTGCAATCGGCGAACGACTGGTATTGTCGTCAACAGCCACAAAGGGGGTATGAAGTCCCGCCTCGGTGTGGAGGGCCATCCCACGGCCCAATCGAACCCGATGATCAAACCAGGCCCCTTCGGCCCGGGCCCCGTACTCGTCAAAGGCAAAGGCCGAGTAGAAGGCCAACTCTTCGGGCGTTTCCACCCGGAAAGCGAGACGCAATCCATCCACATTCGCGTGGCCACTTCGGGTGCCCAGTGTGACCGTATCCGTAAGGCTGTCGTATCCAACGCCACCACGGCCTTCGATATCGCGCCAGGACAACTCCACAAGACCTTTCAGGCCGAGTCGCAGACCGTCCGACCCTCGGACCAGAAAATGGGCAGGCACCCGACTGTCGCTGAAGGCATCGAATGCCTGTGCCGACAGGGGATAGATCAACAGGAACAACAGGAACGGGTAGATTCGTCTGGACATGAGTTCTCCGAAATCATGCCCTGATCGAGGTCCGTAGACTCGTCGGAAACCGCATTCCTACGCTGGCATGATCCAGATCAGGTTCACCGGGTTTTTCTCAGCCCTGCCGTTCGGCAGGACACCCCGTGCGGTTAGCCGGACCGTACCATACCCGCTTCGGTCGTCAACCGGTTAAAACGCTCTGTTCCGACGCCCTACAACTTCATATTGAAAGTCAGCCCACCACGATGTTCCAGGCCGTCACCAGGGCGCGTATTGCTAAGTAAAGCGCCGGGCAAAATGCCGGAATACCACAGCTCCAACCAGGTATGATCCATGAGCTTGTACTGGGTCGTAAAATCCAGCTCCGTCCCAAAGTAGTTTTCTTCCGCGGCCGATTGGACCATGGACCGGAAATGATGCCCAACAAGCTCCAACCGTAGACCGGACATCGGTGCCCAGCTGATCTTTGCTCCCACATCCAGAAGCCCGAGATAGGCCGTATCGCCTGGCAGATTGCGGAAAAAATCCATCAGGCCGTAGAAGCGATGGGAAGAACCATAGGGAGTGGCAAACACCTTTTCGGTCTTGTCGGTCAGATCATCGTCGCCCGAGACCACTTCGGCGAATAACGCCAGACGTGGATGGCTGGCCACGGGAAGCAGCATGCCTACATCCACCGCAGCAAGAAAGGAGTTGTAGCGGATGCCGACGTCGCGTTCTCCAAATTGGTAGTAGCCCTCGATCGAATAATCCACGCCCAGGCCCAGATCACCGCGAATCAGGATACCGGTGGTGAAACGAATATGATCAAGTACCTCGTCCATATCCGCCAGTTTGAGCATATTGAACTCCAGACCAGGCGATGCCTTGAACCGAAACCAGAGGCCGACGAGATCCTGATCCGTCGCGTTTGTAACCAGCTCCGTATTCACGGTTCCCAGGTTTCCGAAAGACCCTACGTCTTCACTCACATGGCTATAGAATACATCGAATAGGATGGAATCCCGCCCATAGCGTACACGGACTCCATTCAGACTGCGGCCCGAATCAAACCAATCGTCCTCACCCAGAAGTCTTTGATTGAGGAAATGGAGTTCCTGGCGTCCAAGGCGGATCTCAAATCTCTCGGTCGGACGTAAGATCGCGTAGGCCTGATGCATATCGAGAGCCTGGGCCTGACCATCGCTGAGTGAATCCAACTCTTCCCCCCAGATCCGCACATCCTGCAGCTGTAGAAAAAGCCCCACTTTCTCGCTGACAGAACTATGTAGCCCCAGACGAGTGCGTTGGTGAAGACTGTTGCTGGTATTCCCAGCCGCGAAGTCTCCCCCTTGATGATGCAGCATACGGACCCGCACCTGACCGTTTGGTGTCAGAGTCACGGGCGTCGGCTCCGCCGCCCAGGCCCCCGCAGCCGCAATACAAAATGTCGCAGTCATCAACCTGCGCAACATAGAAACCTCATGAAAATCGATCGGATGGTCCACCCTGGTTTTACATCTTGTCCCAAAAGTTTCAATGGCACGAGTTGTTTTGATCTGGTTCCTGTTTCGTCCGACTTGGCAAACGAACCGTTGGCAGGCACAATAAACGCGGATTTCAACATTGGGGATGGCAATGAAACTATTGGCCCGCACACGTCTTTTGATGGGTTTACTGGCATTGAGCTTCCTGTTTTCGGGGTGCGTGTATTACATCTCCGTTCCGAAAACGAACCGGAGTTATCGAAAGACCATCAAGAAAGCGAAAAAGATCACCCTGGAGGTGGACAACGACACCGACGCGATCGTACGTGCCATTCGAACATGGGTACGAAAGACACGCAAAAAGCCTGCCGTATTGGCCAAGATGCGTACACATATCAAGGGCATGCGCGCCGCACATACCGATATGGCCGCATTGATCCCCCAGATGGTCGACAACCATCGCCGCTTCAAGGCAACTACCCGGGGTCACCGAAAGCTCCGTGATAAACATCCCAAATTCCAGGTTGCGAAGACCATCCATAGTAATATGCGTAACCTTATACGAGCCTTTACCCGTGCAGGGAATGACTACACACGACATCGAAAGAAGGTCCGCCGCCAGGCCAAGCGGCTCCGTATCCGCTACCGGAGACCGCGACACTGATCTCACGGCAACCAGGCTATGTGTACCCTCGTTCTAGCGTTTCAAACACATCCGGAATACCCCCTGATCGTCGCTGCCAACCGTGAGGAGTTTTTCGATCGGCCTACCAGCGGTTGCCAGATCCTCGATGCGGACATCGGGGCCGTGGGGGGCCGGGACCTTCGAGCGGGAGGCACCTGGATGGGGGTGAGACGGGACGGTTTCTTTGTGGCGCTGACAAACCAACGTCCCGAAAAACCGGCCGACGGGGCCCGGTCCTCTCGTGGTGAACTGGTCATGAACCTGCTACGGCAGGGCCAAGGCTCCCGCACCTACCTCGAGACCCTGGACAGCGGACAATACAATCCGTGTAATCTGGTCTTTGGAACCGCCGAGGCCGTTCATATTGCCTATATTCGCGACGGCCGCGCACAACCCGAGTTGGTCGATCTTACGCCTGGGATCCATGTCTTACCCAACGGCCGCGTAAACGACCTCGCCTTTCCCTCAGTGACTCGTGCAACCGGGATCTACCAGGAATTCGCCGATCGAGAATGGCCCGAACTATCCCTGGGGTGCCAACGTCTTCTGGCGGACCGCGAAGCGCCGAAGGTGGTTCCGGATCGGGGCCTGCCCTTCCCTCCGGATGTGATCCGGGAGATATCGCGGATCTGTGTACGTACGCCGCTATTTGGCACCCGATCCGCCACCATCGTCGCCCTTCAAAAGGACGCCGTCGCCCACTACCTGTATTGCGACGGCCCGCCGGACCAGAATGTGTTCGAAGACCGGTTGGATCTGTTCCAATAAAAAAAGGCGGAGCCGTAAACACGGCCCCGCCTTTTTTTAGATCAGACTTTATTCTACGGAACAACCGGCCTCGGTGTTCTCACAGGCCCAGGGATCCCAGCAGCCTTCCGCCGGTGCAAAGCACTCGAAGGACGCGTCCACGCAGGTGGATTCACAACAATCGCCCGCGTCATAACTACAGGCCGCGTTGTTGTTCAAGGGGGAGTCGCAGTAGCCATCTGCCAGGTACGAGCCTATGCCACCGACAGCCTCGCAGCAGTCGTTGGAATCATAGCTGCATTGTCCGAGGAGATTGCCCGAATCACAGATACCATCATCAACCTTGCTGAAGTCGGTACCTGGGTAGGCATCGCAACGGGTGGGATCCTGGCAGTCACAGGGAAAGAACGTGCTACCGCCACATTCTGGATTTACCGATTCACAACAATCCCCACCATCGAAGGAACATACGGGGTTGTTGTTGAGGCCGTCGCACATCGTGTCCCCATACCAGGCAGGGGTGCAACAGTCGCCGCCGTCATAGCCACAGACCTCATTATTATTCGCCGCATTACAGGCATCATTGCCGATCAGCGTATAGTCTGAATCTTCGAGGCTATCGCAAGCGGCCGGATCCTGGCAGTCGTAACCAGAGCCGCCGCCACAAGTGTACTCACCGTCGACGCAGGTGCTGGCACAACAGTCTCCGCCATCCCACGCACAGTTACCGTTATTGTTGGAGCCATCACAGTAGCCATCCCCAGCCCAGGTGGGCCAGGCGCAACCGAGCTCCTCGCAGGTGGGCGCGGAGCCGTAGTTGTTGCTACAGCTAAAGGACCCTGCATCACCACAACCGCCATTGTCGGTCGCGCACTCGTCGATATCATCACATTGTGCGGTACCGTCACCAGCGTCACTGCAGGTTACGTACATGACATCGCCACAGCCGCCGTTGTCGACCGCGCAAGGATCTTCGCCCGGATCGGCGCAACCTTCTTCACTGTTTTCACAGGCCGCCGGGTTAATGCAGTCATAGGAGGAGTCTCCACATGAATAGAATCCACCGGTTTCGACACAGGTCGACTCACAACAGTCTCCACCATCATAGGAACAGGTGTTGATGTTGTTCGAACCGTCACAGTAGGAATCTGTGAGCCAGCCGGAGTTTCCACCATCCGTATCGCAACAGTCGTTGCCATCGAAAGTACATTGCGCAATCCGGTTTCCGTCATCACAGGTACCATCGCCGATGGTCATATAATCCGTGCCGTCATGGCTTTCGCAGGCCGCCGGATCTACGCAGTTGTAGTTGTCACCACTAAAGCCGCCACATGAAAAGGCGCCACCCGTTTCGGTACAGGTCGTTGCACAACAATCGCCACCGTCGTAGGTGCAGGCTGCGTTGTTATTGCTGGAATCACAGTAACTGTCGGTAAAATAGGATTCATTACAGCAGTCGCCGCCATCCCAGCCGCAGGTCTCGTTATTGTTATTACTGTCACAGCTTTCATCACCAACCGTGGTGAAGTCTGAGTCATCGAGGCTGTCACAGGCAGCGGGATCCTGGCAATCGCAGGGCCACATCGTGCTTGTTGCACAATCTGCATTCGCCGACTCGCAGCAATCGCCGGAGTCGAATCCACATACGGGCGTGTTGTTAACGCCATCGCAGTAGCCGTCACCATCCCAGCTTTCGTTGCAGCAGTCGCCACCATCGTAGTTGCATTGCTCGATGTTATTGCCACTATTACAGGTGCCATCTCCAATACTCAGGTATTCCGAACCTTCATACATGTCGCAAGCATCGGGATTGAGGCAGTTGAATCCGTTGGAGCCGCATGCCCAGGTGCCACCGTTTTCACAGGTCGACCCACAGCAATCGCCACCATCAAAGCCACAGACGTCATTATTGTTCACGTCATCGCAGTAGCCATCGGTCGCGTAGTCCTCGTTGCAGCAATCGCCACCGTCATAACCGCATAGCGCATTATTGTTGGCTGCGTCACAGGTTCCGTCGCCACTGGTCGTTACATCGCCACCCTGGCCTTCACAGGAGTTTGGATCCTGGCAGTCACAGGGGTAGGTTGCGCTCGTGGCGCAACTGGGGTTGGTGGACTGGCAACAGTCGCCTCCATCCCAGGCGCAAGGCCCACTATTGTTGTTGGGATCACAATAGCCATCGTCGATCCAGTTCTCATTGCCGTCACAGGTGATCTCGTCGCAGGTCGCGGCGGCCCCTTCATTATTCGTACAGGTATACATCGCCGGATCGCCGCAACCACCGTTATCGGTGGCGCATTCATCGACATCCGAACAGGTCACGCCATCCACGTCATCAGCGCAAGTCCAGTACATCGAATCACCACAGCCACCATTGTTGAGTAGACAACCGCAGCCGGCTTCCGTGTTTTCACAGCTATTCGGGTCAATACAGTCGTAGAGGTTCGCGCCACACGAGTAGAAACCGTCTACACAAGCGGACTCGCAGCAATCGCCACCATCCCAACTACAGCTGGCGTTGTTATTACTGCCGTCACACCAGCCATCACCGATCCAGCTTTCATTGCCCGTACAAGCCACCATTTCACAGGTCGGGGCTGCACCCTCGTTATTGGTACAGATATACGCACTGGGATCACCACAGCCGCCGTTGTCGGTAGCACATTCGTCGATGTCTTCACAGGTCGCAGCCACGCCTTCATTATTGGTACAGGTCCAGTACGCCACGTCGCCACAACCACCATTGTCGGTGGCACATTCGTCGATGTCTTCGCAGGTCGCCACTGCTCCATCATTATTGGTACAGGTCCAGTACGCCGCGTCGCCACAACCACCGTTGTCGGTAGCGCATTCGTCGACATCTTCACAGGTCGGGGCTGCACCCTCATTATTTACGCACGTATAGAGAGCAGCATCGCCACAACCACCATTGTCGGTGGCGCATTCGTCGATATCTTCACAGGTCGGGGCTGCTCCATCATTATTGGTACAGGTCCAGAAGGCTGCGTCGCCACAACCACCGTTGTCGGTCGCACATTCATCGATATCTTCACAGACGGGAGCTGAACCTTCGTTATTAATGCATCGGAAGAGAGCCACGTCGCCACAACCGCCGTTATCGGTCGCGCACTCATCCACATCCACGCATAGCTCTCCATCGAGCTCGAAGAAGTCGTTGCAGGTTACTTCGCAGGTGCCGTTAACACAGGCCACAGAGCCGTTCTCCGGTGGTGCGTCACAATCCACTTCGTCGCAGGGGTCGCCGGTACCCTCATCGGTGCCACCCTCATCGGTGCCGCCCTCGTCGGTGCCGCCCTCATCGGTGCCGCCCTCATCGGTGCCGCCTTCGTCGGTGCCGCCTTCGTCGGTGCCACCTTCGTCGACTTGACCGTTGTCGGTTCCAGTGCTGTCACCGGTTCCAGTATCATTACCCGGTCCACAAGCAACAAAGCCCAGCCATGCAATACACATTAGTGACCAATACAGATAACGACATCGATTGAAATTCATAATATCCCCTTGGAAGCTCAAATTCGTAATTTTGGTAATGGTATAGATTCATGCAGGTCGGATCGAATCGAAAGCGATCCGCCTGCGCGCGGAAAAGGCTGACTACCAGACAAGTGTGGTCAACTCAAGTACGTTTTACGAGGCCCCTACAATTCTTGACTATACTCGTCCCAGCGGGTTCCGAGTTTTCAGCTCCGGCCCGTCTGAGAATCAAGCCTTGCTATCACATTGGACGGTAGTGTCATCTCCAGATATTCCATGATCTGGAGGGCACCTTCCGTGCCTACATCATCCTCGCGTGGAAGATTTCCCCATCTCCTCATGGATCTTTGTTCCAGGAATCGCCAGAAACCGATCCGGTCAAGAATGGGGTTCATCCAACCAACGGTAATGCAATATCCCCTGGTATACGGAGCTCTGTGGTGCTGTTGGTGATGCCGAAAGGACATCAAGACACCCGTCCGCTGAAGAGCAGCCACAAATCGAGGAGTCTCTTTCTGGTGGGCCCATTTATGGAACTGATTTGCCAACGCCGAAAAGACGAGCATGAAGAATGCAAAGCTCCAGAAGAAGATGGCCCAGTTATAACCCGCCTGCGGCACAAAGATCACCAATGGTAATGTCAGGGGTATCCCCACCAGGCACGCCTCTCCATTGCATTGGGCCCAGTCGTGCCGTGTGATTGCCAACTGGTCCACATGGTGCTCGCGAAAGGACCGAATGAAGACACGTCCCCAGAAGAACGTGTCGGATCGACCGAATGTATCACAGGCCCAATGAACAAAGCCGGTGAAAAAGTCCGAGGCGAGAATCCCTAAAATGGCACCAAAGGCAACGACCCAGGCCGCATCTGGGGGAACGGCATTTGCAAGCCGGACCAGCCCAACCCCACATAAGGCTACGTACAGCACAACACCGATCTGATTGATCCGATGCTGCCTCGACGTATACGCCGAAGCCAGCTTCTTTGCGGCTATATGTTGGATATTAAAACGCACTACTTTCCTCGGCGGGTGGAGTTTATTACAGCAGGGCTACGTTAAAATCACGTTTTTTCTTGTCTAGATGCTGTCATGCCTTCGCATTGCAGGTCCGAACTCAATCACAGGCCGTTTCCACCAATTCATTGCCTTTACCGGGAAGCCTGGGGCAGAATGCCGCCTTTCCTACGCACTACTCGAGTATTCATGCTTACCAATTACAACCGCTATCCCCTCGTATTCCTGCTTCTGTTTGGATTCTTTGGCTGTTCGTCAGACGACACAAACTCTACCTTATCCGATTCCACCGGAGGTGATGCCTCGGATGTTGCCACTACGTTGGATACTATGAATCCATCGGACAGCAACGCACAGGAGACGGGAACCACCGACGCAGACCCGCCGGACCTGAACGACACATCCACAGTCGAGGTAGGCCCAGCCGATGCCCCCACAGAGATCCCCGGCACCGATACGGGTAGCATTGCAGAAACGAGCGACACGAATCCGGCAGACGTTCCACCTCCAACCATC
>CAUZEG010000144.1:0-11272 GCA_963578775.1 Myxococcales bacterium
CGGGAGACGATGTGGAGAAGAAGGTCGGTATCTTGTCGGGCGGCGAAAAGGCCCGTCTGGCTCTGGCGCGGCTATTGCTGCGACCGGCCCCCTTATTGATCCTGGATGAGCCTACAAACCACCTGGATGTCACCAGCCGACAGGCCCTGGAGGATGCTCTTGATCGCTTTCCGGGCACCCTGGTCTTCGTCAGCCATGATCGCTCCTTTGTGTCGCGGCTTGCGACCGCAGTAGTGGAAGTGGATGGAGGGCGTATCGAACGATACGATGGCGATTTTGATTCATATTTGAGTCAGCGGGAGACTCGGCTCCGTCTGGCCCGGGAATCGAGAGCACGCGAGAATACCACCTCTGCGGAGGCCGCTATCGTGGAACGAAAGAATTCCAAGGATCGGCGTCGGGAGTTGGCGCTAGAACGGCAACAACTCCAGGCTCGGCTGGGCCCGCTTCGCAAAGAGAAGGCTTCGATTGAACGACGGATGGACGAGTTGAAGGACCGCCTTGAGGAACTCGACGCCATGCTGGCCGAACCGGCCACCTATAATGATCCCGCCTTTCCCGATTGGCTTAAGGAGCGCTCCGGCAAAGCGGGTCGTCTGGAGTGGTTTGAAGATCGCTGGGTGGAGATTGAGGAGGAGCTGGAAAAGGCCGCCAGTGGTCTCGAATCAACGGATTAGTCTTCCAGATAGACGGCGATCGCGTGCTCGACCCGAGCATCATTGGAACAGCCATCCCAGGTACCGCCACCCGGGTAGCGGATCTCGCTATCGGGACTGCTACCATTATTATGCGATCGAGTTCCACCGTCGTGGAGCTTACCCCCTACGAAGACGAAGTTGTTTCCCATATTATTTCCATCTATGTTGTTGCTGATCCGAAAGGCACCCGAAGAGTTGTCATCCCCATGGCAGCCGCCATTCTGATTCTCTGGTTTCAAGACCAATAAGGCCCGCCCCGTCCCTTCCGTGGAGCTTTTACCGCAGGTACCGTAGCCGTGGATATCACAACCCGGCAGATTATTATTCAGCTCTGAAGCCGTGAAGCTGGGAAAGGTATCTTCCAATAGGACCGCGTCTGTGACCGGATTGTACAACCGGACAAGCCATTTCCTGGAGCCGTCGGAGGCACAGCTGTGGACCCAGTCGGTGGTGACGATGTCCCAGGAGTTGGTGTTCATGAAACCGGCGCACTGGCTATACCCCGCGACCGCTGGGCCGGCATACTCGGATCCGAGCAGAATGGAACCGACCGTATTGAGATTTGTGCATACCCCATCGGAACAGGCGCCAATGTCACATTGGTTACCCGACGGGCAGCTATTCGCACAGGTATCAGCCAGAGCCGTACCACAGGCGTGAAGGGCCGGATTGGCACATTGCAGGGTGTTGAGAGCCGTTCCGGTATCCGCACATATATTTCCACAGTTATCGTTGACGGAATCGTTACACGCCACGGTGCTGGGATTGCACTGCACCGGGTTCAGTGCCGACCCCAGGCTCCCGCAGTCGATTCCACAATCGGACTCTACGGCTTGTCCGCAGGCGACGTCTTCTGCGATCGGGCAGATATCGTCGCATAAGCGCACATTACGGTATTCGCTGCCATCACAGAATGTCAGTTTATCGGTCCCGGGATTATAATACAGACTGCCGATGGTCTCGGCGCTACACGCCGGGGGTAGATTACTGATCTCCACCCCGGTGTCCGCCGCGCTGCAGGCCCACGAACTGCCATTCCAGCGGGCCACTTCGCCATCGGCACAGGCCAGCTCCCCCAGGGTGTTGTCGTCGCCGTCGGCGAGATCGTCTGGAAGACCTGTGGTGGCTATCGGGTCGAGACTGGAGCCGAGAGTGATGAGGTTGGCCTGCACCTGATCCACACTGGCCTGTATCGCGTCGAGGGCTGCGGAGCAGTTCCAGGTGCTGCCGTCCCATTGGGCGATCTCTCCGGCGGCACAGAGCAGAGTCGACAGGGTGTCTGTATCGGCATTGATGGCACATACCCAGGCGTTGCCATCCCATTTCAGGATCTGGTCCAACCCACATTCGCTCAGGCCGCCCAGGGTATCGTTATCACCGGCCATATAGCCCAGACTGTCGAGAACGTCCTGTAGCCCCTCCTCTGTAAGGAAGCCGGACGAGTCGCCGATCTGGACGAAGTTTTCGACGGGTTGGCCTCCCAGGGTGACAGCATTATCGGACTCCAGGGCTCGCTCAGCCAACTCGGCCCGTAAGGCGAAGGGGGCTGATACCACCCGTTGACGTGGGGACATGGGGGGCATCAGATTGACCTGAATTTCAAGCCATCGATTCCCTTCCAGGAACTCGGCGTCCAGGCTTTCCTGGCTCCCAAGTTCGACGTGGAACACCCCATTTGTGATGCCAACATTGGAATGGGCTTCGGACCATACCAGGCCATCGCCGGTCATGGAGTCATATAGGGAGAATGTGAAGATATAGTTTTCGCTACATCCTTCCATGATATTGCAGCTGATCGGGTTTCCGGCCGTGTCGGTCAGATAGCCCTGGTAGTTCAAGCGTTGGGGTACACTCGCCAGAGCAACCGTGCACCATAGAAACCATGCGGCGATGATACCAATCCCGATCCGACCCATGACAACCTCCAATCCACCACCCGGATTCTACCTGGATGTCCGGGGAAAGGCGAGGGGGATACTCCCGACTAGTTATCGCAGCTATCCGTAACGATGAGGTCGCTATTCGTCTCGACCGTAATCAGAACGATGGTATCGCCCTTCAACGCGGGGTCGAGGTCGGCCCAGGCGTTCGCCACAATGGCCCCCCAGTCCGGGTCCAGGGTCCAGATGTGAAGGATCTGTTTCAGCCATAGATCCTCGAGGCTCACATTGGCGGTGCTGTCCTGAATGCCCTCCAACTTGCTGCTGAGGAGTTGATTGGCATCTTCGCTGGTGTAGGTCTGCACAAAGGGGCCCATATACGCCCGGGTTACCGATACCCCTACCTTCTCTCCATCGATAAGGGCGATATAATCCGTCATGGAGCCGGGCGTATCGTAGACGACCTCTGTCTCGGTCTTATAGATGTCGGCCCCCTCGCAATCGATGAGGGTCTGCATGCTCATGACTTCGCTACATATGGAGCTGCCACCGGCGTTTTCTCCTTCGAAGCGAGACAGTGGTGCTGGGGCGAGATGGGTTGGATCGAAGACCGCGCCGTCATCGAAGATATAGGTGTTCTGGAATAGGCTGGGCTCGGCCAGGGCGAGCTCGACCTGAAGGTCTCCACAGCTGCCCGCAATGGTGCCCCAGGCGGTGTCTCCGGGGGGCCCGGTGACCGTATCCTCGGCCACGGGCAGTTCGGTGCCCATATCGATCGCCACGTCGGTCTGATCGTGGACCTCTTCGGCGTCGAATGTGGCGATATCGGGCGTTGTGTCTGCGATCTCGTCGACGTCGCCTGCGCTCACCTCGCTACTCTGGGCTTCCACCTCTGCCGTCGCATCGAAGCCCGTATCGGATGGCGTGGAGGTATCGCCACATCCCAGCACCAATGCGCTCATAAGAAAGCCCAGTGCGCATCCCATTCCAAGCGTTTTCACAGCAACCTCCCAATCCGAACGAATATTCTACGAGCTGGCCGCGGCTTTGGCGAGGGCGACCAACGGGCTGTCGAACGAACTGGCTCCGTTAGTCACAGAGTGTGCATACGCGGCGGTAATTCCAGTATCCACCTTCGAAATGATTTCCAACATCAACGCTCGTCCACCCGGCTGGGCAATCACTGGGAGTCCCGTTGTATTTGTCTATGTACAAGACGGAGCAGGATTGTTCCGTACGGCATACTCGGCGGTGATTCCAATATCCACCGGAGAAATGGCTTCCAACGGCAACGCTTGTCCATCCGGCGGGGCAATCTACAGGGGTCCCATTGTATTTGCGGAGGTACATCACCGACTCGGGCGGCCCGCCTCCACCCGTGGCGAAGCTCTGCCAGTCGGTGCCATTGCAGCCTTCGAAGGCGGTCCCGTTCCAGCGAATGGTACCGGCTGTGGAGGCGTCACAGACACCACTATTCCCCATTTTTACCCCGCCGGCGACCTCCAATCGGGTCACCGGATCTGTCGTTCCAATGCCGACGTTGCCCGTGCTGGATATTCTCATTCTCTCTGCGGGATAGGTGTCATCAATTGCCGTATGGAAAACCATTGCGGAAGCAGAATCAACGTCACTGTCCGATTCCCTCACAACCGCTACAGTTCCACCGTGATCAGACCCAGAGGTTTCACCAACATAAAACGTGATGGCGGGACCGTGCCCAGGATTCATATCGACGCCCGTGTCTTCCACTTCCAGCCTCAACATTTCCAGCGGGGTAGAATCTAAAGAGAGCGCTGGCTTATACATATGTGTTAGAGCGCCCGGTGCAGACGTTCCAATTCCAACCCGGCCGGTATCGGTAATCACCACATTGGGGGCGTTGTTAGCGGCCAGATAGCTGCCCGAATCGATCCACTGTCCGCCGGCTCCACAGGTCCAGACGCTGCCATTCCATTCGGGTACCTGACCTGTAGAGCAGCCCAGGGTTGCCAGGGTATCGGTGTCGGCGTCGCCATCGAGGATGTCGGCCGGAACGCCGCTGAGATCACCCCAGTCCCCCGAGAAATGGTCGCCGGTCACATAACCAGCTCCGCTCACCATATTGAGCACCTCGGCTTCGGAGAGTTGGCTATTGTCGTCCCCGTCGGCCAGATCGGCGGGAAGCCCGGCCTTGGCCACCGGATCGAGGCTGGCGTCGAGGGCGTCCAGATTGACCTGTACCTGATCAACATTGGTCTGCACCTGATCGACATTGGCCTGTACCTGATCGACATTGGTCTGCACCTGATCGACATTGGCCTGTACTGCGTCGAGTGCGGCCGAACAGCTCCAGGCGCTGCCGTCCCATTGGGCGATCTCGCCGCCGGCGCAGAGCAGGGTGGAGAGAGGATCGGAGTTCAGATCGGCACCACAGCTCCAGGCGCTGCCATCCCATTTGAGAATTTCGTCGGCTGCACATGTGTTGAGGTCCGCCAGGCTGTCGTTGTCTCCGGGGACATAGCCCAGCCCGTCGAGGACGTCGCCTAGTTCGGATTCGGCGAGAAAGCCGTCGGTGTCGCCCACCTGCATGAAGTTTTCCACGGGCTGGCCGCCCAGGCTGGCGGCGTTCTCGGATTCGATGGCATGTTCGGCCACGCTGGCCCGCAGAGCATAGGGTACCGCGATGATTCGTTGCCGGGGGATCATCGGAGCCTGGTCGTTGATCTGGATCTCCAGCCAGCGGGGTTCCTCCAGTAACTCGGCGTCGAGGATCTCCTCAACCCCAAGCTCCAGATGGAACACCCCCTGGATCACATCGATCCCGGCGTGCAGCTCGGACCAGAGTTGGGTCCCGTCCACCTGTTGATCATAGATGGAGAATTTGAAGTTGTAGGGGACTGCACATCCCTGACAATCGATAGCTGTTCCGACCGTGTCGGTCAGATAGCCCTGGTATTCCAATCGTGCGGGTACCGAGCCCAGCGCGACTGCGGCCATGAAAATCCAAAGAAGACATCCCAATCCAAGCGTTTTCACAGCAACCTCCCAATCCGAACGAATATTCTACGAGGTGGCCGCGGCTTTGGCGAGGGCCCCCTTTTTTTAAACGGAAAGGCGGCTGTTGGTTCGCATCAAAATGCGGTAATCTCATGCCTTCGCATGGAGCGGATACAGGCTTTGAGAGGGATGACATGCGCTATTGGCTTGTGGCTTTGATGGTGGTCTGGATGGTCAGCGGTCTATGGGGCTGCTCCGAGGACAAGGGCGAAGAGCCCGGTGGGGACACCCCTCCGGAAGAGACAGGATTCATAGGAGCCTCGGCCGAAGACGTAGAGAAACGGCGTTTGGAGAAAGCGGTCGTCGTCGCGTCTGGGACTATGCGAAGTGCGCTGGAACAAAAGGCAGAGGCGATCTGCGCGACAAAGGATCTGGAGAAGGCCCGTGCGTTGGTCGCCGATCTTGCGTCCCAGGGCACCGCCCTCGAAAATGCGCTTAAGGACTGGAAAGCCAATTCGCCGGAGACGGTCGCCACAGACGTCGAGCCAAGGGAAGAACCGATCGATCAGGACGAGGAAGGCGAATCGAGTGGTAAGAAAGCCGCAGGTGAAGAGGGCAAGTTCGGTGATCCGGATATCGATCCGGAAAAAAAGAGCAAGATCCCGACGAGTCAGGGCAAATTGGTCAAGCGGATCGATCCCAAGCCGATCGGCCTTATGAATACCCTTGCGGGCCCCGTTGTAGGTGGTACGGCGCTGCTCTGTGTGGCGCAGGCGGACTCCCTTTCGGCGGCCCAGAAATGCCGGCCCGATGCAAAGGTGGCAGCTGTGGCCGAGAAGATGTGGAATTGTCTGGTGGCGCTTGATCCACCGGTCGATCCAAAGGAGAGGTATGCAACGACCGTGAAGACGATTGAAGAGGAAAGCACGGCGCAGCTCAAGGAGCTTGAAGACGCCTATGCCAAGGAGCGTAAGGCCGAGGAAGAATCGACCAAAGAGATGGAGTGTACGGGTGATGATCTGAAAGATTGCCTGGACGGGTGTGGGAAAACTGCCGAATGCGTAGCTGGATGTCGTGAAGAGGCCGGAGCCTGTGTTCTCGCCGCCGAATCCGAGGCGGTACGCGAGGAGGCCCCGCCGTCGCCAGCATCGGTTCGGGCGGTGATACGCGAATGCAAACAAGATCTTCGTAGCTGCTCGAAAGAATGCAAGAGCGAAGTACGTTCTTGTAGCCGTGAATGTAAGCAGGAGGCGAAGGAGACCAAACGGGAGTGCAAGACCGAGCTTCGGGAGTTCAAAAAGGAGCAGAAAGAACGTCTGAAAGAGATGAAAGAGGCCCATAAGGAAGCCCTGGAGAAATTGGCCGAGGAAACCCGCGAGAGGTTCCAGCAGGCGCAGCGTGAGCTGGCCTATTCCGAGCATCCCGAACTACGCTCTGTCGATGAGGCGGTGGACGCCTATGTGGCGGAGGTGAAGCGCCTTTCCCAGGAGCATAAAGACACCCTTAAGGCCGCCAAGGAGGAGCTGGAGGAGATGTCCTGCAGCGGTGAAAACGTAAAGGACTGTGTGAAGGATTGTGCCAGCGATGTGAGTAGTTGCGTGGTCGACGCCGAGGATCGATCCGATATGCGGGAGTGTGAACGAGAGGCCCGAAGCTGCACATCGGACTGTCGTAAAGAGGTGAAAGATGCGCTGCGAGAATGCAAACGGGAGTTGCGCGATTTTCGCAAGAACTATAGGCAGCGGGTCAAAGACCTGAAATCGACCCATACGACTGCGTTGAAGACCTTGAAAGAGGAGCTTCTGACTACGATGGAGGCCCTTGGCCAGACCCTTCCGGATAATCCTATTTTGCAGCAGCGGGTTGCAATCCTCAAGACCGGGGTGTCGGCTGCAAAGGGTCGCGATCAAAGGAAAGTCGGTCTGACGGACATGCTCAGTACGAATCGACTCGGGGGAATGGAGGCCATTTCGAATATTCTGTCTGCCGATGGAACAGGGTTGAGCGACAAAATGGCGATTGCGATGAGCGGCGCAGGATCCGAGTTTGTGGTGGGCCATGGCTCGGGTGGTATGGGTTTCAAGGGTACGGGAACCGGGGGTGGCGGTAGTGGCTACGGCCGTATTCATGGGCTGGGCAAGATTGATACCGGAGGCGGGACTGGCGTAAACGCCGGTCTAGGCCGAAAAAAGATGCGTCGTACCGGCAAGGTGCGCGTAGGCCGCGGTCAGACGGCGGGATTTTGCAAAAAAGGGGATGTTTCCAAAGCGGTTCGTCGCCGCACGGGTGCCATTCGTAGCTGTTATGAAAAACGACTTCAGATCAATCCGCAGCTCAAGGGGAAAATCATGATGCAGTGGAAGATTGGCCAAGACGGGCGTGTGAAATCGGTCAGTTCCAAGGGCGGCTCCCTACGAGATCCGCAGGTTGTCCGCTGTGTAACACGTATGATTCGTGGGATGCGCTTTGCCAAACCGGAAGGTGGTGTGTGTGTCGTGCGCTGGCCTTTTGTATTCCACTCGGGCGGATGACTCTCGAAACGGGTCCCTGCGTCAGTACTTGATGACCCACATCACGTTCACATTCCGAGGACGTGATTCGACGCTGCCGGTCGTTTCGGTCCATTCATTATTGTAGCCGTCATCCAGCAGAGCGTTGTTCTGGCCGGGGTCGTCGAGGGAATAGCCAGGGTGACCACCCACATATCGCCCGTGGCGATGCTGATGCGCTTTGACCACGGAGCCCTGCAATGTGCCCACATTATCGCCCGTCAATCCATCGCCACGATCGTTGCGGCTGCTCGCGTCCGGATCGTTATTCGAGCCATGGCTCCAGCCACGCAGGAATTCTCCCCGGAAGTCCGGCACATTGAAAACACCATCGTTCAAGAAACCATAACTGGTCCCGATGATGGCGAAGAGGTCGGCATAGTCGGTCCGGGACAGAGAACTGCCATCGCACTCAATATAGCCATCGGGAACGGTATCGGTCCCCCAGGCCAGGATCGTGCCGGCCGGAACGCCGGCGCTGCCGGTGAGAAAACCCTGCCAGTCGGTGCCATCACAGCCTTCGAAGTTGGTGCCGGTCCAGCGGATGGTGCCGGCCGTAGAGGCATCACACGTTACGCTATTCCCATGTTTGATCCCGCCGTCCACATCCAGGCGAGTAGCCGGGTTTGTGGTTCCAACACCGACGCGGCCGGAATCGGTGACGACCACATCGGTAGCGTTGCTGGCAGCCAGATAGCTGCCTTCATCGGTCCACTCCCCTCCGGCGGCACAAATCCAGATTGAACCTGTCCATTCGGCGATTTGCCCGGCACTGCAGCCGAGGGAGCTAAGGATATCCGTATTGGTATCGCCATCGGCGATGTCGGCGGGTATGCCGCTGAGATCGGCCCATGCGCCGCTTGTGGCGATATTGGCGAGGTCGGCATCGAGTGCATAGCCATTGTTGTTGGCGAATGCGTCTACCTGGGCCTCGCTGAGCTGGGTGTCGGCATCGCCGTCGAGGATGTCGGCGGGAACACCGCTGAGATCGGCCCATGCGCCTGAGAAGTGATCGCCGGTTATGTAGCCGGCTCCGCTCACCATGCTGAGCACCTCTGCTTCGGAGAGTTGCGTATTGTCGTCCCCATCGGCCAGATCGGGGGGAAGTCCATCCTTGGCGATAGGATCGAGCTTGGCGTCAAGACTGTCCAGATTGGTCTGGACCGCATCCACATTGGCCTGTAGCGCATCGAGGGCTGTAGAGCAGTTCCAGGAGGTTCCATCCCATTGGGCGATTTCACCGCCGGCACAGAGGAGGTCGGATAGGGCGTCGTTGTCGCCGGGCAGATAGCCCAGATCGGTAAGCAGGTCGGCCAGTTCGGATTCGGTAACAAAGACATCGGTGTCGATGACCTGCACGAAGCTCTCTACAGGCTGGCCGCCGAGGCTGGCCGCGTTTTCGGATTCGATGGCGTGTTCGGCCACGCTTGCGCGCAGGGAATACGGAACCGAGATAAGCCGCTGGCGTGGGATCATTGGAGCCTGGTCATTGACCTGGATCTCTAACCAGGGGGTCCCGTCCATAAGCTCTGCGTCGAGGGCTTCCTGGAGTCCCAGCTCGGCATGGAATACCCCTTGGGCGATATTGAGTTCTGCGTGCAATTCGGACCAGAGAAGGGTGCCGTCAACCTGCTGGTCATAGAGCGAAAACTTGAAGTTATAAGGCGTTGTACAGCCCTGGCAATCGATAGGCGTTCCAACGGAGTCTGTCAGATAGCCCTGGTATTCAAGCCGGGCCGGAACCGTAGCGAGAACGCTCGCAGTCCAGAACAGAAATAGAAGAATAGCCAAACCCGTTTTTCGCATACTTGCCTCCCGTACAGAGGTTACATACTAACTGGCTTTGGCCGTCTTTGCGAGGGCACATTCCGACCCCGTATGTCGTCAATATTTGATGATCCACACCACATAGACATTGCGGGGGCGGGTTTCGTTGCCACCGGTATATTCGGTCCGTTTGCCGCCTCCGCCGATCTCCCAGAAGTTCTGATCGCCACCGTAACTGCCCACGATGTCTCGCGCAGTGATATTATGCCGGTGGCTCTGGACCTGCTGGGTTTGTCGAGTTCCGACATTATCGCCGCCGACCCCATCACCGCGGCTTGTGCGACTACTGGCATCCGGATCTTGTCCTGAACCATTGCTCCAACCGCGTAGGAACTGACCGCGGAAGTCGGGTATCTTGAAATTGGAGCCATCGGTGGTTCCGTAGCGAATACCGATGATGTCGAACAGGTCCGCATAAGCGGTCCGGGACAACGTACGTCCATCGCATTCTATATAGCCACTGGGTATGGTTGACGTCATCCAGGCCACTACGGATCCAACGGGCGCCCCGCCCCCGGCGGCAGAGGTTTGTAGGGTGCCGTCAGGGAATCGGACTCCACCCGTTGTCGTCTCGATTACCCCCCCGACGGTCAATGTTTCGCTTGGCTCAATGGTACCGATGCCGACCCGGCCATTGGAATCGATGACCACCCGGGTACCGTTTTCCGTACCGATCTCGATATAGCTCGAGCCGACACGCTGAATCCAGTAGCTCGTTCCCCATTCGATTTTCTGGTCGCCACCGCGAAAGCGGATATTGCCCGTTTCCAGTTCAAGGCTTGCCTGGGGGCTGGTTGTACCAATGCCGACATTACCGCCAGAACTCACAACCAGATGGGAGCCCGCGCTATCTTCGTTGAAGGCGAGGTAGCTTGGCGTGGAGTGCGCTATGATATTCCAGTTTGTGGGGGTATCGGTTCGCTTCAGTTTAATATAGGGGTCGGCCGCACTTTCGATGTGCAGATCGGCTTCGGGTACACTGGTACCAATTCCAACCCTGCCGTTGTTGGCGACCACTACCTGGGGCGCGTTACTGGCGGCCAGATAGGTGCCTCCATCGGTCCATAGACTACCGGCACCACAGGTCCAGGAGCTGCCGTCCCATTCCGGTACCTGACCGTCGCTACAATCCAGGGCTCCGACGGTATCCGTGTCGGCGTCACCGTCGGCGATGTCAGCGGGTATGCCGCTGATATCGGCCCATGCGCCGCTTTTGGCGAGTGCGACGAGATCGGCGTCGAGTGCATAGCCGTTGTTGTCGGCGAATGCGTCGACCTGGGCCTCGCTGAGCTGGGTGTCGGCGTCACCATCGTTGATGTCGGCGGGTATGCCGCTGAGATCG